>NZ_CP030120.1:84953-191721 GCF_006968745.1 Brasilonema sennae CENA114 | reverse complement strand
TAGTCGGGTAAGGTTCGAGCGTCACCGCTCTCCCCTCCCCTAAGAACGCAGCATGAGACTTTCGCACTCACTGCGCTCAAGCCTTACTTCAAGCGAGTTGACTTGGATTTTGTGTGTACCTGCTTATGACACGCTTTGTGTAGATGCTGAAGGTTTTTTACGTCATCAAGTCCACCTTGAGCAACAGGTACGATGTGATGGGTTTCTATTTCCTCTCCATTGAATAATGGTTCACCACAGGTACATTTCCAGTCTTGGTTTTGAGCGATTTTATAATTCCGAGAGTTTTTCTCCCAGTAGCTCTTACCATATTTTTGGTGGCGTTTTTCCCAATATTCTTTGAGTGAGGGGTCATCCGGTGATGCTTCCCCCTTGACCTTTACATGGCGTTCGATGGGCGTGTACGCTATCGGGTATAGGATTAAATCCTTTTGTTTGCCTCGGCGGTCGCTAGTAGATGTAGCGAACGTCCATTTCTTGCGATTTCTGGTCTGAAAGTAACGTTTCCGTACCCATTTTGTGTTCTTGTTGGGATGGCGACGTTTAGCCCAACGCCAGAGGTATTGCCATATTCTACTTTTGACATATTCAAAGGTTTCTTTACTAACCACACCTCTGTAATAATTAGCAAAACCTCGGAGAATTGGGTTCAGTCTTTTGATGACTACCTCTTGTTCACATCCGTTCATTGCTTTTATTTCTTGACCGATTCGTTTACAAAAGTCTAAGACTTTCTTTTTCGAGGGTTTGATAAGCAGTTTGCCATTATAATGGCGGTGATTGAAGCCGAGGAAGTCAAAACCATCTGCCATTGACGTTATGAACGTTTTCTCCGTACTGAGATTCAAACCTCTTTCTGACAGCCATTGCTGAATCTGGATTTGGGCATTTTCGAGGCTTCCTTTGTCTCTAGCTGTGACTATAAAATCATCAGCGTACCTAACCACTCCAAGTTTTGGATTGGTGGATTTTATAAAGGTTTCTAATCCATGCAATCCGATATTGGCTAGGAGCGGGGAGCAAACCCCTCCTTGTGGTGTACCCGTTTCTGTCGGGCTGTATATCCCTTCAAAGATAAATCCAGCTTTTAACCATCCTTTGATTAGGTTTTTGTTTGGGAAATTACCTAGTTGTCTAAGGATAGATTCATGGGCAATATTGTCGAAGAATCCTTGAATATCAGCTTCTAAAACCCAGTTATTTCTAGCATTTGGACTTGCATTTAATCTTATCCAATTTTGTGCTATGGCATCATGACAGCTTCTACCGCACCTGAATCCATAGGAGTTTGGTTCAAATACGGCTTCCCATTCGGGTTCTAGTGAATTGACTATTATTGCCTGTTCGATTCTGTCGCGCACGGTTGGGATTCCGAGCGGTCGTTTCTTACCGTTGGCTTTGGGGATCATTACCCGTTTTGTAGGATCTTGATTTCCTCCACTCCAGTTGTTTACCAGCTTCACTCGCTGCTTTGGGGTATTGATTATTTCTTTGTCAATTCCTGCCGTTGCTTTACCCTTATTGGTCTGAGTGATTTTCCGAACAGAGAGTAATAGGTTGGCGTAGCTTCTTTGCATTAACTTTTGGAGGTTTCTCAACTTCCGCCAGTTACCAAGTTTTCTCGCGAGAAAGATTCTTTGACGCAGATTCCTAACCGCTTTGTTGATTTTTCGCCAGTTGATTTGGCTCCAATCTTCTAGTGGTTTTCTTAGTCCGTTTGTTGTACCGAGGTACGACATCTAACTTGTCCTTGAATTAAGTTTCTTTGTGAGTTTCTCTTTCTCATAAGACCCAGAGTAAGTCTGCTATTCCTTTCGGTCAGGGGCAAAGTTTGAACCCCTATCTCGTTCATTACAAACGGGCTTTTGCTTTTTACTCCATCCTTTACCCTCCAGAGGATTCTGCTTTCCTTGCGGTTAGCTTACTATTGGTATCGACATCCTATAGACTCTATGGGGTTTACCTTGTTGTTTCGCTTAGTGTATATTCTCCTTTAGATGTTGACTTTCCTGCGGTGGGAGTTATATTCACACGATTTATAGAGCATAAAACCATAAATCTACCCACTTACCTTTTGGTTGGAACCTGTCAGCCTGATTTGGCTCCCTGTGCGATGACGCAGTTTAAACATCAATTTACTTTTGTTCATCTTGGGAGAACTCCCTCTTGCTCCTTACCACTTTGGGCTAGTAGTTAAGGTTACGTTTGTGGTCTGCATTCCGCCTGTTTCGTTACCTACTTGGGCGTGACCGGACTCCGGAAAGTCTTTTACATTAGGGTAGAGAGTGTGAATTCTCTAGGAGAGTCGGCTCTCCGTTCTAAACGACCTTTCAAGTCGCGCTTATGCTCCGTCCCTCTCAGTTAGATCCGGACGTGCCCGTTTCCGTGCATCCGGCTCCCGATGTTCTAAGGTTTCCCCTTGCTCATGTGGATGTAGTTGTGACAACTTTGATGTATGGCTAGAAGATTGTTTGCTTTCCAGTTCTGGTGGTTACCATCTACATGATGTAGGTGGATTGTTTCACCTGGTAGCATCTTCATGCCGCAGTGACCACATGCATGGTTTTGCCGTTTTAAGGCTTTAGAGGTTTCGCCATCGTAGAGCTTGCTGTTACGCTCGCTCCAGTACTGGATGTCTCCGTCGTACGGTGATTTGTTACCTTTGACCATGACATATTTTCTTTCGGAGCAAGAAACTGCTGGGAATGCTTTGTTAGTCAGCGTTGCGCATGACCATCTGTCATTCTTTGTTTCTTTGTTGAATACCTTGAATGCTTTGCGTCTGGTGAACCATAGTGAGAACCGTGCTCCATCCATTTTGCAGAAGCGGTGGTAATTCCTCCATCCTCTAACCAAGGGGGCTAATTTCTCAGCTTTTACCTCGGAACCATAATTAGAGCAGTTGACGATAGTTTTTACTTTTTGACGGAATTTCTTGAAGTTCTCCAGCGAGGGAGTGCTTCTTACTTTCCCGTTGTTCTGTACCTTGAAGTGCCAGCCTAAAAAGTCGAAACCATCTGTCGATGCGGTTATCTTGGTTTTCTTCTCACTGATTTTCATTCCTCTTTCTGCTAGGAATTGGCTTATCTTTTCAAGTATTTCTTTTGCATTATCTTTGGGTTTAAGAAAAATTACCATGTCGTCAGCGTAGCGGACGGTTGGTTCTATTATCTTGTTAGGAGATGTCCTATCGGTTATCTTTGACCCTTGGTTGTGATACCTGTGGACACTTTCTATTCCATTGAGTGCAATATTAGCTAGTAGGGGACTTACCACACCACCTTGGGGGGTTCCTTGTTCTGGAAAGTTGGGATGTATTCCGGCTTTTAGGCATCGAAAGATACCAATTTTCATCCCTTTTGGTGCTATCAAGTTATCCATGATAGTTGTGTGGCTTATCCGGTCGAAGCATTTTTCGATATCGAGTTCTATTACTCGCTTTTCTATTCCATTTGCGTAGGAGTTTAGGCTGTTGAGGACTTGTCTCTGTGCATCATGTGCTGAGCGTCCTGTTCTGAATCCATAGCTCCGTGCATGGAATGTTGCTTCATGTGCTGGTTCTAGAGCAAACTTTGCAAGGCATTGCCATGCTCTGTCTGTGATAGTGGGGACTTTTAAAGTCCGGAATGTTCCGTCCTTTTTAGGTATCGGGATTTCCCGTAATCTGTTATGATGCCAATTAGAGTAATTGAGCTTGAGGTGTTCCTCAAGTGCAAGGCGTTCTTCAAAGTTGAGGGACGCTTTGCCATCAATACCCGCAGTCCTCTTACCAGCATTAAGCTGAGTTACTTGACGTATAGCCAATAGCCGTGCAGCTTTGGATTTCAGAATCAGTTTCTGAAGTGACCGCGCTTTCCGCATGTCTCCTGCTTTAACTGCTTTGAACACTCTAACTTGTAGGCGGAATAAATTGCGCCGGAATTTCTTCCAGGGTAATTTGCTCCAAGATTCACTAGTATTGCTACTGTGTCTAATCATGCTCTGACTCCTAAGAATGTTTTCTGAACACCTTACAGCAATTACGCCGTATCCTACCCGTGTTAGGAGGTTTACACCTCTCGTCTGGTTTACCTGAGTTTTCGACCTTTCTCAAGACTCCTAACCCGTTTTTCTTCGTTCCCTAGATTAGATTGTTTTGTGTATTTTAGGTGTAACCACTTCAACCGTTAGAACCCCTTGTTCTTGTCGCTTGCTGGACTAACATCGACGGGGTTTTGTCTCTAACGAAGTCAGGGGTTTTTATGTTATGCCCTGCTTTACTTTGGGTTGCTTTTTTAGGTTCTGTCTCACCTTGTACACTCCCTGTTAGCGCCAGTGTCAGCCCATAACTGCCGTCTGATTGCGCCCTGCTTCCAGCTTCACTCTGCAAAATTCCGAGTTTGCTCGGTGTGGACAGGTAAGGAGTCACTCCTGAACTTGGAGGATAGGGCTTTCACCTACATCTTTTGTCTAGAGTTCAGTCAAAAATGATTGACTGGATATCTTATTTTGCGGATTTTAACCGTGATTCAGATATCAACGAATCGCACCGTCCAGAAATATGTAAGTAAGAATGTGAGAAAAATTACCATATTGGCGCAAAAATTGAGTTTAAGCGATAAGCCGGAGGCTTGACGCTCCGCGTATCGCATTCATCAATTTTGCACCCATAATTTTCATCTCCTAAACACTTGACAATGTAAGCCTTTCAGGGAATGAAACAGCCCTGCTATGAAGAAGGGAGAGGGTTTCCCCCCTTGATGAAACCTGGACAAAATTGCCCAACCTTTGCGGCGGGCACGGGTTAATCAGATTGGCAAGAGATAGTTATTGTATAAAATACCGCGCCCGCCGCAACCCTAATTGAGGGTTTTCTCTAGGGTACTTTGTCTAAGGTTGGGCAATTTTGTCTAAGATTAACCCAACCCCTGCACCCCGCCCCTTTGCCCCTAATCCCCACTCCGTGGGGGCCGGTGAGTTCCCCAAAGGGAACCCCACCTTCCCCTCTACCTCTTCCTTGACTCGTGACTCCTTTTATGAAAAATTTATACTTTGCTACAGCGAAAACGGTCCCAGTCAAAACTAACCAAGAAGCAAAACCATCTTCATACGACTTTAGCAAGTACACAGATAGGTTGTTTTCTCCTCAAGGATTAGCCTTGGCTGGAGGTATTCTAGCTCTCGTCATTCTGCAAATGTTTAGTGGCGGTAAAAAAGGTAAACTTGCAACTAGCTACTGGGGTGGGAGAAAGGAATCTGTTCGCGCTAAGAAAAAAGCCGTCAAACAGATATCTTTCCCTAAGTGCGATAGCGCTAGTTTGTATATTGGAGTACATAAAGACAAGAATCAAAAACTGCCCAAGGGAAGTGGAGGAGTCCCGCTTTATGTACCTGATGTCCAACGCGGAACGGCTGTCATTGGGGCACCTGGTAGCGGTAAGTCATTCTCTGCTATCAACCCAATGATTTACTCAGCTATTGACCAGGGCTTTGGTATAGTTCTATACGATTTTAAGTACCCCAGTCAAGCCAAAATCGCCAGTTACGCCAAATCAAAAGGGTATGACGTACACGTATTTGCACCAGGATTCCCCGAATCAGAGGTATGTAACCCAATTGATTTTTTACGCGATAGTAGCGATGCTGAAACTGCACGGCAATTAGCTACAGTGATTAACAAAAACTTCCGGTTGCTTGGAAATGCGTCTGAAGATGCATTCTTTGGTCCTGCAGGTGACCAACTAACGCAAGCAATCCTCATGCTCACCAAGGAGTTCGGCGAACATGCTGATATTATGACTGCTGCTGCAATTGTGTCAAGTGAAAAAATGGTAGCACGCTTGATGGCAGCAGAACTAAACCCTTGGATTAAAATAGCTTTTGGTCAATTATTTAGCTCAGCAGGTTCCGAGAAAACTGTTGCGGGCATTGCTGGTGGCGCTTCATTGATGTTCACTCGGTTTATGGCAAGGGGTACGTTGGGCTGCTTTGTCGGTAAAACTACACTTCCCCTGGAGGTAAAACGCAAGCAGATGATTATCTTCGGGTTAGATCGAGAACGCCGCGATGCTGTCAGCCCTCTCATGACTAGTATCCTTCACATGGTAGTCTCCCGCAGTATTGCCAAAAAGCGTAAAGAGCATGGCCCTCTAATAGTATGCCTTGACGAGTTACCATCAATCTTCCTTCCAGACTTATTTAAATGGCTTAACGAATCTCGTTCCGAAGGATTTTGTGGCATTCTAGGTTGGCAAAATATGGGTCAGCTTGAAAAGATTTACGGTAAAGAAATATCTCGTGCAATTCTTGGTGCGTGCGGTACAAAGTTTGTTTTCAATCCTGGTGAAGAAGAATCAGCACGATTATTTTCTGCATATTTAGGCGAACAAGAAATTAAATATAAACAAAAATCTCGGTCAACAGGAGGTGGTAAAGCTAGTACATCTATCAGTGACCAAGAACGGACTCGCAAGCTATTTGAACCAGCCGAGTTTCTCAAATTACCACCTGGAAAATGTTTGTTTATCAACCCTGGTTATAGTAACCAAAATGAGGGTTCAGTCCCACTATTAAAAAATATTAAGATAGCGAAATCTATCATTGCACTCGAACAAGAAAACGATACAAAGTGGGATACAATTATCAAGCAACTTGCTCGAAAAAGTACCCAGAGAAAGCCAACACAAGAAGATTTAGATATGCGAGTGTCGTCCGTCAACAAGCGCTTTCCAATTCCGCAAGCACCTGTACAAGCAGGTAGTGCACCTTTACCAGTTGATGCATACAAGAGCTTTTTCTAAATATGAAATGCAAGGCAAGCAGAGGGAGCAGGGGAGGCAGGGGAGGCAGGGGAGGCAGGGGGAGATTAATGATTCATCAACCAAGGTAATGGATTATTAATCATATTTACTAGACCCGATAAAACTTGATTGTAATTGCTGTAAAGTTCTCGTCCCGCCTCCACATTCATGTAGTTGCATTTGACAGCAAATTCAATCCATGTTTGGGTTTCAGATGCTTCAGCTATTCCCTATGCGCAGAGCGCACGCCAAGGGCGAACGGGAACGCTACGCTAACACAATCATTCAATTTAGCTACGAATGCTGCCTCATAACGACGTTTGCGCGCCCGCTTCTGCCATGTTGGCACATACAGAACGTGATGAACGCCGAATTTGGTGAAGCAGCGCGGTCTTGGGGGTTTCCCCCATGTTAGCGGAGCGAGCCGTAGGCTGCGACTGCTGAACCCGGAGGGTCAGTTAATGAATATCTTTCCTCCAGAGGAAACTTCTTCGATAGCTCAAAAATTCTCATTGCTGCTTCAAAGGCAATTTTGTAAATTCCCAAATCTTTATGGTCTTTAATTGCTTCTTTAGGCATTTTCTTCCCTCCTCTACTTTCCCCACTCTCTTCACCATGATTCCATTTTTTCATGTTCTTCCCCCCCCCTGCCTCCCCTGCTCCCCCTGCTCAAGAACTGCTTACCTTAACAGATAACCGAACCGTATTGAAATTCTTCCCTCTTCACATATGTTCGACCCCAAACAAACTCAAATTAATGAATCGTATTTAAATACAGCCAATACTGTAATTAAAACAAGTCGAGAATTAAGCAAAATCCTCATCAATGCACTTACCGAGATAACTAAAGTCATTCTCGAAAAACTTAAAGAAGCTCGAGAAGCAAGTAAAATAGCAGTTGAGATTGGCAAAGACATCTATAATCTTGTACCCGACGAATCCACCCCTGGTGCATATAAATGGGAGAAAGTTGATTTAACTAACCCAAGTACAAAAAACAATCAGGAAACTAATATTGTATTAATGCCCGACTTATTCAGAGAGGGTCAATACACAGTAGAAACTGAGCCAAATACACAAACTGAGCCTTTTACTAATTATCAAGCACAAATAATCGTCACCAGGTTAGTAGAAGATGTACCTGATTTAGGTAGTGATTATCAACAAACTAGTGAAAGTGCTCTCAAAATCACAGCTTATTTAGAGTCTGATGGTTCGGATAAACAAATCGTTATCTACGAACAAGATAGTAAAGGTAAGTGTACAACTAATCTCGTTACCGAAATACTGAGTCAGGATGAAATCATAGATGTAGCTAGCGTTCCACTCGTTAAGCTATTACCTCCATCTTCTGAAGTCATCAAAAATCACTCCGAGACAAAACAGTTATTATCTGATAGTGAGAATTTCGCTGCAACAGAAGAAAATTCACTGAGAACTGAGTCACCTGAAAGCACCTCATCTCCTGAAGAGAATCTCGAATCAAGTCATAGTTTTGAAGATGATGTAGTCAATTATTCTCAAGAAGAAATAGCACAAACTGAACCAAACTCTCAAGCCCAAGAGACAGTTACTAGTAACAAAAAATCGGAAAATAAAACTGAAAACGAGGTCAATGAAAATTCAAACCGCAATCAATTTTTTGCACAAGAACCAGAAGAGTTGGAAACCAAGAATCGAAGGAGATATGCACCTGAATTTACCTATCAAGAGGTGCGACTATCCCAAGGGGTGGAACCAGCAGCACAGCAATGGGCGCGTCAGGTTGAAGTACCTATTTACCAGATTAAGCACAAGCAAGCACTCTTGGAACGCTACAACGGTGAAAATAAGGACATTGCTGAAACTGCAACGGCAATGTTAAAAAAATACAGCACTCTTGAGCAAGATGGATCGCGTATTTACCGCAGCGATGCGTTTGTGATTCGCGCCTGTGGAGATACCATCAGCATCCACCGCCGCAGTGATGAACTATCTGGATGGGAAAACTCTTTGATGGAGTTCAAACTCAATAAAAAGAAAGAACTCAAAATAACGAAAAAGCCCATTGAGATGTTACCAGTGGAACGTCAGGAGTTTCTCATGGTGGCAGAACACCTAAATGATAATGGCAAACTGCCCAACCTTAGCAATGCCGATATCCGCGATGTCGCAAATTCACTTGGGAGTTTAGCACCTGCTGGGACAATTAAAACCCTGGAAGTATTTAAACAAAACGAGATGTTGCTCACCCTTAACAACGTCCTCCTCCAAGCAGATAAAGAAGAACTTACGGTAGGTGAGTTTACCATTAGGCGATCGCGTGACAGAGAAAACAATCGAGCAAGCCTGCAATTGTTTAAAACCACTGAGGAGAAGGGAACCCAGGAACAAGTCCGGTTTGACCTAACCAAAACCGAAGCTGGTATCACCAAAGAAGTCAGTAAGATGAATATTTCTGACTACGATATCAACCGGGTGAAGTTTATTGCCCAGAATGCCCAAAAACTTAACTTGGAACAAATCTTCGGTAATGAACAACCTACAGCTGCAGCCGCACCTCCCAAGGAACAACCAATACAAACGGCTGGTGATATCCCCGTTAAGGTTCACCCATATATCGCCGAGGAATGGGCAAACATGGTCAAGTATGGTGGTCCTGACTGGGGAGGGGCGATGAACCAGGGTAATGAAGAAATTCTTCAGCGGATAAAGGACAACGACGGCAAGTTACCAATTGCTGACCAGCGGGAGATGTACTTTAAGATTTTAAACTATAAGACAAATGAAGCCCAAAAGAAAGGAGAAACAGTCGTCGATTTTGTTGGGCTTAAAAATATTATGAACGACTTACGAGCATGGCGCACTCAAGAAATCAAAATACAGTACACTCCTACAGAACACATCCCCTCTCCCCAACGCCAAACTGTCACCGCAACTGCACCTCAAGCTAAGTCGGGAGGAGTTGAACTATGAAATTCAAAAGGGAACAGGGAACGGGCAACAGGCAACAGGAAAATCCCCGCAGTTAAGTTAGGGGATTTGGACAAGGACACCTTGTTTCAAAGCCCTGCGGGCACGCGCAAGGGACGCACTACGTGTCTCGAAACAATTTTTTTCTTCTTTTCATACCATAAGGAGCGGGGCTTGGGACCCAATGTTCGGGCAGGTTTTTTTCTTACTGTTGCCTGTTCCCTCTTCCCTGTTCCCTGCCCGAAGGGCTTGGTGATATTTCGGAAATTGCGATTCAATCTATCATCCAGAGCGGTTCATTCTGATAAAAATTCTCAATTAAAGGTGCGATGCTCCGGTAGGGAGCCGAAGCATTGCTGATCGCTTTCATTAACTGATCACTCAAACAAAAATCTTATCAACTCCCTCCTCTTGCAAACCTTTCTAATAATCCCTCACGGGATAAATTAGGCAATTGCAGTAGTACTCTAGCAAACTCCTCTGGTGGTAACTGTAGCAAAACATCAATGACTCTCGACAGTTCGTCATCCAGAGAACCAAACTTGACTTTGAGCAAGTTTTCTACAACTGAACGCTGTCCTTCTTGTACAGCCGCCGCTCTGGCTTCCCGATAAGCTTCTGATAAATTCACAATCAACTCCTGCTCTTCTTCAGTTAAATTTTCCTGAACCTCTACGCTCACACGCCAATTAAAAATCAGTTCTAGGACGTTGCGACGTAAAGGGTTTAGGCGTGGAAGTGCAATCAGTTCTCTAACCGCTTGCTGTTGAACTGTTCCCCGTCCTAAAAGCCGGAACCAGAGTGTTTCGTTTGTAACTGGTAACTGGTTGATTGCCACTATCCCCGTCCTAAAAGACTTAGGTAGAAAGTAAATACCTGACGACCAGTTTTCTAACTCTAGTCTAGCGCCAAAGCTATCCAGCAAAGCCGCTGAAGCAGAAGGTGCCAAAATCCAGAGACGAGGTAAATTATCTTCTGGCAAAGATGTACTTTCTCGTTTTGCTTTGCGCTGAAACTCTCCGTACACGGAAAATAGCTTCAGGATACAATTTCTCACTTCTGTTTTGCTTGGTGGATTGCGAAAGGGTTCTAACAACGAGGCACTCGCTGCAATACTACCAAGCAATCCTAAAGACTGCGGGTCAGCGTCAGGTGATGCTGTGGGGGAAAATAGAATGTCTACTTGTCGGACTTCATCAGTCACTTCACGACTGACTTCTACCTTTCCAAAAGGCGAGAGTAACTCTTCCAAATACTGCTTTGCGAACTGGTCATGAGGCTGTCGAGTCATTTATTTTCAGGTGCGGTAATCTCAATTTACGTTGCGCTAACAATAAGCGCATTGGTGTGCCAGTTGGCGTGTGAAGGTCGTCACTAGAAACTCAGCAGAGATATCGCTTTGTCGAGATTCACTTTGGCTTCATACAATGCCAATAACTTGTGCTGTTCCAATTTATATGGCATTGGCATTGTCCGCCCTTGCGAGGAAGCTTTAATTAAGGCTGCTTGCTCGCGAGTGGGCAACCCAAGAGCGTTATAGGCAACTATTAAAGACTCGATGCCATCGCGTCCAAGGTACTTAAGTCCCACCTCACGCTGCATTTGTGAAATAGCGATGTGGGGAAAGGACAGCAAAACAGTAGACCAAGAAGCCCTGAGTAATGGGTCATCGTGTGCCTTTAATCCGTATTGATTACACAAGGCTGTCAATTCTAGAAGGCTTTTGGTTTCAAGTTCAATTCGTGTAAAAATCACTGGTCTGGCTCCATACAGCAAGAATAGCCAGTTGCTCAAAGAACAACTGACTGATGACTTCTTTATTTCTATGCGTTGACTATGGCTGCGACTGCTTCATCGCTGGTGCGCCATTGTTGACGCTCGTCTATGCAGCAAGGTTGCGATACCCAAAAACCGTCGAGGTTTTGATAGAACGTACCGAAACAGTTGATTCCTAGTTGACCACCCCATACGCGGTAGAGTTTGCCGAATATGTCATCAGTAGAATCAATTTCGTAGTGTGCAGTATCGGACGATTGCTGTGCAAGGTATGTGGATAGTTCAAGTTGAGCTAGAGCTTGATTGTCGAGCGTTAAGTGAGACATAATGAATCAAACCTTTAATTAAGGGTTATTGAGAGAGGCGGTGCTCTGTGGAAAGTGAACCGCCTTTCTAGTACTTCTCATTGTAAGTTGTTAGCTAACAACTTACAAGTGTTAGCTAACAACTTACAGTAAAGTGGTAGCTAATAGTTTACAAGTGGAGTGTTAAAGCTTGTGATTGCAACTCAAATGAAAGTAAGGCGAACAGTGGACAAGGAAGTTCCCGGACTAGGGCAGCGAATAAAAGAGGCAAGAGAAGCTGATGAGCGCTCTTTAGAGGTTATTTGCGCCGAAATTGGTATATCGCGTGTCTACTGGTATGACATTGAAGCAGAAAGAGTCAGGAATGCTTTACCTGAAGAAACTCTTCGTAAAATCGAAAAGGTGCTTGGAGTTAACCTAGGAGTAAATTTCGATAATTGACCCATCAACTATCGACCCTCTTGTCCTTCCTTGCGATACGCGCTCGTCCCAAGGGGACACGAAGAATGCAACGCGTCAAGCCCGGCTTATCGCCCACACCAAGCTGCGCTCCAGATGGGCTTCTAATACGTAGCGATCGCTCTGTTATTCAAGTCAAAATCGCAAGATAGATGAGATACATCTCTTCCGAAATGCCCATATAATTGAATGTATCCTATATCATATACAACGATATGCGGGTACTCATTTTAGTAAGGCTGCCGACCTTCGGTCCGCTTCGCTAACATTTTCTTACGTGTTAGACCCAGCGAGGTGAAATAAATGGCAACTCTCACGTATATTAAAGGATTACCGACACCAGCAGAAGAATTAAATAGTTTAGGAATCACAGAGTTTGAGATGTTCTTGACTGCTTACAGTCTGGTATTCCATAAAGCAGCGTGTGAGACAGTCAGCTTCATTCTTTCTGGTCAAAAGTTCAACAAATCAAGTTGGAACACGCATTTACAAACGACTTATGGTATTTCAAAGCGTCATGCCAATGGTGTAATTAGTCATGCTCAAGGTGCTGTTGAGGCATCGAAAGAGCATAGAAAACAGCATATTAAAACGTTAGAAGGTAAGCTTAAGTCTATCAATTCTTGGATTACTAAGTCTGAGAAAAAGTTAGCAGATTCATTAAAGTTTTACGACAATAAGAATTGGCAGAATAGCAAAGCAGGATGCAGATTTTCATTGTCCTGCTCCATTCAATTTCGTGATACGAATTGGCAGAACCTACGTTTCCAAATTCACAACAAGAAGCGCCGTGCCTACCAACTAAGTCAACAGATTGAGCATTTAAAGACAGCGCCAATTCAAACAGTTATTCCTAGAAACCAAGTGTTTGTAGTTGGCTCTAAAGATGAATCGTTTGGAAATCAGGTTTGTCAATGGGACGGTGAATACCTCAAGTTTCGTGTGCCTGCTTGCCTAGAATCAAAGTTTGAAAAATATGTTCAAACCAGATTAGGTAGCTTTGACCGTAACATTAACAGATTGCCTAAAGATGGTTCTAAGACATGGCATTTCTACCGCAAGAACGGCAAGTGGAATGCAGCAGTACAGTTCACTCCAGCGCCAGTAAAACGTGTCTCCAGGCATTCTGCTTATGGATGCATTGGAATTGACATGAATCCTGGCTCAATCGGTTGGGCATACGTTGACCGCGATGGCAACCTGAAAGTTCATGGACAAATTCCGCTACAAATGGGGCTGCCATCAGGCAAACAGGACGCTCAGATTGTTGATGCTTGCTTGCAATTAGCAACATTAGCGGACACATTTGCCTGTCCTGTTGTCTGTGAAGAATTAGACTTTTCTACCAAGAAAGAGCAACTTAGAGAACGTGGTAGAAAATATGCTCGGATGCTTTCCGGTTGGGCATATAGCCGATTTTATGAACTACTCGAAAGCGTTTTGAGTAATCGTGGTATTTACTTGATGAAAGTAAATCCTGCCTACACCAGCGTTATTGGCTTGGTGAAGTATGCACGTCAGTATGGTTTAGCCAGTGATGAAGCTGCTGCTATGGCTATTGCACGACGTGCTATGCGACTAACTGAAAATATTCCAGGCTCCATAACCGCCTATCTATCTGTGAAGGATGGAAAGCACGTATGGAGCCTGTGGAATCAACTGAATAATCTGATAAAGAAATCTAGCATTAAGCGTCACAACTTTTATGCTATCTCTAACTGGGAGTCTTTGGTCAAGCGATGGACGGAGCAATCTGTCCAGAGCAAGCTATGTCCTTCGGACACGCTACGCGAATGGTGCTAAAGATGATTTCTTGGAAGATAAACCGCTAACTTCCCTCTACATAGATTTGAGCATTATTGCACAGATTTGCGTAGATTTTTAGAAGCGGCGTACCCTTAGACACGTTGATTAGAGCTGCCAAAGCGGTAGGACTGGATCTAACAGAGTGCTTAGGTGATTGGATTAAGCATATTCCTGGGGTCATTTTGACATAAAATTTCAACAATGATTAATCTTCGGACTATTGACCCGTTTATATGAAAAGTGATCACACTTGTGTTGATAACATTAAACATCCTAATAGCAATTAAACAGTTAATTTTTAACGTAAACTGCGAAAGTTCTGCTTTAGAAAACTTGTATATGTAAAGAAATGGTGGTAGTTATTTAATTATTCCGTTAAAACACTACCATCTTTCTTACAGCAGTAATATAATTACAAAAAAAATAATTTTTTCTGAGAGACTATACGTAAAATTTAAGTAAATTAATTAAGAATTTTCATTACTTTTTTTAAGAAAGATAATAGAAAAACTATAATTAGTTATGGAGACAAACAAAACAATCATTGATATAAGTGAAAAATTTGGTAGCTGGACTGTATTAGGCAAGCAAGGAAAGCAAGTATTATGTCAATGTGATTGCGGAACCCAAAAACTTGTCTACAGTCATACCCTCACCAATGGTCGGTCAACCAACTGCGGTTGTAACAAAAGAAAAGAATCCATCCCACCTGGAGCAACTTTCGGAAGACTAACAGTTATATCCGATGTAGAAGCTAAAGGGAAAAGGGGTGAACTACTACTCCTTACCCAATGCAGTTGCGGTACTCAAAAGTATATTAGCAAAAATAGCCTAAAAAGAGGGCTGACACAAAGTTGTGGTTGCTTGCGACGGGAAAACATTAAGACTATCAAAACTGTTCACAGTCGCTGCAAAAGCCACGAGTATAACTCCTGGTTACATATCAAGCGCATCTGCTACAACAAAAACCACCATCAGTATAAGTATCATGGTGGGTGTGGAATTGAAGTTGATGCATCCTGGCGCAACAACTTTACCCAGTTTCTAAAAGATATGGGACTCGCACCCAATGGTACAGTCATATCGCGTATCTCGCCAGAAGGAGACTTTGCTCCAGGTAATTGTCAGTGGATATCCAAAAACGAACGCTATCATCAGATACATTTACTAAGAAAAAAAGAAATTTTCATTGATCAAACTTTTCCCGAACCAGTTGTTAAAACTCGTGAAATTAATATTCCACAAAACATTATTCAGGCAATTATCAAAGCCCATGCTGCTGGTGAAGCTAATATCAATAAGCTTGCAGCACAGTATAAAATTAGTACTCAAGATACAATGAATATTATCCTCAGCTACATAGAAACAATATAACCGTTAGTAATAAGTAATAGTAACGCCAGTTGGATGATGGGTAATGGGTACAGTTTACAGTCAATCCTTCAATTTATGAGATGGCAGTAGCATTTAGAGCGATGGCGATCGCTTCCCCGATAGGCGCAGCCGTGACGTAGGCATAGGGAGCGCTTTGCGTTTTAGCGCCCTGTTGCCCAAAGTGGAGCTTTGGAGGAGCCTGTTCTTCCAGAACACGGCAGCGCAGAACGGGCGATCGCTCATTACCCGATTAGTTGTTTCAACAGCACTCACGCCTTTTAAACAAGAGTAACCTTAAAAACCTTATTAACTTTTTGTAGTTTCAAAAGTTTAGAATTACTGACAAACTTTTTGAGGTCACCACCTAGTACAGCACGGCGTAAATAAACCAAGTATTAGACAGCTAACACTTTACCCTTATATGTCCACTGAAAAGGTTTAGCCATTGTTTTATTAAAGTAGTCGATAAATTCAAGAATTCGGGTTTTTAGGTCATCCTGACTCTTGAAGCTAGCACGCTGAAGTAACTTACGAACCAAAATACTGAACCAAATTTCAATCTGGTTGAGCCAAGAAGAGTGTTTAGGGGTGTAATGGAAAACAATTCGATGTGTTTTGTCACTTAAAAAAGCAGCACGGGATTTCATGGATTTGAGTATTCCCCTTTTTCCTTTAATACCCAGATCGATATTCAAACCTTCTTTTTCTGCAACCAAACGAACCAGCGATTCAGACTGATGCGTATTCAGACAATCCATGATTAGATGCCATTTTTTAGCATTGGGTTCACTTTCAATGATTCGACGAATATTGAGAACAAAATCAACTTCTGTTCGAGAATCTCCACAAGTAGGCTCGATAATCTTACCAGTAGCGACATCAAAATTAGCAATTAAACTCTGTGTACCGTGACGAATATACTCAAACTCCCTTCTTTCAACTTTACCAGGTCGCATCGGTAAATCTTTTTCTAGACGCTCTGTAGCTTGAATACCCGTCATTTCATCAATTGATATTGTACGCTCTGCGTTTTGATAACGTTCAATCGCACTTATGTATAAACCAGTAATATCTTCAACTTTTACGTCAAATTCTTCGTCCTTAGGGGGGGGTTAACCAGTAACTACTCTGGTGGGGTTTAAGTTCTGCCTCTTCTAGTAATCTTCCAACATGGCGGACAGATATGCTTTCAATAATCCCTTGCTTTATAATTTCGTCTGCTAGTTCTCTTGGTGTCCAATGACTTATTGGTCGTCCGTAGTCTTCGGGTTTTGAACATGCAAGGGCAAACAGTTTGATTACTTGCTCCATACTAAATTTTACTGGTGCCCCAATACGCTCCGAATCTCGTAGTCTCTCAAAAGTAGGCAACTTTTTATCGCTAGTTTTAAACCATCGGTTTCGCCATAAACGAGCCATATCCAGACTTATATTTAATGTTCGAGCAATTTCGCCATTATTTTTCCCCTCTGACGCTAGAAGAATTATTTTTGCACGTAGTACTATTTGTTGCCCTGTATTGTGTCGGTTTACCAACTCTTGCAGTTCTGAGCGATCGCCATCGCTTAAGTTTAATTGTTTTGGAGCTAATCCTGCCACATCCTAATTCTCCGCTTCTCAGCAAAAACTACTTTTAATCTAATTACTCATTCTCCCACAGTAATACCTGGTTAACTTACGCCGTGCTGTACTAGTTTCAAGCGAGTCAACGCTTTGGTAATTGCCTCACCGTTACGCTTCAAGTATTCTTGACCCAAATCCGATAAGGCAATGGATTTTTTGTCAGCACCAACATCCTGAATAATATCTACTAACTGCCGTTCAATTACCGCTCGGTTGGGGTCATCAGTTTGAGTAGTAACTAGTACGGTTGCAGTTGGTTGACCAAAAACCGCTACCCCATTTTCTGGGTATTTCGACACTTTAACCTGGTTATCATGCCTCACCACCCGATAGACTTCTAATCCTTGTTGCAGCAAGCAATTGCATAGACTTAGCATTACAGCATCTGATGAACAAACAAATACCGCTTTGGCTTTACGATAAAATTCGCGCAACTGACACCCAAAAGCAATCATTTTCCCATCTGCTGCGTCCTTTGCACCTGGCACTTGGATGAGGTCATATCCTCGTTCATGCAATAATTGGTCTGTATTCCCCAGCACCCGCCAATTAGCAAACGCTATTTTACAAGTGATTTGGTAAGAGCATCGCGACTGCAAAAACGCTTCCATATCTGCCGTCAATTGAAGATTTTCAGCATCCAGTAATAAAACTGCAATATCTTTGTCACGAGAGGTTGGCATTAATTCCCAAAAATCCTCTTGTTTTCTCCATAAGAACCATATCCTAAATCATGCACCTCCACTCAATGCTCCATAAGTATTTTATAACTCAAGATAGTTGACAAGGTAACAAACTAATGCAGTTGGGAGCAACCACATTGGGTTATACTTACAACTCCACATCACTATTCTGAGTTGGAAAAAACTGCTGATATTGCCTGTGCCCCGCAACTGCTATTTCAGAAGGAGTGTCAAATTCAGTAGCCTTTGTCCCAAGCTGCAATTCTTGGTACAAAGGTACACCATCTCCGTCATTATCGCTATTGAGAAGCTTCGTCATGACATAAGCAGGAGCGACTTGCGTCAAACGATTTATTACATTAATAACAAATTCATTAGATGCTTCGCAAGCATGAAGATATCTAATTAGGGTGTCAACATCTGTCTCATTCATCTCGGCTGGGTTTTTCACCCCAGCTTCGACAATGAAATCATCATAAACAACTTTCTCGTTATCGGTAAAATTTTCCTTGAGAGCTTGCTGGATAATTAATTCAGCCTGCTGCTTTTGTATTGGTTCCATAATGCAAATTTTTTAGACATAACTATTAACAGTATCTACCGCAATAACAAAAACCACCACTTTGACTAACGCCAGCCTGCTAAGTAATAGCAAGCAGGTAATTTTGTCTGACGACGCATCCTGAATGGTTACAACCAAACACACAAGTTTATTCCAAAGAACACGGTGTCATCCACATCGCAGCCATCATTGATAAAAACCTCTACTTTAAAAAGGGAAATGTAAATCAAATCATCTTCGACTGGGAACAAGAGGTAAATAATGGCAACCTATTACCTATTCACAAAGCACCATCTGGGAAAAGTGTCCAAAACCTACGAGATAACCGCTATTCTTGATGGCGCAGGAAAACTAAAGAGTTGTCAATGACTTCTAGTTGTGCGCAAACCATGCCTACAAGGATACTGCTGGCGAATCAGGGGTAAAACCCTCTAATTCGCATCAAAGAAAATAAAAAATAGTAGAACAGGTTAACATTCTTAAACATAAGATTCAAGCGGCTTACGCCGGAAGGTGAGCGATGAATCTTATCTTTTGACGTCCAAGGTTGCGTTAAATAAACCATGAACACCATAACAATCACCTTCACTCACAATCAAGCGCTCTCACCTAAATATACTTTTGAACAGCGCGTTGCAATCAAAAGCAATTGTAATCCCCAAGAATGGGCGACAGGCAAAGTTACAGGACTGCGAATCGATGATTATTCAGGAAGTACCTGGAATTACACAGTCGTTCTAGATTCTCCACGAGGATACTGCGAAGAATTGGTTGAAGAAGATTTGGTAGCAGTTCAAGAAATTTTCACGCGATAAATATCCTATTTGCAATCAATAAGAACCACTTAGTTTTGGTGATACTTCCTTCACCAAAATTTATTTGCTCATGGCTAACGCCTAAGAAACAAATGAAAGGAATTAGGAGCAAAACATTATGAAAAAGCCGGATGAAATAACTGCTGATCTCAAGCAATTTATTGGTTCGGATATTATTTACAAACATTGGCTAGGCATCGGGTTTACAGAAGGAGTTAAATACCTCGCTGATACTGCCGAAGCCTATTGGCTAATAGATGCAATTGCCTCGCATCAAACTCAGACTTTTTTGTCTAATACCAAGCTGCAATATTTTCAGATTTGGCATTTGTTAGTCAAGGGAAAATCAGGCACTTTGATTTGTGAATGGGATACAGATAAGGAGATTCTACGACAAGAACTTGAGTACACGGACTTCTCACTATCTAGCATCAAACTTTACCTGGTTCAGAGAGTTTTGATGTTACCAAATGAGTACTAATGTCAACCATCCAATTTTGACTGGAATAAAAATAATGATTGAAGCGATAGATTTTGAACAGACATTTGTTACTAATCTTGAAATGTTCATAGGCAAAGCTGACAAATTTATCAAGATTTACTATTCAGGTGTAAGTAAAGAAAAGCATTTAAAAGAAATAATGCTGGAAGTACAAAAACTAGCAATGGATGCAGACTTGCAACAACTGGAGATTGATTACCAGCAACACTGCGAGAACAAAGACTTAATGGCTGACTGCGATGATTCAGCTTGGTGGTGAATTTATCTTTACATACGTAAATAGCAGCCAATCTGTAGGCTAACGCCCTGTTGTTCATGAAGTTTTTGGAGTATTTTGTATGGCATCACGTAAATCTTCTACTCTTGCTTTTCAACCAATTGATGATTCAATCTTAGGTGAGTATGCCGTTAACAACTACTCTGAACGTGTATATTCAAAAGTTTACTATTCTATTCGCTCTCTTTGTGGCCTTGTCGCTAAGCGATCGCTCAAAGAAACTTTCAATTGGAATGATTTTAAAGAACGCTTTGCAAGTGATTTTGGCAAACTTGAAGAAAAGCGATACTCCCTAGAACAATTGCTTGAATACGCTAACCGTAAGTTTGGTAAAAGCCTTGAAGACTTGATAGTGCAAGATCGAATGTCTTGGCAACGTAGACAAGAATATGCTGAACGTATAAGTGCTAATCTTCTAAGTAGGTCAACCTAATTAAACATAAAACGTTCAACTTGAAACTGACCTTGCACGGCTCTATTTTCTATACCCTCAATAATGGCGATTGCCTACGGCAGAGCTTCGCTTAACGCTAGTTCATATTCATCCTCAAAAACTCGAGCTGCAAGCTCGTCACGTTTGAGATGCAACCATTCATCTTCAATACGATTCATTTGAGGGCTGTAAGGCGGCAGAAAAAAGATGTACAAACCCTGCTGTTGCCATCGTTGATGGTGCTGACGTGCAAGATGGCTTTTATGAACAGACGCATTATCGTGAATGATCACGGTGATTTGTCCTGTTTTATGCAAGCGATGTTTAGCAATTGCTGCCTGCCAGTCCATTAGTTGCACATAGGTTGGTGTCTTGAGTGTCCCAACCATTAAGGCATAATCAAAACGAACCTTCGGTTCCCAAACACCGAAGATGTTGATACGCCTACCCCGTCGGCGTGGTTGCCGGATACATTTTTGTTCTCCCCTTCGTCCGTAGCTGTAACTTGTGGGACTAGTACAATAGCAACCAGATTCATCCAGGTACTTCAAGTACACAACGCCTAATTGTGCCCAAAGCTTGAGTAATTCCCACTTTCAAGCTTGGCTTGGAGATATTCTGGGTTTCGGGTTACAGGCGGACTGTAACGCAGCCGTTTCCAGTACCACCCTTTTTTTTTAATACCCGTCTGACTTGTTCGGCTCCCAGTTCCACTCGTCTTTCACTCGCTAGTTTCTGGCTCAACTGCCGTGCACTGTATCGCCGTGGTTCTGCAAGCCACTGCAAAGAGTGCCTGCCAATCGGCCTGGTTCCAACGTCGTGTTCTTCCACGTCCGGGCGCTTCCCACAGTCCTCCCAAACCATGTTTGTGCCAGCGACTGATCGTTTGCCGCACTGTTTGCTCTGCCCAATCTAAGTACTGCGCAATCTTTGGAACATTCCAACCGTAAGCGTTTAGTCTTAAAGCGTTAAGCGAAGCTCTGCCGTAGGCAATCGCTCTTTGCTTAGTTCTTGAAGGCACTCGTTGCGCACAACTGAGTTCTTTGAGTGTACGGTCTTCTTCAGAGGTCAGCGTTATTCTTAGCGGCGCAGGCATCGGTTATCACTTTATTGCTGTCTTCTCCCTATCTTACGTTTTTTTAGGTTGACCTACTTATCTCAAAAAAGTGGAGAGAGTGAATGTTAATGAAGTCAATAAAATGTGAGTTGTCTGGCGCGAAGCTTCAATTCTGATTAATTAAACTCTTTCACCACCTAATGACAAGTTGAAGAATAAAGTCAAAACAAGGGGAGAAAATATTGTTTCTCCCCTTTTTAGTGTCACAAGTTTGGTTAACTCTTCATTAATTCAAAAAAAATCAATTCACAAAAATTCAATCAGATTCTGTCATCACTATGTTACAAAATAGCTACATTGTTTGGGAAGGAGCATCTTTGATTAACGGTTCACCAATAGTTCTGATTTTGACAGGATTTGTTTTCCATACATCCAATCGTAAAACTGGACGATTAATTCAGTCTTGGATTTTGCAACAAGAATTTGTCCCCACAGATGCTGCCAAAAATGGTTTAGACATAGGCATTTGCGGTAACTGCCCTTTAAAGTTGAGTCATTCGGGTAGCTGCTACGTAAACTTGTTACCCACCAATAATATTTACCGCAAGTATGCAACTGGGACTTATCCAAAATTTAGCACTCACGAGATAGAAGTTTTGAAACGATATCGCTATCCCATTAGAATAGGCTCTTATGGAGACCCGACAGCAATACCAATTGAAGTGTGGGAGCCGATTATTTTTGCATCTCAAAAATACACTGGATATACCCATCAATGGAGATATTGCGATACTCGTTGGCAACAATATTTAATGGCTTCGGTAGAAAGCGAAGCTGAAGCGAAAGAAGCTCAAATCAGGGGTTGGAGAACTTTTAGAATTACTGCTCCTAATGCTCCTTTGATGTCTAATGAAATTCTTTGTCGTAATACTGAAGACGACAGAATTCAGTGTGAAAACTGTCTGTTGTGCGATGGAGTATCATCTAAACCAAATATAGGCGATCGCGTTCATGGATTAAACTGGAAAGTTTCAAATTTTGAGAAATATATCAACTCAACAGCAGTTTCTGCAGGTAATGGTAGATAAAGCACATAGCGCGTAAATAAATCGACGTAGAGTATGCCCTCAATCAAAGGTTAGCGTAGAACCAACAATCATAAACCGAAATATCAATCAACTATGGACAACCAAAAAATCAATTATTTACTAGAAGGAATTTGCACTTTTCATTGGAACGCAGACTTTAAGAAATTCTGCGAAGTTTGTAACTTTGATCCGAACCACGCCTACTCACATGAAAAATGGCAACACTGGCAACAGTTGGTATCAAGTATCAAAGCGTTTGATCAAAATATTCTTGCCAAGCTAATTGAAGCTGGTCATCGGTAAGTGCTGTAGACGTTGAGCCGAGGGCGATGTGAAAAAGGCGTTGAAAATGCTTGATTTTTCGTTATCCACAACGGCTTTGCATATAAGGAAGTAGCAAATTATCAAACCCTTTGCAGGTTAATTGTTTTCAGCCTTAATTTCCGAATATGCGCCCGTCTCAGCTCAACGTCAAATTGAGTTTGAATTCGATCAGTTCACAAATAAACATCGTATAACTGACGAAGAATCACCTACAAAAATCAAATCACTACAAGCACTAACGCTCATGCTGCATGAGTCATGTGATAAGAATTTTTATGATCTCATGCACGCTCAAATCCGTCAGATTATCTCCTCTTTAGATGAGTTACCTGAAGAATGGCAAGTTGTCCCCACGTTCGGTAAACGCCCTTTGGGAAAAGAATGGCAGAAAAACACTCACTCTCCCAAAGAGCTACAAGCCGAACTTATCCGTCACCACTTCAAAGTCTGGACAAATGACAGATACATCGTCCCCACTGGCATCGCCTTGGTATGCGGACCCAATCATCCTCAAGGATATCTGGTAGCAATTGACTGCGACGGGGAAACCTCCTGGCGACAAATCATTCAGATTAACGAACATCAAAAACCAGAAGAACTTGACCAGCTAACACCTAACACTGCCCACGATACTTCTGTGGAGTCGCTGCACGAACGTGCACTCCAATATCTTCCTCCTACGGTTGCATTTACCTCTGGAAGAAATTACCGAAGCCAACATTTATACCTCATCCCAGGTTCAGAAGCTCAGAAAGTAAAATCTTGCAGAATCAAAACTGGGAAAGACGAACACCTAGAGTTCCGAGGCAAAAACCTAGCCTCAATCCTTCCCCCTTCCTACCATCCAGACGGCAGAAAATACAAGTGGCTTCCTGGCTGTAGTCCATCTGAGATAGAAGTACATCAATCTCCTAACTGGCTAATTGCTCAAATGCTCGTCAAACAGGAGAAAACAAGAAAATTTAACCTACCTCAAGAAAAATATAACTGTAGATATGGAACAGACAGATATGCTCACTTAATACCCTCAATCGAAAACAATATCCAAACCGCACTTGTACTACTCGAAGTCATCCACCCGCAATTTGCAGATGATTACCACTCGTGGATTCAAGTTGGAATGGCACTCCATAGTGTTAGTCCTATCCTTTTTGAAGCATGGGACACCTGGAGCCAGCTATCACCTAAATACAAACCAGGCGAATGCGCCTATAAATGGAAGTCGTTCCGCAAAACTGGCATCACTATCCGTACTTTGTTTAGATTCGCCAATCTTTCTTAATCATGAACAGTCAAATACAGCCCAACGAAAATGAACCAACCCAGAAGTTAGCTACATGGTTCAAAAGCATTTTTAGCTAAAAATTGAGTGATGGAGTGTTCGCGCAGCGGCTCCGCAGGAGCTTCGCCTTATTACTTAGTTTTTACTGTTCTAAAGCGCGATCGCCTTTGGCGGGGCTTCGCCCATCGCGTACAAATAAACCACAATAACCAGGTTGCTTGTTGTACTTAAATTTTGTGGTTTTTGAACTCGATTTATAGCTTTGAAGTATATGTTGTCCTATCGGGACTTAAACAAAACCGAGAAAGAAAAAAGGTTATAATGCTTTTCCAGCATAGCTTTCACGTCAAATTAACTCTCGATGAAACAGACAACTCCCGTAGCCATGCCTCCTTGCTTTGAAAAATGGTGTCAACGGTTTGATGATGTGTTTACTCATAAAGCGCAAAAAAGAGAGTTTAGACATCCTCCACGGGGGGTTATTGGGAGAAAGCGAGAGAAAAAACCTATTTCAGATAGCTTCAAATACCGTGGTTTCTTCCGTTGTAGCGACTACTGTCCGACACCAACATTTTTTCCTTCCAACCGACCACATTGATAAAAGCTACGCAGATTAGGGAAAGCTTTATCTAAAAGCCAGCTTCGACCGACTTCTGATTCAGGAATACCACGGGCAGCCATATAATAACCACTCCTATAAGCAGCTACACCCAAACAAGCTTGCAGATTTGATATTCTTCGCTCAGAAGTTGGAATAGTCATCAAATTTTCTAGATGACTGGGATGATAATTTTCTGCTACTAGCAAAAAATAAACCAAGGTATGTACCAATCGGGATAAGACAACTGTTCGGTCTTGCCAGCGTTCTAAATCGGACTTGATACAAAAGTAGTCAGGTAAATCACTTTCTTCAGATTCACCGTTAACAAATAAATCACTCCGGCTTTCTAGAAAACTGGAGTCTAGACCGATAAAGTGTTTGAGAAAAACAAGGGTATAACCCCAACGTTCATGATCCTTGGTTTGAATCGAATATGCAGCTTGAGAGTACTCTGGTCCGTACTTCTGTTGCAGTTGTGCAACTGCTTCTTGGTCAATATCACCCCGCCAGTCAGAATTAGCAAAAAAATCTTTGAAAACCTCTTTCAAATAGATGGGTGAAAACTGGTTAATATCTGGTGCATCATCTTCAAAATCGTGTTCATAAGTGTCAATAAGAAACTTTTCTAGCTCGATTTCTAACTCTTGTCTTCTATCAACTGGTAGTAGAGATTTCGCTTCTTCCAATGATAAAGGAAAGTCTAAATAAGGATGACCTTTCGCTAAGTAAGAATCACCCAATTGCACTAAGCAATCAAGCGCAATAGTTCGTGCAAAATACTCATCTTGTGGATGTACATATACTCCATTTAATTCTTTATCCACCAGCATCATATTAATTGCCAATAAAGCAAACCATGACGCATCGTGCAAACTCTTAGGTAAATCAGCAATTAAGTCTACTAACTTCAGTTCTAGAATTTCTCCCCACACACCTATTCTCACGGTGTTGGAAACATCACAAAAATGCTCAACATCCTCTTTTACATAAGTTTCCCCTAACCAAGTCAGATTCTCTACTTGCAAAGGGGATGAGTAATCAGGAGTAAGTGATAGCTGGCTGTCTTCATCAGATTGTATCCACATCAAAGCCAAAAGAATCAACTTACAAATATTAATTCGCTTTAGAAGAAGATACTCAGACATGAATACTTAATTAGATTTGTCAGATAAATAGCACTTCTAGCCATACCAACATAACACAGGCAACCTTTTCGTCCCTTAGTAAAAACTACGATTTTAAGGAAAACAAACATAAAGAGAAATCATCTATACGTTTGGAACAACAAAAGTGTGGTTGAAAGAAAAACAACTCGTCAAAATCATAAACCTGCTCAGGAACAATTGCTAACGCAAAAAACCAAAGAAGTATATAAATCTTCACGATTATGAACTATATCAATAAAGTCATCCTGGTTGGCAGATGCGGACAAGAGCCAGAGCTAAAGTATTTCGAGTCAGGTGCTGTTAAAGCCAGTATCAGCATCGCTGTCAGACCTCCCTATAGAAGCGAACAAGCCCTTTGGTTTGACCTTGTAGCATGGGGAAAGCAAGCAGAAGTTATTGGTAATTACGTTCGTAAAGGAACCCAGATTGCGATAACTGGCGAGTTTGGATTTGACCGTTGGGCAGATAAGAATTCAAACGTCATGCGACAAAAACCTGTAATTACCATTAACACTATCGAGTTATTAGGTTCACCCCGTAAGGAAGAATCTACATCTATTACATCAAACGACATGGCGATCGCCCAAGGGGCAGTGGCAAAGCCAATCGCTAACGCCAATTTCTAAAAAAAGTACTTTTCGTCTACGCAGTATTCGTTGTAGGCGAAAAACTATCTACTAAATTTACAAACCACACGAACATGATTAATGCTACTAGCACTGTACGAATTAAGTCTGTCAATCAAACCCACAATCAGGAAGGTTCCTTAATTGCGTTCGGTATTGCCGAATTCTACTACCGTTCCCGAGAAGGAGTAGTCGCTGATGAAGTACCATACCGTTCTTTGGGTGTACCTGCTGTCGTTATCAACGAGCAAGGGTCAGGTATACACGGGACAGCAGAAGGGTATCTTGATTTACAAGTTGATAATCGGGGTGAATACAAAGAAAAGATTACCACATTCGTCATTAAAAACTTTGTCACAGCACAACCAATCAACGAACTAACCCAAACTAGTAGTAATTCTCCCAAACCTGAAACACCTGAATTTGCAAAGGAACTGGTCGAAGAAAACATCACTTCCACGAATGAAGACGTACCTTTTTAATGAGTTCTAGAATTTCACCGATAGTGTTAGTACAGACAGGTTGGCTTGTTTGTACTAGCATTATTTTTTTTACAGAAATCCAGGAGAAAAAACCACTATTTGATAGAATTGCTGACAATATGACCAATGGCAACGGAAGTCTCCGACTCCGCGCCATTTCAATAGGTGCTTTGGATTCATGAATGAGGTTTAAGAGGAAACAGGGAATGGGGAACAGCTCATCTGGGAAATCCCCACAGATAAATCAAGGGGATTTAGACAAGGACGCCTCATGCCTCGTGCCTTACATCTAGGCATGAATCCTTTTTTGTTATTCATAAATAAATAATGGTGCAAGTACCCAATATTGGGTCGCGGTTCTTTCACTGTTCCCTGTTCTCTGTTAAGTTCTCCCACCCCGTCCTTCGGAGCGTGGCGGAGCGCCATAGGGGCTGGTCAGTGACCTCAAGTATTTGGTTTGGCACAGATACTACTTTGAGCAAACAACCACAAGTTTTTGCAACACAACAAGTGAAAACTGATATAACATTATCTCAAAATTACCAAAACAAAACTGATATAACGTTATCTCAGGATTGAAAATGTCACGGGGTCTTACACGTAAAAAAATTGGACAAGCTTCTGTTTGTTGGTCTGTGTTGTCTCCTCGCGTATTCGGAGTAATAAGCCTGCCCCGATTTTGGGGGACAATGCGTGAAATGTCGTTAGTCAACAAAGAAAAACACCATGTCAGTCAATTTAATTCTTTCAATTGAGACAAATGCTGGGGGGGTAGCTAAAAGTACTGTTTCGTACAATCTTGCCTATGAATTAAGTGTTCGCGGCTATTCAGTTGCGTTATTAGACATCGACCCAAACGAATCACTGACTTTGTTTTGTGGATTAAGAGAAGTGGAAGCACCAGGAACAATGGCTGACGTGTATGAGCCAGAGTTCAAAGGGAATTGGCCTCTAGTTACAGCTTGGCAGGGAAAAACTGACAAAATTCAGGTTTGTAAGGGCGGAAAAGAATTGCACGAGACAATACGTCTGATATCAAAGGATCTGCGCGGAGCTTATATCCTTGCAGATCGGCTGAGTGATTACCCCTTACCTCAAGATTTTGTGATTATCGACTGTCCTGCAACCTTGGAGCCTTTACCATTAACCGCTCTTGCAGCTTCTACTCATGTATTAATTCCGATTCAACCTGAATACAAAGCTTCCCAGAGCGCTGCTGCAATGATTGAATGGTACTATGACAACTGCAAGCGCCTGAGATTGAAACCAACTCCAAAAATCATAGGAATAGTTCCCACTCGTTGGAAAAGTGACTGGGGAGCACATAGAAGTATTGTTGAGGAACTTCCAGTAGTCTGTCAAAATCTAGGAATTCAATACTTTAGTCCAATTCGCGAGTCAGCGGACATTCTGAATGCTTCTGGTAGGGGCTTACCTTTAGGAATTTACAGACCAGGCAGAGAAGCAAGAGCAGACTTTCTACCTATCGTTGATGCACTAATTCAAGAACTTAAGGTAATGAGAGGTCAATAGATGTCAAAGTCAAACAAACCGAGTGTGCTGGGAATGTTTGCTTCTGCAGCCGGTTCGCAACAGGTATTTGAGCTTGAAGAACGGATAGAAGAGTTGCAAGCAGAAATTACTCGGTTGAAAGATGAACAGGTAAATGGAAAGCTTGCCGAACAAGAACGGACTCGTCTCAATCAAACTATTGAAGAACTACGAGAACAGCTCAAAGCATCTGGTGTTTTTCAAATCCACTATAGTCAAGTTAGACCTAATCCCAAGCAGGCAAGGCAAACATTCACACCGGATAGCATTCACAGCATAGCTGTTTCAATTAAAGAAGAGGGGCAACAAGAGCCGATCATCTTGCTACCAGGAAATCTCATCTTCGATGGAGAACGGAGATGGAGAGCAGTTGCAGAGTATTTGCAGCCAGAAATTGAAACGCTGGATGCAGTTATGCTGCCGAAGGAACTCTCAGAGTCGGAATTACACGCACTGACACTATTAACTAGTCTTCATCGAGAAGGTTTGAATGAACTAGATTTAGCTGAGGGTTTAATCCAACAAGCTAAATTAGCTTTTGAAATTGAACAGGAAGAGGTTGTCAAGGCAGTTAGGAGAGTGATTGCCAGATTAAATGTAAAAAAACTCTTGCCGAAATTAACTGAACTAGTCAGTGTAACAAGAGTTGAGCAGTTAAAGGGCATCAAAGAATTTGAGTTAGACGAGACTGAGCGTAATGTTTTTCTACTATTGCTACGTTTTCAACAAAATCCAGCGTCTGTAGATGCAAACGTCTTCCCCTGCTTGCGACTGACGCAAGATTTAAAGACTGCGATTCGAGAATCAGGACTTGGTGCTAACCATGCTCGCTCGCTTCAACAACTCAATTCCAAAAATTTAGGAATCGAGGATACTCAGGCTGAGAAAATCCGACAAGATGCGACATTGCAAGTTTTGCAATCAAGGCTAACTGTGGCTCAAACTCGTTCTCTAGTTACCAAAATTATTGCTGAACGTACTCCAGGAAAAAAAATTAAGCCAAATCGCCAAATCAATTCTCTGATTCGATCTGTCTGTACAACTAAGGTTGATGATGTCCCCCCGTCGCAACTGAAAGACTTACTTGCTGCATTAGAAGCTAAGGCTAAAGAAATTCAGGAAAAGCTGGAAGATACGACTAATTGAACAGCTAGTTTCAAATGACAAAATAATACAAAAAACCAAACCAGCACCAAGTCCTAATGCTGGTTGTTTTTCTCGAATAAAAATTAACTAAACATTCTCATTTACAGTGATAAAAGTCTTAGGACGAGGAACAGGCGTAAAATCAAATTTGGCAAAAGGGTCGTCTGTACTTGTGCTCTTAGTTGAGGTGAGAACAGCAGATTTAGTTAGCGGCACAACTTCAGAACGTGCATAACCAGTCAGCTGATCAAACTGAATAATCATATGCTGGTGCAGCGCATAAACATCCGCCATCCGATTACCCATACCAGAAGATATCTCATCTGGAATGAAAATATCCCCGTGCCAAGATACCTTACTGCCCTCTTTTTGGAAGTAAGCCTCTATCTCTGGACGAATGTAGTCCGCAGTCCCACCGCAGAATACTACCTCCTCGATATCTTCATCCATCTTTGAGCGCAGCCATCTGACAAGCGCGCGCCAATACTCATCTCTAGCAAGCAATAAAGCTTTGGACATCAACTCACCATCGACTTGAGTCTCCTCGCGTTTACGCTTACGCGAAAGTTTTTGAAGCACCAGGGAATCACAACTAACCCCAGCTTCCACCAATATCTCGACAATATTGAGATTGTCAGGACTAAGCCCTGATGCCTTAGAAATGAAATTATCTACCAGCCAAGACATCCCAAAATTATTAGTTATTCCCGCACTCGGCACACCACCTCGAACAATGAAAATACTCGCGTTGCGGTAACCAAGCATCACGTACATCTGGGCTGGCATATTCTCGCCAAGCACCCTCCTATGGTGGAAAAATACTCCACTACCCTCAGAAGCTACACCACAACGAAGCATTTTCACTCGCATCTTACCTGCTGGTGTATCAAACCCCCGAAATGCATCCTTCAAGCTGGTTTGTAGTTGTTCGGAGTCTTGCACCTCTCCCGGCGGCAGCAGGATACTCAAGTAAACTGCAACATCGTTATTAAGGTTCAACTTCTCCAATGCTAGCCAGATCGTACCGCATATCTTGGGAACCGCTAGCGAGTATTTAAGTTCTCTTAGTTGCGATATACCCCCAAACCGACGTCGGGCAAGTTCTCCTAAAGCGTAATACTCACCGCCTATTCCTACCCAAGCACGAGAATCGGGGTTACCTTGTGCTTCAACACTTTCAATCGAAGCCTTAGCGACATCCGCTACTTCTGAGTCTAAAAGTAAGACTACAGGATTCCCTTCAGGATACTCCTGCACGATAGCCTTGGTTTTACTTCCACCCATGTCTATCGTGATGACTATCTTTTTTAAATCTGGTTTCCCCTTAGTCTTGGACATACATGAAGGTTTAAATTAATTTATACTATTGCTTACAATTTAACCGTTGCCAGTATTATGTTGGTAGAGGCAAAAGCCTTCTTTACACCAACATTACGCTGTTTTAGAAAAAATTTTACAATCGCAAATCATGATATTCTTTAACAGCACCAACGATAGTTGAATTGGTTATGGGGCAATACGCTTGGGTTAGGAAAGTTATCTGTTGAGGCAAGCTGTTCTTGAGCAAGGGGAGAAGAGGGGCAGGGGGAGAAGAGTTAATGGACATTAATTCTTTTTCCTCCCCTGCAACCCAAGCGCCTCCTCTACTTACCTTCACTCGTCAACTTCTTATCTGAACCGTATTGGGGTACAAGTGGGGGCTATGCGTAGCCTACGACTTTTTATAAAAAATTAACTCCTACACAGGGTATACATAGGTGCTTCTTAGGGTATATTATAGTCTTTGAGACTTTGTGCCCCATTTGACCCCTATGACAGAGAAAAACATTCACGCGAATCAAAAGATTTTTTGTGCAGGTTTTGATAATGGCTATGGTAGCGTAAAACTGTTAGTCGATGGTTTTGATGTGATTAGAATTCCAAGTTACATCTCAAGAGAAGACATGGAAGATGTACCTGGGAGGGTGGTTTTTAACGGTAATGCCTATACTGTTGGTGAGTCGGCTTTCCGCACTGGGTATTACTTTGAACGGAATACAGATAGCAATATTAACAAAGTTAACAACGCCCTCATCACTTTATTAGGTGCATTAGCTCATTTGCCACATCGTAAAGTTTGGCACTTAAAGCTAGTTGTCAGTTTGCATGATGTGGCTTTAACTGATGACTTGCTAAGAGTGCTCAATGGTGAATATCAACCAATACTCGCTGGTAAACTCTCTGATGTCAGGGTAGAGGTTCTCAAAGTTGTACCTGAAGGTATGGGTGCTCTGTTCAGTCGAAAGCTCCCCAAAAAGTTAACTGTCGTAGATTTTGGGAATGGTACAACACTTTATTCTCGTTACAACCAAGGTAAAAGAGAAGTCCATACTCCATACGCTGCTGGTGTGGAAGTTCTTATAGCTGAGATTGCTAAGAAGATGAAATATCTCAATGGTGGAAAGCTTGGGGACTTATCGAAAATTCGCTTTTGTCTAGAAATGGGACATACCAAGTACAGCCGTGATATTGATATTAAAGATGTTTACACCACTTGTCTTAAAGAGTGGTATGAAAGCTATTTGAAAAAACCAGTCAATCTCGCCCTTGACGCCAAACACCAAGGGGATGAAATTTGGGCTATTGGTGGCGGTTGCTTGCTTCCTGGTTTTAAAAAACTGCTCGTGCAGAACGGGTTTGAAATTCTAGATAACCCGGTGGAGGCTAATTCTTGTGGGCTTTTACAAATGGCTAAAACCATTGTCAGCTCTTCCTCTAGTAGCGGAGCGAATGTTGGTGTGTAACCCAGATTTCTCGCAAAGATTTCAACAACAAGTCCAAAATGCTTATGCCATTTAGACTTGAGATAAAATACCTGATTAACATACTGTCATGATTCGCACTTATTATAAAACACTCAAAATCGCTCGCTGGATAAAGGTTTTGGTAATAGCGTTCACGCAGTAACTCCAGGGGGAGTATCGCAACGAAGCGTAAGAAATGCGAGGTAAGTAGTTGATGGAAATAACACCAATGACTAATGAGTTTTGACAGTCCGAACTAGTTAACTTTATTTGTACCGACCGACTTAAAATGGTTTCTCAGCAAGACAAAACCCCAGAAAAAGTCCGAATCAAAGACAGCTACCGCGAGCGGATCTTTGCAGAATCGCAACGATTAGGTAAAAGTTACCTTGAGACGCTTTACTTTATTGTTGATTGCTACTTTGCGTTTAAGCAGGGTGTGTTACCAGTACAGTCTGCTGTAGTTAACCCCCAAACAACCCCCATTAAACAAAACCAACCTACTGTGGATGAGTTAATTCATACCCCAGATGACCCCCAAGTTGAATCAGAAGATGGTGAGGAAACTTTTACGCTGGATTGGGAATTGTGAATGACTATAGGTCACCAAACTATTTCGGGATGAAGCTTTAAATACTAATGTTACAGCAATAGGGAAGATTTAGACGAAGTTTTTTCATTAGACCTCTTGGGAAATTAAATATTAACCCAGACAGCATAGGAGTTTGAGGTTAGTTTTCACCAGATGCTATTCTAAACGAAACCCCGCATCAACTTCTATCTCTGCCTTGGCAATTGGGTCATCCTCGTCATCATCAAAAAAACCGTCATCATCGTCTGAATCTTCCCCTTCCTCCAGTTCTGCTGACACTGACACATCATTTGCTACTGGTGATTCAACAGAATCTGGTTCACTTGAACCAAAAAAAGATGCTTTTGGAGGAACCAAGTTAGCAGGAGAGATCGCTGCACTCATTGAAGGAACTCCATTATAAGGCTGAACTAGCACAACAGTCGCAAGTCCCTCCATTCCAAATGCCCGTTTTAGCTTAACTATCTGGGCTTCTAAATCCGCGATCGCATCCAATACGCAGGAATGTAATTCCTCCCCCCGCACACCCTGCGAGTAGAGCATATAGGGCAAATAGCGAGGAATTATTGCCTCCATCACCATCTCCCCCCCTCCCTTCTTACTCGCCTTGAGGTATTGCAACAATCTCGCGTCAATCGAACCCTTCTTTCTTGCCACTGACAACTCCACATAATCTGATTGCACCTTACTCGGCATAATTCCCCCTCACAATCACTTCAATCAACACCAACATTTGAGTTAAGTAATAAAAACTTCCCCCATCATCCATTTAACAACCCCATATCGTAAATCCCTTCAATCTCAACCTTTAATCTAATTAATTCAAATTACAATTAGTCTCTCTTTATACTACATAATGTCTTTTCTAGTAACATCAAGCCCACTTACTGGACAGACTTAGTAAAGATTATTAGTAAAGTAATGTACAAAAATTACTATATCTGTACGCCCCTGGTTACTCCCTCAGTACTCTCCCGCAACTTACCGAGTACTCACCAATTAAGTAGGGAAAAATCTCTATTTGTTAGTTAAATTATTAATTAGATACTATCTTTCAATTCAAATCATACCTGCATCACACACCCGCACCTCCCGCCGTACTCACCGCGTACTTTCCCCCTACTCCCCCCGTACTCACCGCACACTCCCCTACGACCTACCCTTGCGTTTAGTGCAGTCATACTAGTAAACAAGGTATGGCAAACAGGCCTACTTTAACCTTAATTTTTCTCAATAATCACAATTAATTGACGATAATGTATCGACTCCGACTTGCTTGTATTAGCTATATTGCAGCAGTTGCAGTACTCTCACTGTTTGCATACAGCTATAGTGTTGGTTATACCAAGGATAACGGCAATATTATCAGCTAGGCAGGAGCGCGAGTCAAGTCGGATTTCTCATTGTCCCGCAAGTTCCCCTGACGCAGTACAGAAAAGCGTCTCTTTCTCAGTCCTATCATTGAACAAGGTATGGTAAGTACGCCTACTAAACGAACCAAATTAATCAAGGTGTATGTCTTTGATGACGAGAAAACTGTCATCAAGGAGAAAGCTGACGCTACAGGAGTAACTGCATCTGAATACTTACGTTCATGTGGGTTGAGACGGGTACTAGCAGCCAAACCACCCGCAGATATCATAACCATACGCGCTACAGCAGGAACCCTCAAAAGCGAACTAATGATGTTATCTCACCTTGCTCTTGAGACAAACAACCAGCAAATTATCAACCAAGTTGAAATTGCGATCGCACTTCTTGATAAGACTATCGCAGCTGCATTTAACCTGACGCCATAATTCCCCATCTGTCAATGAGCGTGGGGATGTAAGGCAAGCGACGACGATTGCATCTTTAATATTCCAGACAAATCGCCCAATAGCCTAGTACACCAACACGCTTATTGTTCACGTGTAGGTACCCGAAAGGCTTAGGTTGGGTATTTTTTTTATTAACAAAATTACCATAACCTTAACCTCTTACAATTGACCTTTGGCATAAAAGACTTGTTAATTTGCAGAAGTTGTCAAATTTGACAAACTCTGTAGGACTCTCTGTACATCCAGCGCACAACTTTCTCAGGGCTGACGCACTGGCTTTTGGTTCCTATATCACAGGAGACATTTTCCATGTTAAAGCCTGTTGGCTACAAAACAGATGAACATAGAGCTTATCAACAAGCTTTAGATGACTTCGGCATTACAGAATTACTGGCAAAGCTCAACACCTACTCTGATGCTGACTTTGATAGCGCTTGGATACAACCCCAGCAGCAAGAACTAGAAACTCTCGCTGCAATTCTAATTTCTCAGTTAACTCACAGCATTAATGGTAAGTTGATTGCCAATTATCTCAATCTCATCCGGCATAGTCACCAAGATATAGCCCCAGGTTTGATTAACCTGAAATACCCAGACGCATCTGTATCGCTTCCAGTCAACTTTCCCGACATAGCGAAAACACCCAGATTTTTATATGGCGATCGCTTGCGTTGGCTCTCTACTGAAAGCGATACTGATTGGGGTATTGTCATTGGTCGATTCTATAGTTATGCTCCTCATCATTGCTGCTGGGCGTGGTGCTACCTGATTTGGTTGAGTCAAGACAGCCCCAGCACCGCTTGGACATCTACCGATATTGCTTGGGAAGAGGATTTAGAACCAACCAGCGAGGAAACAAACTTATGAATCCTCATCAACTCAAGCAGCGAGAGCAAGATTTGATTCAACTCTACAGTTACTGTCAATTGGGAATGACACCCAAGCAGTTTTACTCCAAGTGGCAGGTGAACTACGAAGAAATTGCTCAGATTTGCTCTCGTTCCCTTTCCACCGTTCGGCGCTGGTTTGCTAGAGGCAAGAACTACCGCCGCCCAATGCCTACCGATTTACGCCACCTTGCCCTGATGAACTTTTTACTCGAACACTTTGAGGATATCCCCGAAGAACTGTTGCACAAGCTTTGCTTTCCAGACAAAAGTGAGTAGAAATTGAACCAAATTTCAATATCATTTTGATATTTTTTGCCAGCCACCATCACAGTAGGCTGGCTTTTGTCTTAGAAATTACAGATATTACCAGGAGAATTTTATGACCTACTCCGAAAAGCTCAGTCCTTGGTGTGTAATGCGGCTTCTACCTAATATGCAGAACCAGATTGTAGCTCGATTTCGTCGTCGCAGTGATGCAGAAGCTCATCTACAAGTTTTACGCCGACTCATCCCCAGCGTGAGTTTTACAATAATTTTCAATGTCGCATTAGAGCAACAAGACCTGACTGCTTTAAAGTAACATCAGATATAAAACACTTACTGCAAATTCCTTCCATTAAGTTTGTCAAGATGAGGAAGGATTTTGCAGATTAATAGGCTTTTGGATCGCGGCAGTTCACGCAGAAGCATGGAAGCCCCGTCAATTCGACAGCGGGGATGAAATACGACTCGGCAGTTTTAACTGCCGTAGTGCAGAATTTTAAAGGCTTTGAGAATCGTGGTGAGAAATCCGGGTGTCGAGCTTTAGTAATTGCCGTATTTGAAAGTGTCAAACTATAGCGCTTCTCGGTTGCGTACAATACACAACTGTAGAGACGTTACATGTAACGTCTCTACATTATTCGTAGTGGTGTATGTGATTCAAATGAGAACCGCTATAGTAAATAGGAAGTTGTAAAATGAGGTCGAGCGTCATGTCCCTGTTTCTGGTGACTTCATTGATTGATGAAGGGATGTACGAGAACGATTTTCGGGTTGTGGAAGCCAAATCAAAGTTAGAAATCGCCCAACATATGCTTGACCACCCGCATCAATGGGAAAACTACCTCCGCATTGCCTATCCAAGAAATTGGCGGGATCAGACTTTTAATGTGGGTACTTTATGGGATTGCGCTCAAAACCCACAGATGAGTGCCGAAAGTTTTTTGGAACTTATCGACATGACAAGCGTTGATGGGGATAGTGAATCGCAGTTACGTATTTTTGAAGTTGAGGTGCAGCAGTTACGGGAAGTTAATACCGATCCATTCAAGCGCAGAACGATTTCCCAGTAATTGTAGCAAAAACCTTAATGGTTGTTAGCAGTGTGTTAGCTTGTATGCAACCATAGGCTGTATAGTATTCACCGGTCTTGAACTATGGCTGAAGGCTAAATCGGGCGATGATAGATTTGGTGGCGGTGGCAGAGTGATTAGAGGAGTAGTTACGGGGGGCGATCGCATCCTTGAGACATAATTTTATTCAGCATGACGAAATATTATCCTGAACTTCTGCAACGTTCATGTCCTTGCAAAAATTTTTACTAAAACTACTGAGCAATTTGCTGGTCAATCATAATTACTAAATCAGTGTTCTAGCTTTTGTCAAAGTAGCTGAGCATAAAAAGCTTTACTGAATTTAAATAAAAAATTAGTAACAAATAGAATTTCGGATTCTTTATCTAAATAGAATGAAGGTGTCAGTCGCCAGGAGCGGAGCAAGGAAAGCTCCGCCTCTGGTCAGAATGAAGACAATCGTGCGACTGGTAAATGAATAAGTGGGTTTAAGACCCCCGCTAAATTGAAAATTTAGCGGTCTACAATTAGTGGCGGATCCTACCGTCAACTAATTGATTCTGATTCCTGTTAGCGGAGCGGGACGCAGTCCATTCTGACTTCTGGACTCTTCTTCAATTTTTCTAAGTAATATTACTCTTGGCAAATCCCGTATAAATATAATAATATGTATAAAATGACTTAAAATACTTTCAGCCATCTCACGTATTTTAGGGTTCAAAAGGCTGATGGCAATTAAAAACCCTTCTTTTAGTAATGAAGTAGCTAGAGGTAGATTAGCCTTATACGCCAACTCTTGTTTTTGATTAGATTTATACAAAAACAGTTTCCTACTAAATAAACATCACTTGTCTTTTGGATAACCATCGGATAACTGACGCACTTAGTCCTTGCTTTAGCTAATGAAGTTGATTTCGGCGGTGCTAGGGAAACTTGCAAAGCATGGGCAAGGAGATATTAAGCATTTTTCGGCGTTGCATAAATGCGGGATGAATTGGCGGTTGAAACCCTTGAAAATTCGTTCCAAATTGGGCGAGATCATCCCATGATTCAGCAACGCCCATTTTTCTTTTGACAACTAACTGAAATTATTTCTTCTATGATGAGATGCCTCAACGGTTACTGCACTTAGATGATGTACGAAACGCTAATAGTCCAAAACAAGTCGCAACATTATTTCAAAAGCTTGGTTATAACACCACTTGCCAGCTTTTGGACGTTAGCATCTTGGAACTTCCAGAGCGAAGCGCTCAAGCAGTTAACCAGGTTTACTTAATTGCAAACCAGGGGGATGCAGAATTACAGGTTTTGCTATTTCAACTGAAACCTAATGAATGGTCTTCGCTTGGTGCTGTTACTTATCGAATGCAGGCGATCGCTAACAGTCTCTGTCAGCGCTCTTCTAATTTTTTCTTGTTAAGTACAAAGGACTACAGGCAGCTAATGCTTATCAGTCCTCACCAAAGCTTTGACGCTCAGATGAATTTAACATTCAGCATTCACAAGTGTTTGATTAACACTGCTGACCCTAGTTATCATGACCTGAATCGATTAGAAAAAATCGCTGCTTTGAAGCTTAACCCCCAAACACTTCACCGTATCCAGCACGAAGCACTTAGGTTTAAACAACTCCAGCAACGGTACGAATTCCCAGATTCAGTTCGCTTGTATTTGCAAGAAATTGGGCGAATTAAACTATTAAAAGCATCAGAAGAGATTGTTCTTGCTCGTCAAGTAGCACAGTCAGAAGAGTTAGAAAAAATTAGAAAACGCTTACAAAAGCAACTTCAACGAAATCCTCAAAATGAAGAGCTAGCGTCAGCAGTTGGTATATCTTCATTAGCACTGCGTGAACAAATAGCTAATGGTCGATCTGCTAAAAACAAGCTGATAGAAGCAAACCTGCGGTTAGTCGTTTCAATTGCTAAGAGATATACCAATCTAGGCGTTGATTTTTTAGATTTAATTCAAGAAGGAAATTTAGGATTAATCAGAGCGGTTAAAAAATTTGATTATACAAAAGGTAATAGGTTTTCCACTTACGCAACTTGGTGGATTAGGCAGGGGATAAAACGAGGGCTTGATGACCAATCCCGTACAATTCGCCTACCCGTTCACCTTTGGGAAAAAATCTATCAGGTTAAGAAAATAACCAAGCTGCTTTCTCAAGAAATGGGTCGTATTCCCAAGCAAGAAGAAATCGCCACTAGCTTGGAAATGACAACTGAAAAGCTGCGTTCTATAGTTAAATTGGCTCTTCCCTTAATTTCCTTAGATACTCGGATTGGCGAGGAAGAAGACACTACATTAGGAGACTGGATTGAATTTGATGGCGATACACCGGAAGAACAGCTACATAAAACTCTGTTGCACGAAGAAATAGAAAATCTCTTGAATATCCTCGACGCTCGCACCCGAGATATTTTAAAAATGAGATATGGCTTTGACAATCAAAGCGGGAAATCTTTACAAAAAATTGGTGATTGCTATAATTTAACACGCGAGCGAATTCGTCAAATTGAGGAGAAAGGATTAAATAAATTACGTTTATGGAAGCCTCAAATAATTAAACATCAGCAATATATTCTTCCAAGGGTTACTCATTTTTCTAAAGAAGAGACCTTTATCTCCCCCAAAGCTTCAACTAATAAAGTCAATTTAGAAGAAAACAATAATAATTATACTTCTGGTCAAGAAACTCTTCACAGCGTCACCAATATGAAAGGAATTCATTTGAGTCGAACGATGAAAATCATGGAAGACAATTCAGCAAATCTACTAGCACAACTTACTTCTCTACAAAATAGATTTTCTAAACTTGGTGATCTATTAATAAAGGCGACTAGAGAGTTACAAGACCCTGGTATACCTCTAGGCGAAGAGTTAATTTTAGAGATAGAGGAATGCCGAAAAAATTTTGCCGAGTTGTGTAACATCGTGCTGGAATTAGCTTCCTCCTCTGAAGTATCGCCCATTCCTAAGCTTGATGAAATTGTTTCCTGCCGTGACCTTGAATGTTTGTTGCAATCTGTTGTAGAGGTGGAGAAGAAAAAAGCAAAAGGCGAAGAAGTACGTATTTCTGCTTTGACAGTTTTACAGCGTATTTTGGCTATAGCCCATCGAGTAGAAAGCGATTTTCAACCTTTACAGGAATGTCAGATAAAAGCCCGTGAACTCTACCAAGCCCTTTTAGAATCACAGGGGTCTGAACATCCTGATACTCAAAGCTTAGCTGATAGCAATCATGTATTCTCGAAATTGTTGGCACTGATATCAGTTCGCGAGTCTGCTGACTACCAACATTTAGCAGAATTACAGACAGCTGTTACCCAATCGTTGGGTATGCCTTTAGCTTTAGCAGCGTTGACAGGAGGACTTATAGTTCGAGAAGAACTCATACAAGATTTACCCTCAGCTTCAAGTATTACTTCAAGTATTAAAGAAGATGAGGCAATCTCCAATTTTGAGCCTCCTAAACTAAAAATAGTGGCTCCACCAAAGCAACAAACTACAAGAAAATCAAATGCAGCACAGCTAGAGTCAGGTATTACACTAGCTAGCAATGAACTTATAGTAGATCCTCAACCAGCTACAACATTAACCACACCTTCTCAAACAACAGCTAACAAAGAAATTGTAACTCCGCCCTTGCCCAAACTCGAAGTTTCTCAGAATGCTTTTGAGGAGGAATTAAGGGAGGAAGAGGTACAGCTTCAATACGAGTTAACGGCAGAGGATACAATACAAAAAAATACTATCCCCATCAGCGATAATATTAATGAACAAGATCCGTTAGCCCTTCGTAACCAAATTTGGCAACTGCTTGGAGAAAAGAAACTTAGTCTTGCATATCATTTAGCATGTTGCTTGATAGAGTTATACCCTGATTTCCAATCACATTTACCGGCAGAAATAATTCGGGGAGTCATTTTAGGTTGCCATGTGCGCTATGACGTAGGATTAGGAGAGATTGCAACCATTCTTAGGAGTGATTTTATTAATATAAGCAATAACTGTTTTGTTGATGGAGACAGTGAGTGGAACCAAGCAATTAGTTTACTTCTAGCCACAGCCGCACTGCGTCCAGCATTGCTAGCACCAAATACTCAAGCTTCAGCAATTCTCCTCTTACTGCGGTTAGGAGAAGGTCTTAACCAACTATATAAATATTGCCAAACCATAGCTAAGTATGAAAACCAAGGTTTAGCTTTGGATACCGCAGCCATTAAGACAGTCAGGAATCAAACGGTGCGGGAAGCCGAGATAGCTGCTTTGCGTTCCTCAGTTGAGGCTTGGTGGACTCAAGCTCCGCGTTTAAATATGATTTATGGACCAGCCAAGGCAGTGTGGAACGAGTGGATTAAGCCCAATCAACCTATTTATTCACTGCTATTACCTATCATGCAAAATAATTTGAGACAGCTAGATGTTGTCAAAAATTATGTGCAGCGATTGTCTTCTGAAGCCCAGATTAACGAAGAAGTCAAACGTATGCAACGCGAGCTAGGTCTGATTCGTAGTAGCGGTGAAACCATCACTGGTATTGCTCTCAATCAGATTCGTCAGCACATTCGGGAAGCCGTTAACTTTGCACGTCAATGGATTTTACTGCAAGAATCTCGCATGGGCAATAACAACAATTATGCTCACACTCAAGCTCAACAATTGCAACAAGACCTTGCAAATCTTCACAAAATCGTTTTACAAGAACTAGATAATTTCGATACGAGAAATTCTTCTGTATTGATTAAGGCGGGAATTTCTTGTTGTAGAAAAGCAGTAGAAGACATTCGCAATCTTTTTGAACCCAACGGGACTTTACCAAAGATCGAGCCGGAGTTAAAATATCTCCTTCATGCTGAATTGCTCAAAATCCCTTCACTGCCAATGGACTCTGATTGGCAACCTCAAGTCAAAAGCCCAGACTTGCTTGTGAAGGAAATTCTTAATCTAGTTGAACTAAATCATCGTAATTGGGTAACAGCTTTTCAGCTGCAAAGCGATAGTAAAGACCACGAGGCTACTGAGCGAATTATAGAGTATCTTCGAGCTTATCCAGAGATGTCAATTGATATTGCTCAACTAGAACAGCACAGAAAGCGTGATATTCATAATTGTCGAGAAGAATTAGAGAAAGCTGTAAAGGAAACCAGAAAAAAACTAGAAGAGAATGTTGGTTTGGGTTTGTTGAGAGAAACTGAGCGTTTAGATTATGCAGCACAGATTGAAAGCATAGAAAATGCTAGAAAAACAACTCTACGTTTTTCCGAAAAATTTTTAGCTCTGCAAGCTATACGTGAAGCAATTAACACCAAACGACAAGAAAAAATCGATGAGACTAGAAAAAAACTCATTCAGGAAATTGGGGAAGACAAACCCGCTTATGCACGAATTAACAGTGTATTAGATAAAGGTGATGTCCTGACTGCCAATGAATATATAGATATGGTGCAGCAGGCACGACAAATACCCGAATCAGAAAATAGGAGAGATGCTTTTGTAGACTTCTTTAGGGATAACTATTCTTCAATAGAAGAACTACTTGAGCCTGCTGACCGGAATCCAAACAGACGACGCGAGTTAATTAACAAAATTCATGCAGGTAGTAGCAGTATTGAGCCACTCCAGATGCGGCAAGTACCGGGCGCTCAGGCAAAACAAGCAGCTCAAATGCTTGATACTTGGTTTGCAGTCAAGGGAAGAAAGCAAGCAATCACTGATAAAGATGTTAGTCAAATTCTTAGCGGTCTGGGTTTTAATACTGCAAATATTATTATCAAAAAAGTTGGTAATTCTATCTGGGTTGAGGTTACCACTGAAGCAATTCAAGACAAAAAGCGTTGTCCCGTTCCAGCCTATGGTTCAGAAGCTAAAGGCTGCTACCGCATATTGTGTGTATGGGATAGACCACCTGAGGAAGATATTCTCAATGCGGTAGGGAATACATCTGTTGGCTCTAAAGTACTTGTGTTCCATTTTGGACGAATGACGGAAAAAAGACGCCGAGACCTCGCCCGTTTATGTCAGGAACGCCGCCGCACCTTCATACTTATCGACGATGCTGTCATGTTTTATCTGTGCGGAGAAAGGGGCGCACGTTTACCTATATTGTTTGAGTGTACCTTGCCCTTCACTTTCCTAGAACCGTATACAACGACTTCAGGATTTGTTCCCCCAGAAATGTTTTATGGGCGGCAACGAGAGCGAGACTCAATTATTACTCCTACAGGTTCTTGCTTTATTTATGGCGGACGACAGTTAGGTAAAACAGTCTTGCTGCGCTTCGTCGAGCGTACTTTTCACTCACCAAGGCAAGGAAAAATCGCAATTTGGCTCGACCTCAAAGCCGAAGCAATTGGTTATGACAGAGACATTGATGAAATTTGGAATATACTGGCAGCTGAGTTGAAACGTTTGGGCGTCATTCCTGATACAACGTCTAGCCGTGTAAAGCCTGATGAACTGTTCAAGCAAATCCAACTTTGGCTTGAGCAAGACGAAAATCGCCAAATTTTGTTGTTACTAGATGAAGCCGATAAGTTTCTGGAAGCTGATAGCAAAAAATCCACAGCAGACAAGGAAAAGGGAGACTTTATCCGCTCAGCTCGTTTGAAAGGATTAATGGACAGAACAAATCGCCGCTTCAAGGTAGTATTTGCTGGTTTACATAACGTACAGCGTACTACCAAACTTGAGAACCATCCTTTGGCTCATTTAGGAGAACCGATTTGCATTGGTCCGCTGCTAAATAATGGTGAAATGCGGGAAGCGAGAGCCTTAATTGAACGTCCATTTGCTAGCATTGGCTATCGCTTTGAATCTCCTGATTTGGTAACACGTATTCTTTCACAGACTAATTATTATCCCAGTCTAATACAACTTTATTGTCAACAATTGCTCAGGCACGTTACTAACCCTGATATCGCTAATTTTGATGCCAAAGACAGTCCTCCTTATATAATCACTTCGCAGCAAGTTGATGACGCTTACAATAACCAAGACTTACGTAAAGCTATCCGCGATCGCTTTATGTGGACGCTGCAATTAGATCGACGCTACGAAGTGATTGCCTACACAATTGCCAATGGCTCCATAGAAAGTGAAAATGGCATGGTGGATGGCTTTGGTGTGTCTTGGATTCGCAATGAAGTGCTAACATGGTGGTATGAAGGTTTCCAAGGTTTATCATCAGATGAAATTCAGGTTCTGCTAGAAGAAATGGTCGGATTAGGGGTTTTACGTGTGACCAGTAAGGGTCGCTTCACCTTAAGAAGTCCCAACGTACTACTACTAATGGGAACTCCTGAAGAAATTGAAGCAGCACTTTTAGAACCCCGCGAAGTTCCCCTAGAATATGAACCTGCAACTTTTCGTTGCATCATCGGTACTAAGGATAACTCCAAGCGCAGCCCCTTAACAGCTCAGCAGGAATCAAAAATTCTGCTTCCTGAAAATGGAGTCTCCATGATATTTGGTACTCTAGCAGCAGGACTTGATAACTTGAAGCTTTATCTGGAATCAGTTCTAGGTAAGAAAAAGGAATTTTTCTACTATTATTGGGAGGACATCTTATCAAAAGATGATTTTTTCCAACGCTTAAAAGAGCGACTTCGCAATCGCCAAAAAGATGGTATAACAATCATTTTTGTGTCTGCTTCTTGTCCTTGGAATCAGCACTGGATTAATGAGGCGATAGAACCTGTTGGAAGATTGAGGGCAAAAAATTCCTTTGTACGGGTGGTATTTATTGCTGATCCTCAAAAAGCGTGGCAGTTAATTAGCAAAAATAATACAGAATTTCATTCAATGAATGGACTGACCACTTTGAGTTTAAAACCTTGGCATGATACAGCCTTACGGCAATGGTTACAAGATTGTAATTTTCCCAGTGATAAAGACAATCGAGAAAAAATTACCGCAGTTACAGGGAATTGGTCAACACTACTAAACCGTTTCTACCAAAACTCCAAGTCTGCCATACATCACTGGGAACTTCACTTAGAAGAACTCAAGGATTCATTTAATAACTCTCAAGAAGCACTTGACTTCATCACAGTACAGTTAGGTATTGAGTGTTATGAGCAACATAAAGTACTACGAGATTTAGCTGATTGGTGTCAAAGTTCTGAAGATAGCATTTCTACTGAAGAATTAGTAGCTTTAATAGATGATATCCAACCAGATGTTGTAAAAAAAGTTTTGAAATGGGCAGATCTACTAAGTTTTGTCTATCCTGTCGGTAAAAAAGAGGGTAAGGACTATTGGTGTGTTCAACCAACTATTGGTCATATTCTGAAAGCTACTAGAGATTAAGACCGCATCCCTTTCTTGGTAAGGAAGGGTAAAACTTATCCTGGTGGGCAATACTCACCTAACAAAATATTTGTGAATCATATTTTCCTGGTAAAAGGTGTGTCAATTATGGCTCTCCCAGATTATGTAGACAATAATCAACATAAATTAGAAGATGTTTTGCGCTCGCTGGTTCTGGATGAGAGGCAAACAAACTTAGACATAGCGACTGGGTTTTTCCGGATTGAGGCATGGATACGGCTAGAGCAAGCTTTCAACACTTTAACTCACCTACGCCTGCTAATTGGTCGTGATCCCACGATTCGACCAGCAGAAGGCGATCGCATCGACCTAACCCACTACTTCCGTTATGATATTCAAAAGCAACTAGAAACAGAGAAATTCAAGTTGCAATACAAACAGCAAATTGACCGTTTAATTGCATATCTACAACAACACCATATCCATGTCAGACTTTATGGTGCTATAACTGAAAATGTGCAATTTCTCCACGCCAAAGCTTACATTTTTGACAACTACAGTATCATTGGTTCTAGTAACTTCACTCCTGCTGGATTGAGTGGTAATACAGAATTAAATGTTTTGAATAAAACATCAGTAATTGCTCAAGACCTTCGCCAAAATTGGTTTGAGAAATTCTGGAATGACAAAAGTGTTGATAAAGAGTACAAAGCCAAACTAATTGATGCTCTGAATGCCTCTAAATTTGGCAGTAAAGCTTATACACCCTATCAGGTCTTTTTAAAAGCACTTTACGAACTTTTTAAAGAAGACACTTTGGCACAAGGGAGCGTTCGCACAAGCTTAGAACTCGCTAGTTTTCAACAAGAAGGGTTTGAGCGTGCTGTAAGGTTGCTGGAGCGTCACCGGGGTTGTATGGTGGCAGATGCTGTAGGTTTGGGTAAAACTTATATCGGCTTGCGAGTGATTGACCACTACCTTATCAAAGACAGACGTCCTAGTTATGTACCTCGTGCGCTGGTGATATGTCCAGCCCAATTGCGGGATTTGGTGTGGCTCAAAAAGCTGGATGAGTACGGAGTTAAAGCAGATGTAGTTTCCCAGGAGGAAATTAGCCTTAAAACCTTCGATAACCGCCGCTACAACAAATATGACATCATCGTCGTCGATGAATCGCATAACTTTCGTAATAGTGCAACCAATCGATACCGAAATTTACAAAAGCTTATTGGCAGTGGTAAGCGAAACAAGCAGGTATTACTATTAACTGCAACGCCAATAAATACTAGCATTTATGACCTTTACCATCAAATTTTATTACTAACACGTAATACTGAAACATACTACCGAGAGTGGGACATTCCCAATCTAAAAACTTACTTTAAAGCTTTGAGCAAGGGTGATGTAGAGATTACTGAACTGCTTTTCCAATCAATGGTAAGGCGCTCTCGCCAGGATGTTATCAAGCGGCAGCTTGCTGGAGAAGAAATTTATATCGCTGGTCAAAAGATTCGCTTTCCCAAACGGGAATTAAAACAGTTTACCTATAATTTTGAAGCTAGTTTTCAGGGACTTTACGCTGGGATAGCAAATAAAATTGATGAATTGCATCTCGCTCCTTATAACATCAAAGCGTTTAAGAAGCGAAAAACTAATCAAGAAGAAGATGATATCAAGCGCAAAGACGCTCTTGTTAGCCTAATAAAGTCGCTGTATCTGAAGCGGCTAGAAAGTTCCCTGATTGCTTTTGAAAGTAGTATCTGCAATCAGAGGGATTTTCAATCAAGATTTTTTACATTTTTACAACAAGGTAAGCTGCTAGATAGTAAAAATTTTCGCAAGATTCTAGCAGCACAGACAGATGAAGAGGAAAATATTTCCGTCGAAGAACTTATCAACTCTTTAGATGAGATTGACCCCAATGATTACCAAATTGAGGAATTAAGTTCGCAAATTAAATCAGACATCAATATTCTCAACAGTATTATCAACACACTTCAGAAAATTGAAAAAGATGTAGAACTAGGACGTGATTTCGACTGCAAGCTAGCAGCATTCAAACATTTGTTAGCTTACGATCTGAAGGGGCAGAAAGTCTTGGTTTTCAGCTATTTCAAAGACACTGCTGATTATTTGTACAATCAGTTACTGTCAGATGAAGACTGGTTAAAGACACTAGCAATAGATGAAGACTTACCTATAATTGACAAAATCACTGGTGAAACTCCTAGCAAGCAAAGAGAGGAAAAAGTTACATGCTTTGCGCCTAAAGCTAACAGCCAAAGCCAGGAAGAACAGCAAAAGATTCAAGGTCAGGAAATTAATATTCTGATTTGCACTGACGTTTTATCTGAAGGACAAAATTTACAAGATGCTGGTGTTTTAGTTAACTATGACCTACATTGGAACCCGGTACGAATGATTCAGCGTGCTGGTCGAATTGACCGTTTAGGTACTAGCTACGAAAAATTATTTATTTATAACTGCTTTCCAGAAGAAGGTTTGGAGGCATTGCTCGGATTGGTACGACGATTACAAGCCCGACTTGCCGTGATTGATAAAGAAGTAGGATTAGACGCTAGCGTTTTAGGAGAAATCATTTCAGAGAAATCATTAGAAGAATTATACCGACTTAAGAAAGCAGTGACCGATGCAGATAAAGAAGCAATTTTAGAGGAACTTGAGCAAGCGGCTGATTTAGCGTCTCTTGATGAAATGCGTTTGCCCCTATTGGAATTTTTTAAACAAGAAGGAGAGGAAGCAGCTGAAGAAATTCCACTGGGGATTCACAGTACCCGCCATTTCTATATTCCTGAAGCTAGAGATGGAGGCATATTTATGGCATTTCGTGCTAAAGATAAGCACTTTTGGCAATTTTACCCTCGTATTAATGGTGTGATTTCGCTTAACCCAAATCAGTTAGTTACGGATAAGCGTAAAATTTTTAACTGGATCAAGTGTAAAGCTGAGGATTTTCCTCCTCCAAACAAACTGCTTCCGGTTAAGTTTGATAACTCTATCTTTGATATTTTAGAAGGGGCTTTAAGTAACTTGATGACAAACTTTAAAAAGCAGGAAACTAGCAGTCAAGTCAAACCTAAGCTAAGCAAGATTTTACAGAAAATTTATCAAGTTTTGACTCAATTTAGTCCAACACATGAAGATGCAGCATACCAGGAAGTTAAGCGACGGGTATCAAAGGTTATTACTACAGTTAACCTGAGTATCTACGAACGTGATATGAAAGTCATTTGGGAAAAATATGTTAAACATAAAGATTTAAATGCTTTGGTTTCTGAACTAGACGAGGTGTTTGTTGATCAAGACCATTATTACCAAATTGAAGAAGAGAAAGAATTAAACTCGTCGAAAATTATTCATTCAGAAGATATTCAGTTTGTTTGTTACCAGTGGTTTCAACCAAGATAGTGCTTGGATTTTCTTCTAACTTCCCCAAATTGTAGCAAGAGGACTATACAACTGGAGGCAACGCAGGTAATTCCAGTGACGGCTATTGCATCACCTTGGGCGTAATACGGTTCGCTTATTTAATGGCGGGTTTGCTGCTCTAACCTTCATGCCGAAAAAACCTTCTCTTGACATTTACCCAAAAGCCCTGCCTGCTCTGCCTCCTGCTGTTTTTTAGTTCGTCGAACTCACGTTTCGCTTAAGTTCTAAAGACAATGAAGCAGCGATACGCGAGCGCAGCCTCTGCTTTCCCTTGCAATCGCATCCTTTTGTTACTCAAACTGCCACTAATTCGGTGACAAGGTGCTTCAGCATAGCAAGCCCCTAATTTCTCTGAATCTTTAAAGCCAGCTTATTTCAGCTTCTAAGTATAATTGCTAAGTTAGAGAAATCACATTATACTTTTTTCTCTTGATTCCAGTCATATACAAAAAACCAAACTTTCTCGATACGCTCAAGTATGTCTTGGAGAAGGATGATGCTGCGATTGTCGATACCAATATGATGGGAACAAGCCCACATCAATTCAACGAACAGTTCCTTAGTACCAAATACACGAACAAGGCGGTCAAACGTCAGTGCGCCCATCTCATTATTGCGATCGCACACCGTCGGGACTACCACGAACATTTATCGGATAGTCAGTATAGCTATGTAGCAAGGGAGTATCTCAAAGACATGGGATATTTGCCTGCATATGAATCACCCCACGCCACGAGTCAGTTCGTTGCAGTCAGACATCATGACCGCGACCACGAACATTTGCATATAATTGCCTCTCGTATTCGGTTAGACGGTAGCCTGGTTAATGACTCCTACGACTATTTCAACTCCCAGGTTTCAACTAGACGAATCGCAGCTCAATTAGGATTGGAAGTAACACCAACGACAAATGAAGCCGTCGCTTCTAGGTTAGAACAAGAGTACGGGATAACTGCACTTACAAGTCGCAACCGCTCGAAAAGTATTAGAGCAGTCAACAGTAAGCACAAAACCCCAACCAGTAAGGAAATTATCCGTTCAGCAATAGGGGAGGCTATAATTGATAGTCCCACCATCTCTACGTTTATCCAACGCCTAGAGGAAAACAACATTGGAGTATTACCCAAGATGCGGGGGGATGAATTACTCGGCTTTACCTATATCCACAATGATGTCAAAATAGCTGGTTATCAGGTATACAAACCCTATAGTTGGAACAAACTTCAGTCTGAATACGGATTGACATTTGACCAACAAAGGGATGTAAGCAAACTCCAACAAGCCAAAACAAATGCAATTAGCCGCATCAACAATAATATTTTCAGTAAAATAGAATACAATACTATTGACAAACCTACTAGTGATAGCACAGGGGACAGCGGTGGCGCTACTGATGATAGCTCCAATTTTGGGATTAGTACAAATATACGGAAAAACAGTTATACAGATGAGAGGCTAACAATAACACCAATTTTAGAAAGTAAGTTGGCTCCAGTTTCTGCCGCAGCAAAGAAGAAAGTACAGAACCCACCGCAACCAGAACAATCCCAAGAACAGCCACTTCCCTCAAAAGAAAAACAGCCCTCTATCGAACTACCGCTACCATTGAATCAAAATACTTCTTCATCAGTTGAAACTGAAGTAGAAAAACAACTACCGCTACAGCAGGAGGAATTGGTACAGCCAACTCCAGAAAGAAAACTTCTTGGGATTGAACTACAAAAAGAAGAAGAACAATCTCGCGCAAAGGAAAAAAATACAGCAGCACTAGCTTGCAACGACACTGGTGTACCTTCCTCCACAGAGGAAGATCTACCGTCTGTTAGTTTAGATAAAACAAAAACATATCCGCTTCAACAAAGCCACCATGCGATTACAGACTCAGTGAAAGAGAATTATTCCACCGCACGACTTCCCGAAGAGGAAGCACTAGGAAGCACCCCAGAAGAAACTTTACAACACCAGTCAGAAGTCAGCACACCGGCTCAAGCCGATGGCTTCCTTACACCCAATACCCTGCCTCTTACTCTTGAACATCTACCTTCAGTCATCACTAACTACATGCTTGTTACCAACAGTCCTCGCATCAAAGGACGGGAGTTGAGTGCAAGCCTACATGAAAACATCCTGACTGTTTACCGTCACCAAGATGATACCCCTGTAATGCAAACCCGCTACGTGGAAGGAAATTGGTATGAAGAAAAACCCACCCGACTCAACGAAAATGAAATCGAACAAATCGAAAGCTTGCGGACTTTTACTCAACAAGCGCTAATCAACAAATCACAATCCAAAGGGGGAATTGAGCAGTAAAATGCTCAGCTGGTGGCAAACTCCGTAAATTGGCGCATATAAGGAGAGTGAAACGCCAAAACGATATCTTCTTTTGGTACACCCAATTCTAGCAGTTGTGTAGCAATTCCTACTTCTGTCCCATCATGCTGAATCCAGATTTTGCCGTCTTTGATATCGAGATGTAGACTGCATCCATGTGTCCGACGATTACCACGCCAGCCTGTATGTAGCAAAAGGTAATGGTCGCGCTCAGTATCCAGAATCGCTTGTATCTCGATTTCTTCTAAAGGCGATCGCCTCTGTGCCCGTTCTAAAATTAACTGTTGGATGATTTGACGATATCTCTCTACAGCCATCGGATAATAACCTCTAGTAACACCTCCTGTTTCTCATCATAAAATGGAGATAAACAAAGCAACTTGCAGACATTCTCATGAATTCAACGACGGGCTTGCTAACTCGCATAACCCAAACCCCTGGTCAGTGTGGTGGTCGTCCCTGCATTCGAGGGATGCGAATTCGAGTTACCGATATTTTAGAAATGTTGGCTGAAAACGTTAGTGTTACTGAAATTTTAGAAGATTTCCCCGATTTGGAACTGGCAGATATTCAAGCTTGCCTGCTCTTCGCCGCAAAACGCACTGATTTTCCCAGACTGACAGCATGAAGATTTGGATTGATGCTCAACTGCCTCCAACACTGGCAAACTGGCTGACAATCACCTTTAGCTTAGAAGCTGCTGCCCTGCGAGATTTGTCACTTCGGGACGCGAAGGATATCGAAATTTTTGAACAGGCACGATCCCAAAACGCTGTGATTATGACAAAAGACAGCGACTTCATCGACTTGGTATGTCGCTTGGGAACACCTCCTCAGATTTTGTGGCTGACCTGTGGCAATGTCACGAATCCTAACCTGCAACAATTGCTCAGTGCTACTTTGCCTGATGCATTAGAACAACTGCGGCAAGGAGAAATGATTGTGGAAATTAGCAACACTCCTTAAATCATCTTCTGTCGATTGATTTTAAGTCAACCCAGATAGCAAACATTACGAAAATTACTACTGATTTAGTGTCCTGTGTAGAATAGCCGTATTTCCCGTGACATTGCTTCATACATAGTGATTGCAAATATGTAGATTTTGCTCTGAAAAATCAGAAAATTGTTGAATAGATTACCGAGATAGAGGAAGTAAAATCAAACTCTAGGGTATTTTATTGCCAAAAATTAAAATTTTTATTAAGTTTAGAAGTTTAATTGTTTCTATGACAATTCAAGCTAAACATTTTGATACTAGATTAAATCAATGGATTCATACCGATGGAAATATTAATAATTTCGATTCACTTCTGCAAGAAGAACTTAACAACACTTTACTAGAATATTTCTTGACAAGAAAAAACTTTTCGTTTGGGCATATAGACGAAAAGTCTACTGCTGAACAACTAAAAAACCATCCGTCAGGATACAAATTATTATTATCGTCAAAAACCCGATTATTGTATGGGCCAGAAGAATATCTAGACACAATTAGACAGTTATGTCCAGACAATAAAGATAGAGGCGCGTATGGTTCCATCTTCCTTGGTGCGTGCAAAAATGCCATAAATAAAGAGTTAAACATCTTAATTGTTGATGATAGTAATGGTGAAAATGGTAGCATCATTAACAATGACCAGGCATATCGACTAACAGGCGACTGTTATGGACAAATCTCAAAAGACTTATATCACGAACTTACCAATTATAAAGAAGGTGATTCCTACCGCGTCATTCAGCACCGCTTCGGTTGGACTGACCAAGATGGAGATGATACCAAATACCGCTTTGGTAAAGGTACACTACGCCCAGCCAATCTTGACAATATTCTTAACTATCAAGACGCCAATAACCAAACTAAAATTGACCTAATTCTTCCCTTGTCTGCATTTAAGGGAACTGATAAAGACAACCCCAATGGTCCGACCAAACCCCAAATTCAACCTGGACTGTACAGGCAAAATATCTGGTTGGGAGAAAAATCACAGTCTGAACTTGGTAAGACAGCTATCTCACAGTTACTTGCTTCATTCCCCAATGGAGTGAAAGACTTTACCGAACAACTAGAACTGGAAGCTAAGAAGCTGAATCTTGCACAGGACGATCCCCGACAACTAGCCCAACTTTATTGTGAAAAGTACTCCAAACGCAAAGCCTTTCTGGAAGAACAAGCAGCCTCACTTGAAGAAGAAGCAACAGAAGACCCAGCAGTAACAGAAGAATTAGAAACGCTGCGTGAACGCATTGCTACTGACTCGTTGATTTACAAACTCATCAAAGCTGACTTACAAGGACAAGGACAAGGACAACTTCTCGAAACCGAGAAGGTACAGCGAGAACTCGCTCGATTTGTCCAAAACGAGTGGAAGGAAATCGCCATTGGTAAAACACTCACGTTTGAGCGTGCAATGGTCATTCCCTCCAAAGACCTGCAAAATGGTGAAATCTGCATTCCTCATTACCAAGACAAAGAAGAAGTCCTCAACTTCCGCTCACCTTTCCTCAACTCGAACGGTCTGTGCATCTCTACAAACAAAATAGTAGAAGATATACTTGGACCAGATGGCAAACCCCTCGCAGGTGTTATCGCTGTCTCGGACGAAACAAGCGATCGCATTTACAACCGCCTAAACGAACAAATTTTATCTATCCTTCCCGAAGCTCAAGGGAAAAATATCCAGTTACAAGGTATTGAGAATTACTTAAACAAAAATATAGGTAAACTCGAAACAAAGGACAAAATCGAGTTTACCAACAAATTTAATGAGTATATTCAAGAACTTCAATCGGCTGGATACAACTTAGAAATTCTTCCCCAAGAGTCCGAACAGGAACGTCAAGCACGCGACTACGACGGTGACTGTATCGGATTTGACCGAGCAAGCAAGTATCCCAACCTCACAGCAGAAGCTTCTGAGCGTAACTTGCCTTCTAACGCTTACGAGCCAACTGTTAAACTCAACAAACAGTCTTTTTACCGAGAAGACGGTAGCCAGCCAGAATTTGAAGAAATCGCCATCCACATGAGCGATAGCATTAGTGTTGGTGTTATTAACAACCACCTGACATCGATTGAGGCGCTAGAGTCAGAAATTACCATCCTGAAAAACTTTGGCAGTGAGAAAGACCAAATCGAGTATGTACAAGAGGTAACCGAACACTACGAAGATTTGTTCAAGACAGAAGCCTGGGCAAAATCTAAGGGTATAGAAGGTAAAGAAGTTCCCGACAAGTATCGCGGCTATATGGAAGCGTTTATCCAAACAGCACGACAGGAACCTCTTAACCAGGAAACCGCTTTCAAAGCAATGAGCGTCAACACGAAGATGTACCGCGAAATGATTGCCCAAGCAGCATTTCAAAACCAAATTGCGGTTGACTTGTTCAAAAGTGCTAAAAAACCTGAAATGGAGATTATCCGCAACAACAGTCGGATTCTTCACCGGGAAGTTAACTATATTCGAGATAAGAAAAAAGATGTTTATTTAAATAGCACCATCCAGCCTACAGGATACTCACCAGTTGAATTACTAATTGCTCAAACCAACCAATATTTTGAGAAAGCCCGTCTCGAATCACGTGAAATCGTACAGTTTCAAGATTTCTTTCAAGGTGTTAAATTCTCTAATCAGCAACGCTTACAAGCAAGCCTCGCTAAAAAAGAATTTGATAAATCATTTAACAGAGCTCATCAGCTATCTAAACAGAAAGAAACCGAAAAAGGACCATCCGCAAATATTACGCTTGTTAATGGCAATCAAGTCAGTGTCACTAACCTTCTACAATATGACAACGAATTTATTTGGAAAGCGAAAAAAATTACGATCAAAATATCAGAAATACCAGAAGAAAAGCGTAATCATAGCCGTCCCCATCAATATATAGTCTATGCCCAAATCAACAATGAGACTGAAAACGGTCAACCTAAATTTAGGACGTTAGGAACGCTTGCTAAGGAGCAGGAAAACAAGCTACAAGAGATAGAAATTATCCCTGGACAGGAAGTAACATCCAATAAAATATCCTTCCAACCTGAACTAAGTGAAGGTCAAATAAAACTTCTTTACCAAAAAGCTTACCAAGTAGCAGAAGAGTTTTATAATTCTATTCCATCAGACCATAAACTAGCAATGGCATCTGCTACCTGGGCTATATCAACGACTCGTGAAAGTAGTCATGAGAAAGGTAATGAGAACCAAAAGAAAATTTCAAACTTTGCATTTGCTGCCTTTCCCCAAGAAATTATCAATCGGCTAGACACACTTCAGTTTAGGGAATTTAGTATCACTGGATTCGACCGTAACAGTGAAGTCTTTCATGAAAATCAACTCCAAAATATTCGGTTTAATATAAGCGAAAATGGAAAGAGCGTTATTGAAATACAGAATCAAGAGGGGAATTATGAAACATTTGGAAACATCGAACAGAATAATGCTCGACTACCAATTGATACTACCGCAACTGCAGAGATAGCCAAAGGTGAGATATATACTGCCTCTGTCACAACCAAAGTACCCGGACTACCAGAACTCACTTTTAAAGTAGGTGAAGTTAACAAGTTTGGACTTCATTCCCAAAGGTTCAACAATCAACCTATCATGCTAACAATTGAGAAGGTTGATTTGATTAGAGAAGACTATAGTATTTATATCCAAAATGATAACAAACCGGAAAAGTTAGGTAACCTCGATAAGGAATCAGTCAAAGAAGGTATTGCTCAAGGTTTGTTAGCAGAAAAGCCCAGAAACGGACAACAGTTACAACTCAAAATTCAAACCATCACGACTGGTCAAAATGCCTATGCTGTAGCAGAAACATCGTCAAAAAATTTCTTAAGAATTAATATTACTAATCAAAAGTATAAACGACAGGAAATTCAAGACCGAGATTTTAGAAAAACTTCAGTCAAAGCATTTGATAAAAAGTACGTTTATATAGCTAAAATTGGTGACCAATCACTTGGTATTATTGGTCAGCACACCGAACGCCTTGAAGCTGAATTAAACAAAGGTTATACACAAAGACAGTGGCGAAAAAAAGAGAGTAGTACTATACAAAAACTAATTGACACAGACATTATCCGCCTCAATCAACAACGAACCACTATTCCTGTACAGATTACCAGTAATGAAAGTACCTGTCAGATAACTATTAATCCAGAAACCGTACAGTATCCCAACCAGTGGATTAAGCGCAGTCAACTTGTAAGTAACGAACAGCCTGTTAAAAACGAACCGCAAGAAAAAAGTAATCAGTTACTTGCTAAAATTAACGCTCGTCCTACAGTAATGTTCCAAAATCAAGAACAAAAATTAGTAGGATTAATCGGGTTAGCAGTTGATGAAAAAATAGCCGAAAGAACAAAAAAGTATTTAGAAAAAGTAGAAGTATCATATGAACAACTGACTGCGTCACAAGCTCGGTTAGAAGCCAAAAAGGGTATGACTGTATTCATGCTCGATGAAAGTACTATCAGTGAAAAGCTGAAACAAACGTTTATTGACCGTGCTGGTGGTCATATCAGAAGTGCAGATACTCCTTCACAAGTCGCCCCAATTATTCCCGAACAAACTATATATTTCTATAACCCAAACCAACAGTATAGTTCCGCAGATGGGTCACAAGTAAAGACGAAAGAAGCTATCGTATTAGTCGTACCAGCACAAGATGCGATCGCTGTCACTAATTGGTTAGAGTCAAAAAGTGTAAATCTTAATTCCTTTATTGAAAACAATATAGCTACATTTATTATTACTAAAACTGAAATTAGTGAAGAACTAAGCAAAAAATTAAATGCTTTATTTGAGTCAGCTATTAATATTGGTGAAATTGATGGCTTTGACAGTTACGAACAACTAAGTGCAGAACTCAATCAAAAACTTGAAACTCAAGACAGTCTCCTTCCATCAAACCAAACTTTACCAGATAGCGAATACAAACAAGCGCTCTTAGCACTACCAAATCGTCCAAAAGAACTCAGTCAGGAAGAAACACCAGTACCAATTGTTCCTGCAAAACCAATTGAAATCGAACAAGCACCCACGCAGCTAGAGACAGTAGTTGCAAAAACTCCCAGCACTGATGTAAAAATAAATTCACAAAATAAGCCTCAACAATGGGAGTGGGGAAGATACGCGCCCCAAGGTAAAGCTAACTACGAAGTATCAAGCGCAGGCGATGGAAGATTTAGTGCTCTCAATGCCAAACTCTCCGATGGCAGAACTATTGAGTCAGCCTACCAACTTGATGTGAAAGGATACCGTACCTCACCCGACGACAAGGATTGGAAAAAGGGTAAAGGCAAACCACCCCGCACTCCAATGTCCGAAGGACAGCTTTACCAAGAATATAAAAAACTCTGGCAACAGTGGGCGCAGGAAAACCCCAGTCTAATTAACGAACTCGCTCTTAAATCGCAAGGCTTGGTTCTCACCGACAAGTTTGCTAGCACAAACATCTCGCAAGCACGGGCACTTGCGGAAATTCTCACGGAATGCATAGCTCTTAAAGCACAGCAACCCCAAAACCCCACGGTTCAAACCAACGGCAAGATTATCTCGTACACACGCCAGTGCATTGCGGTTCCCTCTCCTGTCGGAGACGCTACGCGAACGTTGAGTGCAACTAGTGCACCCGTACAACAGCAAATTGCTGCGTCTGTCCATATCAGCCCCGACTCCAAAGACGGGCTAGGAGCTGCACTCGCCAATGCCACTGCACTTGCCAAAGAACAAGGCAAGCTACAAAACAATTATCAAGTTTCAATCAATAACAACCCAGAAGCCGCAGCCGGACGGTATGGAGTAGAAACCCACTTGCAGAAGCCTAAAGGTGTAGCATATGCATCTGCCGAACATGCGTTCCATCACCAGAAGCAGCTTCATCCCTTGGCTGATGAGTACGAACTGATGGTAGAGGTACTCCAGGCTAAACTTGAACAGCACCCCCGGCTCATTGATGCGATCGCCAAGCGTGGCGGAACTGAATGGTTGGAAAACTGTACCACTATCACCAGTACCCAGGATAAACAGTGGGAAGGTAAAGGTAAGGAATCAGCATTCATCCGAGCGATCGCCCAAGCATATACTAATGTAGTCGAAAAATCACAACAAACAACCATTTCAGTTACACCAACCAATATTGAACAAGCACTCGCATCGCCTTCTCAACCCAGAACACAGCTCTTTGGGGCGATGGATGACATTACCCTGCGGATGAGGGCAAATACAGTTCAAAGTCTTCAAGATTGGTATGTAGCCGCTCAAAAGCTCGGTAAATCAGAAAAGTATTTATCACGAATTCAGGAGGTAACTGATTTATACGTCAAAGAAAATATTAGTCTTGGAAATGCTTTTAAAGCAATGGATAAAGATATTAAAGAGCTTGAAAAAATCAAAGTAATGACAAGTCTAGCTCAATGTGTAGTTAAAAAAATTGGGCAAGAAGATATCAATGGCATTATGTCAGTACAAACTGAAAAGTACAAAATCGCCACTCAAGTCCAAAATCAAACTTACTTAGTTAAGGACAAAGATGATAATGTACTGTTCTATGTCAAATCAGGAAGTATCAAAATAAATAATATTAATGATGAAACATTACAAGATTTTCGATACATGAACTCCCGGATTGCAAATACACTGAAAGATGTCAAATCAGATTTTGTTGAAAGGTAGGTAATTTTGATATGAAAGAACTAGTTGAAATTCCAGCAGAACAGACTACCGCAATGAAGGCTAGTACCCTCAGAGAACTCATGAAGCAGCTTAACATCAGTAATGAGAAATTTGAAGAGATAGCACTCAATCCTCCAACTGCTGAAGAACAAAAAGAGGCTGCACTAAACCTTAGCTTAGAAATGAACAAAATTAACGAAGTAGCGCAAGAGGAAGCAAAGGTAAACTCAGCAGATATTGAACCTGTCACTTTTGTTCATCAACTCAGTCATGAATTCTCTTCACAAGTAACAAATAACCAGACTCAAGTCAGAACAATTGAACCAGAGGTGATAACAAACTTTACTAAAAAAACAGACGACAGTAATAGCAAGCCAGTAGAAGAAAGTCAAGAAAATAGAAAACAACTTATTGCCACTACAATTCAAATTCAACAGTTTGTTATTCCTGTTATTGTAGACCGGATCAATACATATGGAAAAGCAGATAAAGACACGCGAAGTATTTTTTATAAAGGTGAGGAATATACTGCAATTCTAAAATTAGAAAAAGATTCACAAATTCTAAGCCTTGATAGAAATTATCCTGAGTTGGAAGAAAGCAAAGAAACACTCTTGGCTTCTTGTGACAATAACTCAGAAGAATACTCTATCATCATCAATAACCTCACGAAGGAAGAATTTGAGCGCTTTCAGGTTTTATTCCAGGAGCAGCAAGTACTCCGTAGACAAAACCAGCAGCAAATTCAAAGTAAGGAATCTGGTAACGAATTGAGCTAGCTAAATTAAACCGACCCAAACTCCATAGAAAAAGGCAATAAATCCAAAAACTAGTCTTTTATTAAAACTAAGAGGAGTCTTGGGGCAAACAACAACTGCCGCTAAGAGATAATACAACGACGCAGCAAAGTCAAAAAAGCTTGTCGGGTTAACAGGTAAACTACCTAACCCGACAAAACATAACATACCGATCAAAAACCAAACAACAATCTTTTCTATCCATGACAAAAGTTTATCTAGTTTCATACAAAATTATCCATTGCTCCTTGAAGAAAGGCAGAGGGCAGGAGGCAGCTATGCTGAAGGAGCAATCGGATCGGTGCAGCACCTAACCGATTGATAGCTTGCGTGGCGTTCGCGCAGCGTGTCCGGAGGACTCAGCCATAGACAACGCCAGAACAAGCGTGAGGGAAACCCTTCTACAGTACTGGTTCCGTGTAGATGGTGGAGTTTTATACCCAGTTGGCGACCGCCAGAAGGCTTCACAAAAGACAGAGTTTAACCTTCTGTCTTCCGCCGAAGGCGGATAAAATCACTTAGAACTATTAAAACAAAATTTCTCTCGGAAAGCATTAAGTAAATATATGGTTCATGACAAATACAAAAAGTAGTTATTCTCTCATATTTATTTTTATCTAAAAAAATGATTACTGAAAACCATAATTAATATATATTTTCAGCAAATAAGATCAATATTCAAAAAGGTAAATGCTATAAATGTGATTAAGTAGATGAGCGTTAGTAAACAGAACTATAAGACTCCTATTTGATTTTGGCGAAGCTAGGTACACCTTTTTATTTCTTAAGAGTTCCGTTCGGCTGAGATCACGGCCGAAGCCCTGTTTCCTGTTCCCACGAGTGATTCACCGAATCAAATCGGATTCCTATATATTGCAATGAGTTCTGGCGTTGGGTAAAAGAGAAAAATATTTGCTCTTGACCATTACAAAACGTTACATACTTTAGTTGAATTGTGCCAAGTTACTTAACAGATGCACGACTAAGAAAAAAATCTAAAATATGAAACTAGCTAATGTTGTCATCATTGAGAATGAAAATATGTCCAGGATTGGCGCAGCAGCAATACTATCTGAAACCGGAAAAATTCAGGTATGCGGTGTTGCCAAATACGGGACAGAAGGCATAGAAATTATCGACAAACAAAACCCAGATATCGTAGTCATAAATACTGATTTACCCGACATCAGTGGAAACGAGTTAATAAATATAATTAAATCCAAGTATGAATCTATAAAAATTGTGGTTATGACTGCAAATAGCAGTCGAGATGCTATCAGCGCAGCAATTAGTAATGGCGCAGACTGCTACTACTGTAAAAATAGCGCCAGAGAAGAAGTAGGAGAAAGATTCGTTGAAGCAGTACTGGCTGCGTACAATAACGAATCATGGATTGACCCGACTATCAATCGTATCTTGATTGAAAATTTCCGGTCAAAAGACGCGCCGCAGAAAGATTCACTTGATTTATTAAGTGAATTCTCCATTAAAGAAATAACAGTTCTAAAACTGACCGCTTCAGGCATGAGAAATGACGAAATTGCAAACAAGATGTATATATCCGAAGGTACGGTAAGGTCGTATATGCATAGTTTGTTTATTAAGCTTGGAGTCAAGGATAGATTCAATGCTGTCCGTGAAGGAATTCGTATCGGAATCTTAACCTTCGCAGACATGAAAATTGAACAAGAAACGACTCAAGAAACTTATAAAAAGCTCAAAACCAATCAAACAAGTAAAGGAGATAAAAAAAGAACAAACAACGAACGGGAAGGTTGGGCTGCTTGACCCACGATGCTCACTCGGGGAGCCGCCCCTTGGGCGCTCACTCAAACATTCGCTCATTCGCTCATTCAAAGTATGCCCTGCGGGCACGCTGCGCTATCAAAAAAAAGAAAAAGGATACAAGCCCCCAACTTATGGTATGGAGAATGTAAAAAATGTTTTCACGCCTACGCGCAGCGCGAGGAAAACGATGTCCTTGTTTCAAGCCTCCAAATCGATGGGGATTCTTAATTTTGCGAAAAGTTTGCGCGTCCGGTGAGACAGCGCTGCAGGAGGGTATCCCTCCGTAGGCGACTGCGTTAGCGCAGCTGAACCGGAGGTTCTCCCCGATAGCCGTAAGGCGTGGCGTCAGCCATAGGGGTTTCCCGGCGCAAAACTTTTCAAGACGAATTTTGAATTTTGATAGCGCAGCGTGCCGCAGGCATACTTTGAATTCCCCGGAGGGGTTGACCAAGCCTAAGCGCCCTTTGCGGTCTGGTGCGCCAACGGGGCGGGAACTCTTAAGAGGGAATCCAGCCAGAAGCCTTGAGCTACAATAAGAGCAAAAAGCAAGTGGAATCCAAATTCCCATGTCTCGTTGGTTTAATACCGCAGGTCCTTGTCAAGCAGACATTCATTATATGCTGTCGCCAACGAGTCGATTGCCAGACTTGGAGCGGCTGATTTCACAACGTAGCTACTTTGTGATTCATGCGCCTCGCCAAACAGGTAAAACTACTGCAATGCTAGCGCTTGCAGAACAACTAACGAGTAGTGGACGCTACACAGCACTCGTGGTATCTGCGGAAGTGGGAACCCCTTTTCGTCACGACCCAGGTGCTGCTGAACTATCTATTCTGGATGCTTGGTGGGCGAGTGCCCAGTTCGATTTACCCTCTGATTTACACCCAAGCGCATTTTGGGATGAAGCGCAGCCAGGACGAAGAATTCAAGCTGCTTTGCAGGCTTGGGCACGATCTTCGCCACGACCATTGGTGTTATTTATTGATGAAATTGACTCTTTACAGGATGAAGCCCTAATATCTGTTTTGCGGCAGTTAGGCGATGGCTATCGCACCCGCCCCAAAAACTTTCCGTTGTCCGTAGGGTTGATTGGCTTACGGGATGTGCGGGATTATAAAGTGGCTTCCGGAGGTAGCGATCGCCTGAATACGTCAAGTCCTTTTAATATTAAAGTGCGCTCCCTAACGTTAAGAAATTTTAATGCAACGGAGGTGGCACAATTATACCAACAACATACTGAAGATACAGGACAAGTATTCACAAACGAGGCTATCCAAACCGCGTTTGATTTGACTCAGGGACAACCTTGGTTGGTAAATGCCTTAGCCAAAGAAGTTGTAGAAGAGATGGTGACGGATATAAATGTCGCAATTACACCAGAACATATTTTTAAAGCCAAGGAAACACTCATTGCACGTCAAGATACCCATCTCGATTCTCTTGCTGAAAAACTCCGAGAACCAAGGGTAAAGGCAATTATTGAACCAATGTTAGCAGGAGGAGCGTTGGGGGATACTCCATCGGATGACCGACAATATTTGATTGATTTGGGGTTGTTACGGCGTGACCCAGAAGGGGGACTCGTGATTGCCAATCCCATTTATCGTGAAGTTATTCCCCGTGTTTTGGTGCAGGGTACTCAGGATAGTTTACCCCATATTAGTCCCAGTTGGTTAACCAAAAGTGGTGAGTTAAATATAGATGCTTTGTTGCACGCGTTTTTGGCATTCTGGCGTCAGCATGGAGAACCGTTGCTTGGGAGTGCAGTTTACCATGAGATTGCACCTCATTTAGTGCTCATGGCATTTTTACATCGCGTAGTTAATGGTGGTGGAACTCTCGAACGTGAATATGCAATTGGGCGCGATCGCATGGATTTGTGTCTGAGATATAGAAAAATCACATTAGGAATTGAGTTAAAAGTTTGGCGTGATAAAAAAAAAGACCCATTAGAAGCGGGTTTAGAACAGTTAGATGCCTATTTGGCGCGGTTGGGAGAAGATTTTGGTTGGTTAGTTATTTTTGACCGACGCAGTAATGCACTACCTCTAGAGTCACGCTTGGCGACTCAAATTACAACTACGAAAAATGGACGTTCTGTCACCGTTGTACGTGCATAGGTGCTCAAGCATAAAGGTCCTGTGGGAATGGTACGCTTCTTACAGCAGTTTGGGGTAGTGTGACTGTTGCTGCAACAGGTGGGCAAAGTAATCTATGATTGGCGCTATGCAAGCGTTTGGTGATTTTATATTGGTTGAATATAGTGATCGCTCTTTATAGCAGGAGAAGTTCCTGTTTAAATTGGAGTCGGAACTTTGAGACAAAATAGATGTACCACTTGGTACTTTTTAGGCATCAATTTGTCATTTGTGGAGGATAGATGTCAAGAACAAAGTAAATGAATTCAAGGCTATAGATTCAGTGAAGTTTTCTAATACTCAACCGAAATTATGCAAGCACCTGAATATTTCTTCTGCTGGCGGCAAGTCTTAATAATGGCGGCATTTTTGACATAAATGTTGCGTGCTACCTTACCTTCATTTGATTTCAGCCAATCTAGAAGTTTTTTATCTTCAGGTTGTAAAGCAGCAGAAGAAGCTACAGGCACAGAAGTGACACTTCCAGCAACGGTCTTATACGTAAAAACACCAATAACAGTTCCCAAAGCCAGTACGAAACCTAATACACTTGCCACTTGCGCCAACCGCCAATTACTTACACCCAATTGCGCTAGTTGTGGCAAACCCTCGCTGGCATCCTGCTTGGTAGTTTTAACCAATTCCAAAGTTGCTTGTGCGATCGCATTCTTTTGTTGCTGTATAGCCACCTTGGAAGCAGTGTTGAGCTTGTCGTCTACTATATCAGTCCAACCGACCACAAGCGAGTCAAGCCTGCCTGGTAGTTGCTGCAACGCAAACTGAGTTGTACCCAATTCTGCGTAAAGGTTAAACAAAGGGTCATCAGGTCGAATGCCCAACTTAAGTATCCAATCAATGACCTCTGCCTTTTTCTCCTCAGTATAAGTCGCAACAACTTTTTCAACAACTTTTGCAATATCAGTCATAAGTCAATTAAAAATTCAACCTAGTCAAACAAATACTTACCATTCCTCTGATTCAGTCTGCTCAATTAAATCAAGATTGGAAAGAGTATGTGCATTTGCACCCGCAGTAACCAATTCTGCACGATTCGTCATCAATCCTAAATAATTAGAAGCAATGCCGTTAGAGACAATAGAATTGTGAAAATTCTCAATCCAATTAAATATTATGGAACGCTGAAGTGTATTCAGTGGTGAGTCAGTTTTAACTGCTTGAGCATAGGGTAAACCCGTATCCTCAAGCAACTGGTAAAAGTCATTATGCAACTTATCTAAAACTAACTCCAAACCGTTTAGTTTTTTGAGAGCAGCTTGGAATTGATTACCATCATAGTAGCAAAATTGCTCGCCAAAGTAATAATTTTTGATAATCACATAATCAACCTGGTTACCAAAGTATTGGTATAAATCCTGAAGATATTCCTCAACACAATCTTTACGGTGAGATATCGGGTGCAAGAAGGTGATGCGATATCCCAGGCAATTGAGATTTTCTACCAGTGAAACGTCTTGATCAAAAAACTTGAATTCTGGTAAGTTTTGACCTGGCATATCTGTCAAAACCACTTCAATCTTCGGAAACATCTCTAGATCGAGTAACAACCTATCAGAATCACCCCTCGAAAAACCCAACTGGTTGATATCAAAGCATGACGTTTGATACATTGATAACTTGTTACGATGTCCGTGATAGAAAACACGCACATTGAGTTGATTCTTCAAGTACAACTCTAGTAAAAGTCTTGATATTGTAGACTTACCAACACGGGCATCTCCAACCGTAATCACAAAACGCTTTATAAGCATAATTAATTTAATCGTCGCTCCGCTTCCATTGGGTGTGGGGTGTAGTGTTTGGATGTCTCTTGAACTGTGGATATTATTGGCGAATTCCTGAAATTTATATTTTTGCGTTGAGGATAGTAACGACTCAAAAGCGCTCTCCAACTATTCCAAGCACTTCACCAACAGTATCCTAAACGTGCCGTCCCCACACCCCACTCGCTGCGCTCAAATTCAAAATTCAAAATGGACTGCGTCCCACTACGCTAACAAAAGTCAAAAGTAAAGAATTAATTTTGACTTCTTACCTTATGATTTTGACTTGTTTTGCCCCACACTCTACCTACCATACGCAATCACTGTTAAGAGTTCCCTGTTAAGAGTTCCCTGTTCCCTTTTACTAGAGAAATTAAGCGCTATTTTGTAAAGGCTCTGGAGTTTGAGTTGGCTGGCTTTTAGACTGCTTTTTTTCTTTATTTTTAGCTTTCTTGGTCTCTTCAGCCATCTTGTCATAGTAACCGGAAAGTGACTCTTTATCAAAACCTAATAAGTGAAAAGCTGATTTAGTTTTTTCTTCAAAATCAGCAAGCCAATACTTAACCCTTGCTTTAATAACAAGATTTGTTTTTTCATGAGTCAAAGCGTCATTAAAAGTTAAAGCATAATAGTCAAGAAAATCGTAGGGGAGATAAAATAATTCTGGCATCATTATTTCTACTAATCCTTTGGATGACATATCCTTACGAATTTTGGAATCGTTATAACGCTCAAATTTATCGGATTCACCATGAAATAAATTCTTGACGACAACGTAATCTACTTGGTCTTTACAAAGTTCGTGCAATTTTTCTAAGACGTTAACCGAGTCCTGCACCCTACTGATAACCGAAACCATCGTCACTTGACAATTAACATCCTTTAGCATTTCAAAAAAGGTCAACTCTTTAACATAGTTTTCAAAAAAACCTCCTGACTGAGCAGGTAAATCTAACAAAAATAGAGAAAATTGTTTTTCTTTCTCTATGTCAATTAACAACTTATCAGCTTCACCCTTACGAAAAATGTCAATATAACGTATTAAAGGTCTATACTTGTCTACATAATGCCTCTCTAATTGAGGATTGCGTTGGTCTGCTTCATATGCAAGACACACCAAATCTTTATTAATATAAAGCTGTAATAACCCTCGCGCAAAAGTACTCTTCCCAACACCCCCTTTATCACCTGTAACAATAACCAATCGTCGCTGAGGTTCATTATTAGTAAATCCTGGAGGGTTATTATTAGTGTTAGCATTCTTGTCAGACATTTTCTTTTCTCTCTTCTTCCTATTTAGAAACATTACAATCCTTGACAAAGTGAGTACACTTTGCTAACACACTCAAATTATTGTCAACTCTAAGTAAAAGAAATCATTTGTTCTAAAAGAGTTGACAACCAGTTAAGATAAGCAACCCTCAAGGAGAAAATTAGTTGCTTATTCTGGCTTGCAGTTAAACCAAATAGCTCAAGTGCTTGTAGAAAGACACCTCCCTCCAAAATTCGCAAAATTGGAAAAGATAAGTGTTTTTGAAAATAGAAAAATATTAAAGCTATATCAAGTTCTTGTGCTAAAAAAAAATTTCGGCATCATTAACAAAAGTCAAGTACAAATCTGAATAAGATATATTTTCGTTTTCTAATATCAACCGACAACAATCCAGATACCGCTTACGTAACAGTTTGTTTGATAAGTCAGTATCAGAATCCAGTAAAGGAATATCAACTTGCTTGTACAAGAAACTCAAATAAATAGCTTCTAATACCGCAATATCTAGATTCTCATTCTGTAAAGAGTATTCGTGAATGGCAGGTACAAGTGTTAGAGGCGAACCAACCAAGGAAAAACGCGAATTCAGATACATATCTGAAAGCGACATTAGCTGGCAGTTGGTGATGATATTGAACCAATGCAATGAATTTAGCTTAGTTACAATCAGTTCTGAAGCAGGCAAACGCGCGGCAATACTAGTATTATGAATTGGTAGAAGTTCAGTCCGCCTAGAGCGAAGTGACTGTACTGCAACAATCTGACGACTAGTATTAAATATTCGCTTGTCAGGATTATTAACCCTTACAGGTAAGGGGCTTAAACTCAAACTTGCACTACTAATAGGCGCAACATCTTTACGCAACCAGCGCACAAACTCACGATGTTTTTCATAACCAAATAAATTAAAAATGTATTTTAGTGCTAACCAACATAAAGTATCAACCTCTTGTAATTCATGATTCACAGTAAAAACTTGACGTTTGCGTCTCAATTTTAATGGTAGTACTTCGAGAAATGATTGTATCTCTTTATCAACATTTCTAGGACAAACAAGCATGAGTATATCTTTTGCAAAAAACTCAATGCCTGTATCAATATCTAGAAGTCTGATAGAGCTGCCCTGGAAATTAGCTATCCGAGTCAGCCAATAAATATTCATTATTTCGTCAAACCTAACTATTCTGTTTTATGTAGATTTCACTTCTAGTGTCTAACTTCTAGTAAATAAAAACAATCAACAAAAGTCCAATTTTTGAGCAACAATAGTTGATGCTGTAAATCAGTCATTAATTTCATAAGTAGCTCAACCTAAAAAAACGTAAAATCAAGAAGGTGTATCATTTAAATAATTACAATGCCCGCTCCACTTAGAATCCAACTCACACCGAAAGAAGACAATACCCTTTTTGAACTGAGTTACGCTTCAACAATACCGAAGCGAACAAAACAGAGGGTAATGGCATTGAGATTAAACGCACAGGGTTTTAGTGTACGAGATATTGCGGAGTATTTAGATTGGGCAGAGCAAACTGTAAGACAAACAATACAACGGTGGAAAGAGGGTGGATTAATTGGACTTTGGGAAGCGCCAGGACGAGGTAAAAAAGCCTGCTGGAGTTCGGAAGATTGGCAAGCTGTAGAGCAATGGTTGTTGGAAGAACGTCGGTATAGGCAAGGGCAGATAAGTCAAAAACTGGCATCTGAAAGAAATATTGTTTTGGGACAAGAACAGGTGCGTCGAGTTGTTCACAGCACCTCACCCAGTTATAGCTAAGTATTTTTACAAGTTAGTATATAGAAATTTTATAATTATAACAGTAAAAACCCAGAGGATTGCTCTTTGTGGAGTGGGGTAGATTTAGGATATAGGAGGCTTGCCTGAAGCTAGGCATTACCCAAACCGTACTTTCAACTAGGCACCTCTAAAATTTTTCAAAAGTTATCAGGTATACAGCAATTACCAAACTCGCTCAAGTCAATAGTGTTGATTATTTGATAATGAATTTCCACCTTGAAGGACTTAACCATTGCCGCACAAAATCCCTACGATGCAAGTATTTTAGGTTGACAAACACCGAAATTATCCGACCGTGTCACTAATGGGGTGGATCTGGGCTACAGCTTTGACTCCTCCCAGTCGTAGATGTGGGCAGGTAACACGTCCACATCCACTAACATCCCTTATGTTCACTCATAAAGTGGGATTGCTCACTATCATACTGCTTGTGACATCAATTCACTTGACTCAGTAGTTTTACCGTCTTCTAAAAAAGAATGGCCAATTAAGTTAAGGATTTCGACTCTTTCTACAGGAGAAGCAGCAGATATAAGCACTCGTAGGCTCACCCCAGGCTTCGCCCCTAGCAACTGAGATAAATACCACTCCCGCGCTTCCATAGGAACAGCCCCTAGCAATGCTAGAAACTTTCCAGTTCCCAAATCAGCCTTTCCCTTACGAAATCTGGAAATTAGCACCTCTGAAACTCCAGCTTGCTTGGCTACAACTTTTGCCGAAAGGTTAAACCTATCGAACATTTCGTCAAATAGTTGCTGGTAAAGAGGAGTTTCCTCTGTTACAAAATTTTGCATTGCCAAGCCAATTATAGGATTAGTTAGTTGTTATAGTATGCGATATTTAAAGAGAACTTTGTTAGGATTTTTAAAGACATGGATAACTCAATGGTAGCAAAGGATTTCCCCTCGCTAAACTGAGCCAACGACTTGCTTTTACTGAAAGATATAACATCATCTTCAAGGAATTAGGGCAGAACTTTAGCTGCTACTAGCTTACATGGCGATACCTTTGAGGTGCAAATTAAGCAATTTTCGGAAAGCCAAGAGGAATAGCTGAAAGCCAATAGGTTTGAGAATTAGCCCCAGCCAGTCAGGGGGCAGGGGCTGGAAATTATCATTACTAAGAAAATTATGACGCAGAACAATTCCAGAATTCAAGGGAAGTTTTACCCACTTCAGCATGAAGAATGGTTAAGAGCCAACTGGGAATTAAAACCAGCAGAAGTAGATGTCCTTTACTATCTCAAAACAGTCAACCGAATCGGTGAAAGGATAAGTATCCCATGTAGCGTCATTGCATCTGATTTGAAGAGGGTTGAAGAAAGGCAGAGGGCAGGAGGCAGAAGGCAGAAGGAGCAATCGGATGGGGATTCAAACCCCAACCGATTGAAGACAACGCCAGACGCCTCAAGTCGGGAAACCCGCCTACGGCGCTGGCTCCCCTGTAGACGCTGGGGTTTTATACCCAGTTGGCTCCAGCCAGAAAGCTTGCTCAAAGACATAATTTATACCTTCTGGCACGCCAGATGCTTTATGCCGGGGAACCCTTTCAGCAGTCGCCTGCGGAGGGTTTCCCTCCCGCAGCGCTGCTTCACCCCCGCACTGGCTCCTCTGCTCTCTGCCTTCTGCCTTCCGCCGAAGGCGGATAAAAGCACTGTCAGTCGAGCAATACTGGCTTTAAAAGAGAAAAATTGGCTACCTGAATGGTTTGAGGTTCAATTTAGAGAGCAAGATAAGGATATTAGTGATTGGAAAGAAGCACTGGACAAAATCCTTGCTTACTCTGCCTTTTTCCCAGAACACAGCAAGCGTATTCACCTTTTTGGTCGTACTGATTTAGCGAAACTGGCACTAGCCTCCGCTACCTGCGAAGAATTCAACGTTGTTGTGACCTTTGAGGAGGTGAAGCCATGATACCCAAACCACAGAGAGATAAACAGGGTAGGGTACAGGGCGAATTTTACCCCCTTCAAAAAGCCGAACTTATTGCCCTGCGCAAAACCAAACTAATCAACAATGCTGCCTTTGTTCATTTAGCGCTTAGGTACGAAAACCCTTTCTGCGATCGCCCGATTACAGTTATTCCCAAAGAGTTTGCACTACGATGGCTTCTTCCAGAAAGCAGTGTCTATGAAGCGATCGCCAAACTCAAAGAAAACCACGCCATCAACATCAAGTCAGGCAAAGTCACCATAGAATGGGTAAATTCTCAACAAGAGTCTGATTCTGAGAATCCAGAAAATTTCTGGGAATCCAGAAATAATTCTGAGAATCCAGAAATAATTCCAGAAACCCAGAAAAAATTCCGAAAATCCAGAAATAATTCTGAGAGTTCAGAAAAACGTAGCCCAAAACCCTTACAATGTAAGGTTTATAAAGAGTCTCAGATATATTCAGATTATTCAGAATTTATTCAGACTCTCTCAGAAACCGAGCGAGCGAATTTTTTGAATTTCTGTGAGGAACTTACAAAAAATCTCAGCCAACCCGTCAACGACATAGAGGCTTGGTTAGCTTACAAAAACAAAGCCGGAAAAAACCGTTGGGAGGTTTATTACCAAAAATTCTTGGCGAAGCAAAAAACACAAATCAACAAATCTAAAAACAACCAAAGCCGCAGAAATATTGCAAAAAAGTTTCAACAAGAAATTGAGGAACAGCGTCAGCAAGCCATGCTTGCTTTGCAGGAGTGAAGTATGACTGATCGATTGCCACCCCAAAACATTGAGGCGGAAGAGGCGATTTTGGGCGGGATAATGCTAGATCCAGAAGCGGTTACCAGGGTGAGCGATCACCTGGTTCCAGAAGCTTTTTACATTACTGCTCACAAAGATATCTATCAAGCAGCACTGCGCCTTCACCGACTCGGCAAACCTACAGACTTACTGTCGGTCATAAATTGGCTTGCAGACCATGACTTACTCGCTCGCATTGGCGGTAGAAATAAACTAGTCTCCCTCGTAGACCGTACAGTCAGTGCTGTCAACATCGACGCCCTAGCCCCATTGGTAATGGAGAAATATCTACGGCGACAGTTAATTAAAGCCGGTAATGAAATTGTCCATTTGGGTTACGAGACAGAAACTGAGTTACCAATTGTCCTCGATCAATCAGAGCAGAAAGTTTTCCAAGTTTCTCACCAAAAATTTTGTTCAAACACCGAACATAACAGCACGATTAATATTGCTGCTTACGAGCAATTAGAATCATCTAGCCCCATTTACCCTACAGGGCTTTATGAACTCGATAACTTGATGGTGGGATTTGAAGGTGGCACGCTCACTATAGTTGCCGGGAGACCGTCAATGGGAAAATCGTTCATCGCGTCATTCTTGGCTCTCCAAATGATACTGCTCCACAAGCTACCTGTCATTATCTTCTCACTGGAAATGACAAAGAAGCAGCTGGAGTACAGACTGTGGAGTTTAATTAGCGTCGTAGGTGCCTACAAGCATTTAGGTTTGTTACCCCTCAGATGCGATCGCATCCGCAGACACCGGGCAGGATTTGAACCTTTAGAGGAATGGGAATTTAGCAGCATTGCCAAAATCGTTGGTATCGCAAGAGAACTGCCGCTGTACATAAATGACTCAAGAGGTATTACCGTTTCTGAAATTGCTTCCGAATGCCGTCAGGTGAAGGCAAAAGAAGGCAAGCTGGGGTTGGTTGTAGTTGATTACCTGCAAATGATGGCAGAGGACTCTCTTGGCAACCGGAGTTACGAACTAGGAGATGTGGCGAGGGGACTTTACAAAATGGCAGGTGATTTGGATGTTCCTGTGTTGGCGCTGTCTCAAATCTCTAGAGCTGTTGAGGGAAGGCAAAACAAGCGCCCAATGATGAGCGATCTCAGCCAGTCAGGAATCTTAGAGATGGTAGCAGACAATATAATACTCGCTTACCGGGACGAGTACTACAACCCGAACACAGAAGACCAAGGAATCCTAGAACTAATCATGGCTAAGGCACGGCATGGCGACACTGGCACGGCAACGGTGTTCTTCGACAAATCCTATGGAATTATCAGGAATTTGGAATGATGAAAGAGCCGATTCCTCAAACTACCGTCGGAACCTTTCGCCCTAATGGCTGGATACTGGGTTTTGACAGCGAGAGCAGCAACCTACAGTTCGGACTGCTGCTCTTGTGCAGTTCGGTGCTTGCGACTCAGCTCGTCTACTTCTGTTCGGGCAAAATCAAGTTTTTGGATACCAACTACAAGCCAAAGTTACCAGCACGACAATCTCACTGCTTAATTTACTGGGGTGATAATGTGCAGCTGTTTAGGGAGGTCTTTGAGTTGTATGTTGTCATTTACCTACCAACTCAACTTCTATATAAAGAAGAAGTCCAACAAAGAACAGATGATAAGTGGAGGGTCTCTGAATTTTTACTGGGGGATATTGAAAATAGCCCTAGTAAAGACTCCGAACAGATAGAGATACCCTCCGGTAAAGACAGCCCTAGTACAAACTCCTCTAATTTCCATATATCCCCCAGTAATAGCAGCCCTAGTAAAAAGCGCAGAAATTGGGGTGAGGGTAACGGCACTATTCATTGGCGCACCGTTACCAAGAATGGAAAGGAATACCCCCAGGCTTATTATCACTGGAAGGAAAACGGTCTGAAGAGAACCAAGTACATTCCTAAGCAATTACTAGGGGTTATTCAAGAAGCAGAGGAACAGAAACGACCAGTGATAGAGATTTTGGGATTACTGGGTGTTGTGCCAAGCCCTAGTAAAAACATATTACTGGGGGATATTAGAAACAGCCCTAGTAATAATGAAATAACCACCAGTAAAAAAAGCCCTAGTACTGAGGAAGAGCCTTCATGTGTGTCCCTTAAAGATAGCCCTAGTAACGATGGGGGACAGGTGGAAGCAACCACCAGTAAAGACAGCCCTAGTAAAACAAGACGAGATAAGGGGTTAGGCAGTGGCTCAATTCAGTGGAAAACCATTACCCTTCATGGCAAAGATTATCCTCAAACTTGGTATCACTACGAGTTTTGGAAAGATGGCGATCGCCTGGTGAAATCCTCAAAATACATCCCCAAAGGGTTATTAAGTCAAGTTCAGCAGCTAGAAACAGAGAAAGCGCCAGTTAGAGAGATTTTGAAGGTACTAAGGGACTTCCAGAAAATAAAATATACATTTTATAAGAATGATAATCATTTCAAGGGGGGGGGAGAAAGCGGTTGCCAACGGCAACCGCTTTCTCCCCCTCAACTATCAATAAAAAATTTTTGCACTCAAAAGTAACTTGGGAGTGCAATGTTCATAATTACTACCAATTATGTTACAAACTTCAACTTTGAGAAATTACGTAGTTCTATAACAGATATCAATAAACCATTTACCTAAAGAAGGTAAATTATCTTTAGATAAGTTAGTTAAGCGTGAGATTTGATTTTCAATTTCTAACATAGCTTTTTTAGTGAGACGTACCCCAGTTGAGTAAGTTTGAGTGACTAACTTAACAACTGGATGTTTACCATTCCAAGTCCGGGGGTCTTACACGTAAAAAAATCGGGCAGCCTTTTTTGTGTTGATCTGTCGTCGTAGTCGGGTACTCGTTGTTATAAGGCTGCCCGATTTTTTAGGGGACAATGCGTCGTCATAGTTTGAGCAAAATGTAATGCCGTCTCTACTTCATCTAAAATGCTGCCATTCCAATGATTTTCTAATACTGCCCAAGTTCTTTCTATCGGATTATATTTACTATGGTACGGAGGATAGTAAGCTAAACGTATGTTCAGTTGAAATTTGTGAGCAAACTCTACTATGCGTTTCATGAACTGAGTGCGTCGAGAATTATTCTCTGCTCCATTATCTTGATTAATAAGTAGAGTTTTGATTTGTGGAAATCGCCAGCTTTCTGAGTTCCAAAAATCTGCTAAAACATCAACGATAAAGTCGCTCGTAACTTTAGATTCTGTAAAATACAAAAATAGCTCGTCAAGCGCTGGAAGAAAGATGCCATAAGGAGTCACGGTGGTTTTTGGGTGGAAGTCGTGGTCATCAGTTATAGTTGGAACTCGATTTTTACCACCACGGTCAAATGAGCCGATATTGACACGAGCTTTCGCATCTAAACTTAAGCGTAGAATACTTGGCTCATCTGAAGCTTCTTGATGAACTATAGCTAATTGCTCAAAGATTGCGTCAGTTTCGGGAATTTTTTTTGAGGTTGAATTTTAGCAACCCGTTTGAGGGAATACCCTAAATTGTTTAATTTAACGCGAATTGTTTCTGAAGTTGGTAATTCTTGCTCGCTATAACCAAATTTCTCAATTAATTGATGTCTAACTTCAGCAGCAGAGAGTCGTGTGTACAGTCTTTGACTTTTAAAGCTTGGGTCTATTTGACTTTGCTCATCCACCAATTGTTTGATATCTGCTAACAGATTCGGCAGGTGTGATTCTGCTTTTTTCCTTCCTCTACCCCGATAATTATCCACACAAGTGATACCACTATTTAATTCTTTAATTCCTTTACCAATAGTCACACGATTCCATCCCAACTCTCGCTCTGCAAGTGACTGTCCTCCTTTTCCTAATGACACAACTGTTTTTGCTATGAATTGACGTTTGGCTGTGCCTTTTAATTCTTGTGCGGTTTCCTTCAACAAGTTTGAGAGTGAATTTGTTAACTGTATTGACACCTCTGTAACCCAAAAATCGAATCATCATCAAATTTACTACAAAAACGGGGAAGGGAGAGGCTGCCGCAGGCAGCCTCTCCCTTCCCCTGGAATGATTATCATTATGACAAGCTGTATATTTTATTTTCTGTAAGTCCCTAAGGGTCACTGAAATTGAATAGCGTTTGCTCCAATTCAAAGTAAGCTGCTGCAGCAACAAACTGTAGAGTCATTTATTACACTTTGATGTCTTACTAGAGTTTAGACTAAATGGTTGAACTCAAAGGAAAAAAAGGGAGTCTGATTTAATACAGGTCTCCAATTGGCAGAAGCTAACAGAAGAATCACCAACTCTTACCTGCCAAATTGACCATTGGTATCGCTTTCTAAAGCAACGCTTACATCTGGAGTTCAGACTAAGCAGCAAGAAATAGCTCAGCAGCGCTAAGTTCAGAATAGACTTACTTCAAAGATGAAAATATTTGAGATTAAGCAGATTTTGGTTGTTCTTATCGGTTTTTTTTGCAGTATTTTTAACAATTGTATAAATAATTATACGGATAATGACTTTACCTGGTGTCCACCCAAGGGAAATTCCTTTGAGGTTTAGGTGGAGAGATAGGAGTACCAATCGCCCTTCGGGTTCGCAGTCGCTACAACGGGGGGAACCCCAACGCCCTTCGGGTATCTCCTGCGGAGACGCTACGCGTTCGCCCTCTGGGCGTGCGCTTCCGCTTACGCTAGTCGCCTCTGTCGGGAAACCCTCCAAAGAGCGCTGGTCTCACCAGATACCTCTGTCGGGAAACCCTCATCAAGTACTGGCTCCGCAACGCGCTGCTCACCGCTAAAACTCCACCCATAGCTTGAGCCACTCGTCCAGGGGTCAATTTATCCATAGACTTCTGCCAGGGGAGCTGATTATCAGCAACGATATCACGAGCTAACCATAACTCCCAAGTCATTAACGGCATTAAATCACTCCAGTGTATGCCCTTCGGGCACGCTACGCTAACGCATTGCTCTGGAGTACTGAATTTTGGTACTGTCCAATGTAACTGGACAGGACTTACGCAACTGGCACAAGCGACAGCGCGGCGTTGCGGCAGATCGCGCCAAACAACTAGACGATAAACATAGGGCTAGTAGTGCATAGTAATGATTTAACGCAGTGGGCGCGAAATTTCCGCAACCACTGGGGTGGGGTGCATCACGCCAGGTCAAGCAAGGGGGTTCGACGCCCCCTTGCTTGACAACCTCCCGCCAGATTGTTCTTGAATATATCGTTTTACGATTTTCAAAGGTGCTCTCCACAAGAAACAATGCACTTTGAGTCGTGCCACAGTTTTGCTTTACCCCAGTAAAATTTATCTATTTCAGACTTAGTAAAATTTATCTATTTCAGACTTATATCTCTCTCTAAGAATTCGACTATTTTTGCTTCTTCTCAACTCAGCTTCCCTGAGTCATTTTGTGCTTTTTAGTCTAAAGTCCAGTTATTTACTATCGGGACTTAGACAAAAAACACCCATAAAAAAGGCTAAAATCTTTATACGGAAAGACTTTGACATCGTTTTGCCTGGTTTGTTGATATATTTGGGTTTGCGCCATTTTTGAGCATTTGGTGTATTTCCCTTACCCTGCATGGGTTTGAGGCTTATTTTTCACTCAAAAATGTTTAAGTCCCGCTATTTACTATCGCTTCTTTGCTTTTTCTTAGATAATTTATTCTTTAGAAGTCCCTAAGGAGCAAGTTTGAGATGGCGAAACCTAGTTTTTGGAACATAGGTAGAAAAAAGCCTGTATTTCTCAGGTTGCGAATGATCCTGTTAGTTGTGCTAGGGCTGATTTTCAGTAGTAGTGTTTCTCTATTACCATCTAATTCCAGACTTCTTGCCCAGAAACCCTCCCCCCCTGTAGGGGGGTTATTTTATGCTTCTGCTTCAGTATCTTCTACTAGTGAACAAGTCAAAGCGCCCTCAAACACAGAACAACTGATGCAACAAGGAAAGACTTTATACCAAGCAGGACAATTTGCTGAGGCGGCGCAAAGTTTCCAGCAGTCTGCACGGGTTTATGAGTTCCAAAAAGATGCCTTCAATCAAGCTTTGGCGTTAAATTATCTTTCTTTGACTGAGCAAAAATTGGGACGGTGGAACCAAGCAAATGTTGCTATAACAACCAGCCTCAATTTATTAAACCAATTAAAATTGAATACAAGTGACATGAAACACATTCTCGCCCTAGTTCTTAACACTCAAGGCAGTTTGCAATTAGCGTTGGGGCAAGCTGAAAATGCATTGGAATCATGGCAAAAGGCTGCTAATATTTATGCCGAAATTGGTGATACTGCGGGGAAGACTGGTACTTTAATTAACCAAGCTACAGCCTTCCAATCCTTGGGGCTTTACCGGCGGACGATGAGAATATTCGAGCAGGTAAAAAAAAATCTGGATTCTACACCAAACTCCCTCCTGAAAATTTCTGGATTGCGAAGTTACGGCAATGTACTGCTAGCAAGTGGGAATATAGATGAGTCTCAGAAGGTGTTGGAGCAAAGTTTGGCATTGGCGCAACAGTTGCCAGCATCACAAGAAGAAAGTTCTATTTTACTTAGTTTAGGCAATGCCGCCTTTGCCTTGGGCAACAGAAATCTACTCAAAGATACTATCAACTCTGAGGATAACTTTCTACCGTCGCACTGCGCACAAGGTACAATGCAAGAGAGCGATCGCCCAAGGGACAGATCCCAGAAGGAGCATCGCTTTGCAATAAGCCAGAGGCTTGACGCGAAGCGTATCGCGCAAACAAATAATGCTGAGTCTTACTACAGAAAAGCTACTGAATTATACCATAAAAGTGCGAATAAGTCAACTTTAACACTGACTGCCGTACAAGCACAACTCAATCGCTTGAAGGTATTACAGTATCTTCAAAAGCAACCAACGGATGAAGATTTGCGAGCAATCCAATCTTCGCTCTTAAATTTAACTCCCAGTCGAGGCGCAGTCTATGCCAAGGTGAACTTTGCCCAGAGTTTAGTTTGTCTGACACAAGGAGGGGGAGAGTGGGGGGAGGACAAGAGGACAACAAGAGAAATTTCCAATTCCCCAATTCAAAATCGCGCAACTAAGATCCAAAATTCCCAAGAAATTATCCATTTATTAAACACGGCTGTGCAACAAGCTAAAGACCTAAAAGATACACGTGCTGAGTCTTATAGTTTAGGTTATCTGGGTCAATTTTACGAGATGGAAAAACAATGGTCGCAAGCACAGCGATATACTGAATCAGCCTTAAACCTTGCTCAAATAATTAATGCTCCTGATATTGCCTATCAGTGGGAATGGCAACTGGGACGCTTACTGTTGGTTCAGGGAGATAGAAAAGCTGCAACTGTAGCTTACACCACAGCAGTAGAAACTCTGAAATCTATACGTAGTGACTTGGTAGCTCTCAATCCCGACGTTCAATTTGACTTTCGGGATGAAGTAGAACCTGTTTATCGCCAGCTAGTTGCATTACTTTTACAACCTTCACAAATCTCCTCCGAGAAAGCAGGAATCAAAGGAGAAGTCAGCCAGAAAAACTTAAAACAAGCTCGTGATGCGATTGAAACTTTACAATTGGCGGAATTAGACAACTTTTTTCGAGATGCTTGTATTACCGTCAAACCAAAGCAGATTGACGAGGTAGTGGATAATGCTAATCCTGCTACAGCAGTTTTTTACTCGATTATTTTAACAGACAGTATCGAAACAATTGTCAAATTACCCCAGAGAAAAGAACTTCGGCACTACACAACTGACAAACCCAAAGCCGAAGTAGAAAGCACCTTAGAAGCACTGCGACAAAAACTAGAACAACGCTATACATTTCGCGATCGCGAAGAGCTATCCAAAGAAGTGTATAAATGGATTATCAAACCTGCGATTGCAGATTTGGAGCAAAGCAACGTCAAAAATCTCGTCTTTGTGTTGGATGGTTCGTTGCGAAATATTCCAATGGCTGCACTTTATGATGGCAACCAGTATCTTATAGAAAAGTACAGCATTGTCTTATCACCTGGTTTGCAACTGCTAGCAGACAAATCAAAACGGGAACGATTTGAGGCTTTAACAGCTGGACTGACAGAATCTCGCCTCAATTTGAGTCCTTTACCCAACGTCGCCACTGAATTGAAGCAAATTGCAGCAGTTATTCCCTCGAAACAACTTCTCAACGAAGATTTTACTCAGAAAAGTGTTGAAAAGCAAGTTGATTCTGCTTCTTACAGAATCGTTCACCTCGCAACCCACGGCAAATTCAGTTCCCAGCAGGAAGAGACATTTATTCTAGCTTGGGATGGCAAGATTAAGATTAAGGAATTGGGTGAGGTACTGCAAACAAGAGAACAAGTGGTAGGGCGTTCATCTCGCGTACCTCCTCCTATCGAATTACTTGTCCTCAGTGCTTGTGAGACAGCTACTGGAGATAAGCGAGCTGCTTTAGGACTCGCTGGATTTGCTGTGCGTTCCGGCGCACGTAGTACCCTGGCTTCGTTGTGGCAAGTAGATGATAATTCTACCTCTATTCTCATGAGTAAATTCTACCGACAGTTAACGCGAGATCCGAAGATAACTAAAGCAGAAGCTTTACGTCGCGCCCAAGTGTTCGTTTTGCAGGATAAAGGACATCCATTTTATTGGGCACCTTATGTTTTAGTGGGGAATTGGCTTTAGCTCAACCGTGAGAGGTTTGTTCCCAACTGGGCAATCACGATTGCCTTATGTCCCGTGCCTATCACTTGGCAATTGGCGGCTGACATCCCAATGATGGACTCCCTACTTTGTGAGGCGTTACCGCAGGCACATCAGCGACAAGTATGACATCCCCATTCGCATTCACTACCCAGCCTTGAGCTTCGACAATTTCACCCGTAGGTGTATTGACCAAATTAGGATTTTGTAATTTTTCTCCCTCTCTCCCTCTCTCCCTCTCTCCCTCTTGCCCCCTTATCCCCAGAGGGGACCCCGAGTTCCCCCTTGGTACAGCAGTGAGTCGCCAATCTTCCCATACTGCATCGCTGTTGAGTGTGTTGTTAGGAGAAGGAGGTAAACCACCACGTCCGGTATAAGTGAAGCTACTTTTAGCAGTTCTCGCGCAGACATTTTCGTCTACTAAACGGGCAACATCTACCACATCTACTGTTAAGGGAACTAATCCTTTAGTGGGGTCTATATCCGGGGTGTTGATTTGCACCGTACCACTAATTCCAAGTTCAGAACTGGCTGTAATGTCGTTTTGCGGTGTCAACTGGGAGCGAGGCTGAATTCCGAAGATACTTTGAGCATTAATTTGAACTTGACCACCTCTGCCTGTAAAGGCATTCGCAGTAATGTCGCTGTTTTCTTTGGGAGGAGCAACAATGAAGCCATTCGGGGCATTGATAGTGATGTTACCGCCATCTCCACCATTTTGTTGATTGCCTGCGGTGGTAGAAATTTGAGCGCCACGACGCAGAAGGAGTAAATCGCGCACATTGAGGTTGATATTGCCACCGTTACCCGATGTAGATTCAGCATTAAGTGTGCCACTGTTGTCTAGGGTAACTCTAGGTGAGGTGACGATAATATCTCCAGCAGTACCCGTTGGACTTTGGGAACTAACGAACAAGCCCCTGTTACCGTTTGAACTGTTACTAGAAATGTTGACAAAATCAGTAGCATTAACTTTAATTGTGCCTGCATTCCCTTGTCCGAGAGTTTGAGCTGTCAGTTGAGCGCCATCTCGTAATGAGAAAGAACTAGAATCGATAGTAATATTACCCCCATTGCCTACTGTCCCCGTTTGCACCTGACTGCTAATCACACTAATAAAACCGTTTTTCTCCCCAGCAATATCAACAGCGCCAGTAACTTTCACATTGACATTCCCCGCATCCCCTCGTCCTGCTGGTTGGGTAGCAGATGCTTCACGAGTCAGGGTTTGCAGTTGAGTGCCATCAATGAGTGATAGTGTTGCCGCCTTGATATCGATATTGCCACCCTTACCTACACCTCCTGCTTCCACTGTGCTGAGGATGGAAGTACGAACAAGGGAAACAGCATCGAGTGCACTCACTGTCACATTTCCCGCATCCCCTTGTCCACTGGTTGAAGTAGAAAGTTGAGCGCCATCTCGTAACGAGAAGGAACCAGAATTGATAGTAATATTACCCCCATTGCCTATTGTCCCGGTTTCCACCCCACTTACAATACCACTAAAATAATCGTTTTTTCTCCCGGCAATATCAACAGCGCCAGTAACTTTTACATTGACATTCCCCGCATTTCCCCGTCCTGCTGGCTGGGTATTAGATGCACTATCAGTAAGGGTTTGCAGTTGAGCGCCATCAGTCAGTGATAGTGTTGCAGCATTGATGTTGATATTGCCACCCTTACCTACACCTCCTGCGCCCACCGTACTGAAAATGGTAGTAAAACCAGCAAGGGAAACAGCATCTTTTGCATTCACTGTCACATTCCCCGCATTCCCTTGTCCAGAAGTTGAGGTCAAAAGAAAAGCTCCTTCTCGTAATGAGAACGAACCAGAGTCAATAGTAATATTACCCGCATTGCCTTTTGTCCCCGTTCCCACCGTGCTGACAATGACACTAAAATAACCGTTTTTCTCCCTAGCAATATCAACAGCGCCAGTAACTTTCACATTAATATTACCCGCATCCCCCTGTCCTGCTGGCTGGGTATTAGATGCAGGACGAGTCAGGGTTTGCAGTTGAGCGCCATCAGTCAGTGATAGTGTTGCCGCATTGATGTTGATATCGCCTCCCTTACCTACACCCCCAGATCCCACCCTGCTAAAGATATAAGCATCTGTAAGGGAAATAGCATCGAGTGCATTTACTGTCACATTTCCTGCATTGCCTTGTCCAAATGTTGAGGCTTCAAGTATAGCGCCATTTTGTAACGAGAAGGAACCAGAATCGATAGTAATATTACCCGCATTGCCAATTGCCCCCGTTTGCACACTGCTGCCAATCCCACTGGCAAAACCGTTTTTCTCCCCAGCAATATTAACAGCGCCAGTCACTTTCACATTGACATTACCCGCATCCCCCCTTCCTGCTGGCTGGGTATTAGATGCTTCACGAGTAGCGGTTGCCAGTTGAGCGCCATCAGTCAGTGATAGTGTTGCAGCATTGATGTTGATATTGCCACCTTTACCTACACCTCCTGCTGCCACCGTGCTGAGGATGGTAGCATTACCAGCAAGAGAAACAGTATCAAATGCCCGCACTGTCACATTCCCCGCATTGCCTTGTCCATACGTTGAGGCATTAAGTTGAGCGCGATCTTGTAACGAGAATGAACCAGAATCGATAGCAATGTTACCCCCATTGCCTTTTGACCCCAAACGCACTTGATTGCTAACTATGCTCCCAGTGCCAGCAACTTTGATTTCTCCAGTAGCATTCAGCGTAATATCTCCTGCAACAGTTTCCGGTGTCCCCAAACCTTGCCCAATACCAGCACTTAGGACACTTCCTCCCAATATCTCTAAATTCCTGGCATTGACTGCAATATTACCGCCACCAGCCCCTTCTACATATATACCTGCTTGATTGGTAAGGGATACATCTGCTCGTGCAACATTCTCAGGAAATCTCAAGCTAAGATTATCGCCATTTACACCTAGCGCTACAGTACCAGCTTCCGCCAATCCTCCTAACTCAACTCGTCCACCATTAGCATTTAATTGTCCCCCATCCATGCTGACATTACCACCCACCAGCAATAAGCTCTTACCATCTGGTACTCGTAAACCACTAGCGTTTAAGCCTGCTGGATCTGTTTGGGTGGGTGCAATTGAGTTATTTTGAATTGGTGCTGCAGCAATTTGATTAAAGAAAAAAGCTGAAGGATTAACCGTCAACAGTGGAGGAGTATTCGGATTCGTTGCGCTGAAAAAACCTTGATTACCAAACTCTATTGCATTAGCTGTCGTCCCAACAAACGAACCCCTAACATCCAAACTGGCATTTTTCCCAAAAATAATCCCATTCGGATTAATCAAAAACAGATTTGCATTACCCAAAACACCAAGTTTCCCAAAAATCCTAGATGCCTCACTCCCCGTCACCCGACTCAGAATATTCTCAATTCCACTTGGGTTAGCAAAATACGCTTCTCGTCCTTCACCGATATTAAATTGTGAAAAACTGTGAAACAGGTTAGCGCCGCGAATTGCTCCACCATCAATTCTGTCAGCTTGTGGGCTTGTTGGTGTAACTACAGAACTTTCTGCTCCTAGAGTCCTATCAGCTACGGGTTTAAGTTCTTGAGCAATAGTAGAATCTGCAGAGAATACGAGTGGGAGCAACACGGCTACGCTAAGCGCACACCAAGGAGCAATTCCTAACCTTAAGAAGAACTTGCACACAAGAGCATTTATCCTTAACAAGCGACACCCCCCAGGAATGTTTTGCAATTGCACTCTTTTTTGATTCAACCACATTTTCTGGGGTGTGGTCATAAGTGGTTGGTTGAGACTGACGCGGTGACGCGGAGAATGGGAGACGCGGTGAAGTTGACCTATGTCCACCAACTGTTTTTGACCACACCCGATGTCCAATGCCGTATGCTCATCTTAAAGAGTACAACAAGAGGCGATCGCTTCGGTAGCAATATCTTCTAATCCCACAGACTCCAACAAGTTTTTCCAATCAGCTGCCAACGTTGTATCTCGGAGTTTAGCACGCCTAAGTTCTCCTAAAGTTGTTACAGCATCTTGCCATATGCCTGCTTGAGCATAAAGGGCGACTCGTTGGCGCAGTGTTGCTGTTTGTAAGCGGCGTGTTAAGTCATTTTTCAGGGCGATACGTTGCACTAACCCCTCAACTGCGATTGCCTTATGCCCCGTGCCTATCACTTGGCAATTGGCGGCTGACATCCCAATGATGAACTCCCTACTTTGTGAGGTGTTACCGCAGGCACATGAGCGACAAGTATGATATCCCCATTGGCATCCACTACCCAGCCTTGAGCTTCGACAATTTCACCTGCAGATGTATTGACAAAATTAGGATTTTGTAATTTTTCTCCCTCTCTCCCTCTCTCCCTCTCTCCCCCTTGGTACAGCAGTGAGTCGCCAATCTTCCCACACGGCATCGCTGTTGAGTGTGTTGTTGGGAGAAGGAGGTAAACCACCACGTCCGGTATAAGTGAAGCTACTTTTAGCAGTTCTCGCGCAGACATTTTCGTCTACTAAACGGGCGACATCCACCACATCTACTTTTAAAGGAACTAATCCCTTACTGGGATCAACATCAGGTGTGTTGATTTGCAGTGTGCCACTTAAGTCAGGAGTTGCCCCTTTGGCAGTAATATCACTTTGTGGGGAAGGTTCTTTCCTGGGCTGGATACCAAAGATACCAGCAGTATTTTTTATGGTGACATTCCCGCCACGGAAGTTAGCGGAATCAGCACGAATATCGCTATTTTCTTTGGGAACAGCGATGATGAAACCATTTTTAGCATCGATAGTTATGTTACCGCCAGAGATATTGCTTCCACTGGCGTTGGTGGTGATACTACTGCCACGACGTAGTAATAACAAAGGTGAATTGAGAAAGATATTTCCCCCACCTCCAGTAGTATCGGCGTTGATTTTAGCGCGGTTGTCCAACAAGATAGAGTTAGCATCTACAGTCAAGTTGCCAGCTTTCCCGGAATTTGCGCTGCTGACTGTAACTTGTGCCCCATCCCGTGCTACTAACTTTCCTGTACTCAAAGTTAAGTCTCCGCCATTGCCAGCGCCTGTAGTTTCAGCGGATATAATTGAGCCATCGCCAGTGAGGGTAATAGATTTAGGAGCAGTTATTCTTAAGGTTCCACCTTTACCGCTACTACTTGTGGATGCGGATATTTGCGCTTGTTTTTGGAAATTCACCGTTAAAGTTTGCCCATCACCAAGAGGTTGAAAAGTTAAACTCCCAGCGTTTCCAGCGCCAGAGGTGGAGGTAAGAATCTTCCCATCTTCAACACTCAAAGTATTAGCGCTGACTGTGATATCGCCTCCTGTTGAGTTAGTTACAGTTGTGGCGTCTAAAACAGCTCCATCAGTTACCCGTAGGTTGTTAGCTGTAACGCTGATATTACCACCCCGTCCAATTTGACTACTACTGGATGTTCCTGGTAATAGTTCATTACTACCACCACTAGCAGAGCGTAAAGCGCTTCCCTGATTAGAAATGCTGACTGTATCAGCATTCACCTTAATCTCTCCTGCAAATCCATCTCCTAAAGTCTGGGTTTGTACAATTCCAGATTTGGTTATGGAAACTCTAGGGGTGCTCAGTTCAACTCTACCACTGTTACCAATTGCTCCTGGAGCCACCCCGCTTAATATTGAGCCATTGTTAATTGTTATCGAGTCACTAGCTTTGATTGAAATATCACCTGCTTTACTATTTTGTCCAAAGGTAGTTGTGGCGACCGCTGCGCCATTATTAATCATCAGCCTTCCGGTTTCTATTTTCAAGTTACCTGCGCTGCCAGTAGAACCAACGGTTGTTTGGGAAAACACACCTGAAGGAAATACAGTTCCAGAGGGAGGTTTGTCAGTAGTTCCATTTGGAATATAACCGCCAAAGTATGTACCTAGTGGAAGTCCAATAATGTTACCAAAATTTTGTGGAACAATAAATTGAATAGGATTAATACCTTGAGGTATGGTGGTTGTTCCACCACTCAGTTCTACTGTATCAGAAGCCATTAAAGTGATGTTTCCGCCTGCTCCTGTGCTGTGAGCGGAAGCGGATAGTTGTGCACCGTTAGTGAGGGAAATTAAAGGAGCGCTGATTTGAATATCTCCCGCTTTGCCAGAACCAAATGTATCGCTCAATATTGCACCATTATTGAAAACAAAAGGAGCATTGCTCTTGATAGTGATGTTTCCTGAACCTTTTCCTCCAGAAGAGTTAATTGATGTTAGATTACTCCCTTCCCGCTAGAAGATTATCTAGAATGTAGTATAAGGTCAGACATGGCGGTGACAGGGAGAGAAAAGTGGAGAAATTAAGGAGAAGGCGAAAGTTTGAGCTATGCGATCGCCAACTGGACTGGGATTTGTGGCAAAAACTGTACTACAAACACCAACAAGAATATCTGCGTCAAAGATTAGTGGCAATAAAATATTTGTATGAGGGAAAAACGAGAAAGGAGGTGTCAAAATTACTTGGATGTACTTATAAAACCCTAACAACTTGGATAGATAAGTTTCTGATAGGTGGGCTGGTGGAATTGACACAAACAATTAGACACTCTGTACCATGTAGACTAAATTATGACCAACAGCAAGAGTTAAAGAAAATGCTTCTAGAACAAAAACCTATAGATTATGGCGTAGATAGAAATATATGGACGGGAAAAATTATTTGTCATGTGATTAAACAAAGATGGGGAGTTGAACTAAAGGATAGCCGTATCTATGAAATTTTAGATGAATTACATATGTCACATCAAAAAGCGCATAGAGACTATGCTAATGCCGATCCAGACAAACAAGCTGGATTTGTGTCCACTCTAAAAAAAAATTAATAAATCGGGAAAAGACGGAGAAAGTTGTATTTTTTGACGAATTTGCAGTTTACGCTCGTCCCAGTATATTTTACGCTTGGGCAGAGAAGAACACTCGTCCTCAAGTACCTAGTAATGAACGTAGCCAGCGTCAAAAACTGAATGGAATGATTTGTATAGATGCTGTTACAGGAGAAGAATATTTAAGATTAAAAGAACACTCCAAAACAGAAGATGTATCTGGTTACTTCGCCGAATTCTGCTTAGATGGCGTGAAACAGGGGGTGACAAAGTTAACTGTTATTTTAGATAATAATTCAACTCACAAACAAAAAATGCGTTCTCAGTTAAAAGTGCATTTATCAGAACTTTTGATTCAAGATAAGATTGAAGTTGAGTTCATTGATACTCCACCTTACTCGCCGAATTTCAATCTCGCTGAATACATTATTCATCTTTTAAGATTGATGGTATTACATCACCAACCTTTAGATATCACTTTACAGAAAGTCCGAGAAAAACTAGAAAATTTATTATTACTTAACCATGTGCAAACTCCTGAACAAATCCAAAACACTCTAGAACACATTTACAGCTTAGTTAGGTAATCTTCTGACTGTCTAAATGTAATTGTTAAAATTTTGACGTGTATATTCTGTTAAGATTTGTAGTATAGTGCTTCACCGCCAATCTCAATTCAGTTGGCGCTCGCCCCCAGGAAGACTGCAAACGGAGTTTGCATTGCTCTAACCCAAGCGCTCCTTAGGGCGATCGCATAGCTCAAATTTTCCTCTTCTCCTTAATTTCTCCACTCTTGTCTCCCAGTATACATTCTGTATGACTTTATCCTACATTATAGGTAATCTTCTAGCGGGAAGGGAGTAATGGTATCTGTGGCGCTCAATGTTATCGTTCCCCCAGTACTTCCTGTTGAAAGGGAGTAGGAGTACAGATGTTGTGTATTAATATTACCACCTGCTTTGAGTGTTATCGCTCCCCCTATACCTGAGGAGGCGTTGGAGTTGGAGTACAGATCTCCTGTATTAATATAACCACCTGCACTGAGTGTTATCGCTCCCCCTGTACCTTCTTTGTCTCTGCCGTTGGAGGAGGAGTCCAGATTTTGTGTATTAATATAACCACCCGCACTCAGTGTTATCGCTCCCCCTGTTTTAGTTGAAACAGTAAAGTTGGAGTTGGAGGAGGAGTCCAGATTTTGTGTAATAATATAACCACCCGCACTCAGTGCGATCGCTCCCCCTGTACCCGCTATACCTGACTGACCAGCACTAGAAGAGGAGTTCAAGTTTACTGTATTAATATTACCACCTGCACTGAGTGTTATCGCTCCCCCTGGATGATCTGCCATACCTGAGCGGCGGAAGGAGTAGGAGTTCAGGTCTTGTCTTGCATCAATATTACCACCAGCTACCAGTGTTATCGCTCCCCCTCTACTTATAGAACCTAAGTCTGAGTAGGATGAGGAGTAGGATTCTAATTTTTGTGTATCAATATTACCACCAGCCAATAGTGTTATCGCTCCCCCTGTGCCCGCAGAACTTGAGTTGGCGTTGTTCTTGGAGTAAGAGAGCAAATCGCCAGTAGTGGCAATGTTGCCACGAACGGCATTTATGGTAATGTCCCCACCATTACCACCTGTACCTACGTCGTTAGAGCTTGAGTTAGATGCCAAAGAGCCAGTTGTAATGTCTCCCAAGCCAGCAGTTAGCTGAATCTTACCCCCATTTTTGGCGATACCTTGTTCAGAGTACGAAGAAGAGTTCAAATTTCCTGTAGTTACGCTACCATTAGCTTCTAAGCGAATCGCGCCTCCAGAACCTGCTGTGTTATTACCACGCGAGAAAGAGTACAAATTTTGGATGTCAATATTGCCGTTAATAGCTTTCAAGTCAATAGTACCTCCATCGGATTCGGTTATAGCATCATTGTTTTGTGTTCCATTGATGCTGATAAGTTGAGTTTTGATATTCCCCGACTCGGCTTGAGAGCTAACTATCCCCCCGATCCCGTTAAACGGTTGTAGGACAACATTTTTCAGCGTAATTCCCTGTGGCACATTTGAGTTACCAGAGGCTAGTGCATTTTCAGAATTGACACCGACTTGAGCCAAAGTACTTTGTCCGGAACGCAAAATTAGCGCTGAAGTTTTGCTTAAAGTCTCAGTATCTGTTTTGGGAAGCAACTCAGTTGTACCCGGTTTAATGATATTGATATCGCCGCCAAAGCGAATATTCCCTTGAGATTCAACGTAAAGCGATGCGCCTGTATAATTTGCTGCAATATCTACATCACCTACTGCGCTGATAACAGGAGTGTTCTGAGAGCTAATATTTGCTAAACCAGATACACTACCAATACTGAGATTTCTTCCGGAAAATAGCTGACCTGACAACTCAAGTTTATCAGCCACGAGAGTCAGGTCTTGCTTTGATGCTAAATTTCCAGTACTTGTAATAGTTGCTTGTGGTTTGGATGGTCCATACTGCAACCCTGGTGTAATATTTACCGTCAGCAATGGCGGTGCGTCTGGATTGGTGGCGCTGAAAGTGCTGTTATCAGGAAATTTCAAACTACTTGCAGTCGTCGCCAGAAATGAGCCGCCAATATCTAACCGGGCATTGGGACCAAATACAATTCCATTGGGATTGAGTAGAAACAGGTTTGCTGAACCATTAGCACGAATTAAACCATCAATATTAGAAATCGCTCCACCCGTAACTCGCGTTAAAATATTCTGAATATTTTGAGAATTGTTAAAAAAAGCTGTAAAGCCAGTGGGTACAGAGAACTCTTGGAAAGAGTGGAACAGATTAGCGCCTCTTGTGGTTCCACCCTCGATAATTCTAGTATTGCCCTCTAATTTCACATTAGAATTATTCGGGAGAGTGCTATCCGGCGTGATTTGGGCAATAGCGCAATTAGCACAGAGTATTATTGCACCAACGAACTGACTTGTTAGGACAAGCGCGAGCAACGAAGCGCAACGCGGGTAAGCGAGCGCAATTCCTAGCCCTTTGAAACACCCCAAACGTACATTTTTGCCCAACATTACATCCCTCTAAATAAGTAGAAAAAGTTTTCGCAGTCCAATGCCGTATGCCCATGTTAAGGAGTACAACAAGGTGCGATCGCCTCCGTAGCTATATCTTCTAATCCCACAGACTCCAACAAATCTTTCCAATCAGCCTTCAACGTTGCATCTTGGGGTTTAGCACGCCTAAGTTCTCCTAAAGTCGTTACAGCATCTTGCCATATCCCTGCTTGAGCATAAAGGGCAACTTGTTGACGTGGTGTTGCTGTCTTTTGGCGACGTATTAACTCATCTTTCGGGGCGATGCGTTGCACTAATCCCTCAACTGCGATGTCATCTGACCGACTTTGAGGGTTACAATCAATCAAAAAGTACCAGTGATAATATTGTCCAATTTTGAGCGGTATCTCTGTTGTGGGAAGGTTAACGCTAATGACTCCGGGCGTGTTGGATAGAGTAATCGGAATTGGTTGTTTGGTGACAGAGTTATTTTTTTCATCCAGCAAGACAAATTTTACTGAGTTTATATTCTTGGGTACATAGGGAACGTAAAACCAAAAAGTTGGATGTTCAGATGTAGTTAAGCTTAAAACATATTGTGTGTTGGCTGTGCCTGTTGTGACTTGCTTCTGATTTGCGGTTTTTGACATCAAAGGAACCAAGGCTGTGAGAGGTTTGTTCGCAACTGGACAATCACCGCGAGTTCCTGCACCTTTTCTGTCTCTCGGTGCACCCCGATTTTCTGGTTGCTTTTCTAAGGTTGGCTGAACAAAACGTATTCTTGGGGTATTTAATTGCTGAGATTGTGCTGCTAATTGCGTGAAACTAACTAGTAGAAAGGTGGTACTCAACAATAATGCAGTTTGTGGTGAAAGAAAGCTACTTGTAGTCATAATTCAATTCTCAATCGTTTACAGTTATTTTTTTGTTAATTGTTTTTTGTGAATAAACTTTCGTATTTTTTTACACCTATTCCAGTGATTACTAATCCCAGTGCAGAGGGAAGGAAGGGTATCCAACCCCCGTACAGCAAGAGGAGAAAACACCAACCGTAGAGAGTGAGTAATTCTGCACTGATGAAAATTGCAAGTTTTAATTGTGACCGACTGTATACAGCGACTATTCCTGTTAATAAACACCAGCCGCCAATCCACAGAAATTCACCCCATGCAGGCAAAACCCATAGTAGCGGTCCGTGGTCTAAAACAGCACTCAGAATTTGACTAACCATATGTGCGTGCAGCAGTACTCCTGGAATTTCCTGGTATGGGGTAGTCGCCGCACTATAGGGTGTGAAAAAATAATCTTTAGCGCTTTGTGAGTCAACGCCAATCAGGACAATCTTATCTTTAACCAAGTTGGGGTTTAATTCACCATTCAGGACTTGTGCGACACTGACTTGTTTAGCAATCTGTTGTGAGGAGCGATAATTGAGCAGTATTTGGTGTCCCTTTGCATCGAATTGTTGATAAGCACCCGTGGGGACATCTATCGGTTTAAAAACGACTTTGCCAAGTTGCAAGTAGCCTTCGTTAGTAATATGAAATTGGATGCGACGTTTATCTAGATATAGATATTGTCGTGCTAGTTGAAAGCTAAAGGAGTAGCCAGACTTGCAAGGTGATTCCAGGTCTGGTGTCATAGATAGTAGATGGCGACGGATAACTAAATCGCTATCAAACACAACATCACTAAAACCTATGCGGTTCGTTGGAATTTCCGGTGGTGGTGAAATCCCAACTTCTTGTTGTTTACTACCGCTGACTTGACAGATACCAATAAAGCTATTGTTTGTTCGCAAACGAGTTGCTAAATCTGGATATTGAGAATCTACCGGAAAATCTCGATAGATATCCAAACCAATAACTCTTGGTTTGTATGGTTCCAATTTCTGCAATAGTTCTTGTAGTGTAATATCTGATAGTGATGATTTTTGTCTTTGTTTTTGAGCCTGAATATCTGCTTCTGTGACAGTAATCACCAAAAGACGTTCATCCGCACCTTCGTCAGGTCGCATCCGCATCATTGAGTCGAAAGCTGATAGTTCCCATTGTTGCATAAAGCCGAGTGATCGCACTCCCACAATGAAGCCAGTTATGATGACACTCACTATCAATGCGGTTTGTAGATTCCGCACTGTCAATTTAGGGGGAGGAGTTGTGTTAGTTTGACCACATAATTCTTGCCAAGTGAGAGTCTCTTCCGCTGGATTTTGACAAATCACAGGTAACCAAGAAGCACCAGGAAAATCATCTTCCAAACCCTGCAATCTTGAGCGTGCGTAACGCACCGCTAAATAAAAAGATTGACCACCAGAAAAAGCTCCCAAAAAATGTTTGACAAATTCTTGTGCAACTAAATCTGGTATATCCTCCCGCATAACAATAATTTGGGAGATGTGCAAATCAGTTAACTTTTTTGCTAATTCTAACCCATTACATGAATTGAAAATAGCAATTTTTAAACCGCGTGCAATTGCATATTTTAACGCATATTTGAACTCGCTTATTGTTAAACTGCTGGTTGAATTTATATGTATCTTACCTTTATCACCTTGGCTATAACTGTGTCCTGCAAAAAATAAAATATCCCATCCTTGTTCGTTCCAAAGCCATCTATCCAACTCCTGACGTGAAGGCTCTACTAAAAACACCGTTGATGCATGGGGCAATTGTTCGAGAATTTTTCTATCTTCTTGGACATCAATTCCTTCACTATTACCCAAAACTGCCAAAATTCTCACTTGATTTATTTTCAGTTTGGGTAATGATTTCACGCGCTCATATTTTGGAGTACTTATGGCTACTTCACATAATTGATAACGTTCAATAAAATTCCACAAATGCCAAGGTAGCCGTCGTAGGAGACTATCACTTGCTTCAATAATGACCTGAAATTCTTCGTCTAAAGCCAATCGCCCTCGTAATTCTTGGTCGATTGGGCGAAATAAATCAGAATTGAACCAAGAATTGATTGCTTCATATAACTGTTCTTGAACTTCGCTAAAATCGACTTCACTAACGTTATTTAAACCAGTCAATTCTATTTCAAGTCCAGAACGCAGTAATCGTTGATGAAGTGCCTGATATATTAATTGAAAGCGTTTATAGAGTTCAGTAATTTCTGGTGCAGGAGGTAAACTACCTGTAAATTTTATTGGGCGAGAGTTATTAGTTTCCCACAATTGTGTAGTCACAGGAGAAAAGCCATCGTTTAAGTTACCTTTTTCTAAGTTGATAACAATTAACTTACTCATATTTAATTATAAGTCAGCTATGAGTCTGGACAGAATACAGACCATTTTAATATATATTAAAAGTGTTTATTTGTTAATATCTCATGACTTTAAAATACCAATTAGCTAATATCAGATTCGCTTAAACACTTATAATATCTGTAGGTTGGAAAGCTGTCATTTGCGCTGCCTCTCCAACCTACATTAAGAAATTTTCTTACAAGTAATCACCCGAAATTGACATAATTTCAAATAGAGAAATTTTCGATCATGCTGGAATCATTAAGAATCAGCTTGATAGAAAAGCTGGTTCCAGTTAAACCTTTAAAACGATTAAGTTGAATGTAGCTATCTCGACTTCTCGATTGAATTTGTTGTAAAATGTTATTTGATTCTAAAAGCAGAAGTTTGAGATTTTGCGGTAGATATTTCTCATTACCAGTCGGATGAACTTGTACAAGAATACCAATTTTTTGATCTGCTTCCTGAGAAAGAGCAAGCATTAGTGCTAGAGATTGCCCTCCCAATTGCATCCCTAAATCAATAAGTTTAACTCCATTGACACCTGTTTTCTTAGCTGTGGAAGAACTTCTGAACTCAAATGCTAAATTTCCTAGCTGTGAATTTAAAACTTCATCAATAGATTGCCAACCTGCTGCAAATATCTGTTGGAACCATTGACTGAGGTTCACATTTTTAAGTGGAGAGTCTACAGGAATGGAATTTACTGCTTCTGTATTTAGTGGTGAGGATGTCTCTGCTGTAGATACGGTATTTTTCTCTTCACCTAAACGTTGATTATATAGTTGTTGTCGCCATTGTTCGTTGGAAATGAGTGCCGCCCACTGAGCAAATGGTACATCAAAACGCAATCTGGGAGAATAAACAGATGTATCGCTCAATGTCTGTAATAAGTTTTGGGCTTCTACTGCTGACAAAGTAACTGTAGGTGGAAGTTGTTCTTGCCAATGCAGTCCCAGTGTAGCAAACAGCAAGGTGAAGTTTTCAGTTAACTGTTCTATGGGTAAAGAATAAGTGCGATCGCTCTCGTTATATCTGCCTTGGTTCTTCAATTGACGATGAGTGGTAAACCCACATAACCGCATACTCGAATCATCATCATCTTCATCTAAATTTACCTGCACCGAGATGTAATAGTCAGCCGCCCAACTGTTAATATCTATCCATTCCTGCGGTACACGCAATTCTTCTATATCTAGAATTTCAGTTGGTACTAACACTATCCGGATTTCACCCACCTTAATTGCTGTGCCATTGACTATTTCTAAAAGACTAGGTAAGCTTTCCTCACAAGGAAATACCTCTGCGTGTAACGTAGATTCTTCTGTCAGCCGTTCTTGAAACCAATTCAGTAAGTGACTCAAGCAGACGCGATTGAGATAAGCATTGTAACAAGCAATTGGATTCGAGTGACACTGAGAAAACTGCCATGCTTCTTCTTGTGTGTCTCTTTCTAACTGCAACCAAATATGCTCAGTGTCAATATTTACGAAATCTGATAAAGTTAACATTTTTTCCTCTCTCTTAATCAATCTTAGCTAGCTAGTATTTATTCTGAATGTATATCTCAAGCAAGGAAATCTTCTCTTCTAGCTCTATTTCTTTCTTCCCAGATTTCGATACAGTTTTTAAAACTGATTGAACTAGAGATTTATAGTAGTTGCTTAACCATTTTTCTAAATACTCTTTGATCAAAATATTTATCTCATGCATCAACTTATATTGCAATTGATTTCTTGCCTTGGTAAGTCTTCTAGTTATTTCATCAAGATGAATACCTAAATGAGAAGCAACTTTGTCCTCATCCATTCGCTGTCCGTAATAAAGTTGTAAAATCTCGCGCTCTTCGCTTGTTAACTTCTTGATACCTGACACCAAAGCTGCTTGAATCAAGTCTGAATGTACAGGTGCGTGGTACTCTCTTTCTAACCATTTTTCTACATACTGTTGAACCCATTGTTGAGGTTGAGAAATTCTTGCTAAGGTTTCCAGTAATTGGATTGTGGATTTCGCAAGATAACGAGAAATTGTACTTTGATTAATTCCCAGTCTATTCGCTAGCTGTTTTTGATTGAGTCCGAAACCATAATAGAGAAGTAAAATTTTCTGATAATCTGGTTTCATCGCTTGCAGTTGCTCAGATAAAACCGAGTTAGCTTTCTTTATGAGATATTCTTGATTTTCACTTGTCTCTTCAATGGCTGATATGCTTTGCCATTCAACTTTCACAACATCAGCCTGTGATTCTGATTTAGCTATCATACTATCAGACTGCAAAGCATCAAGTGAAAACTTCGGTAAAATTGACTTCGGATAATTTTCTAAGGCTCTAATGCAAATCTCCATCCAATATTGAATTTGTTTTGCGGTCACTTTAGTAGGGTTAGCAGATACCTCATGAGGTGCGGTTGGTAATACTTTTTCTGCGTTATAACATTGAGCAGATTGTTCAAAATATTCTTGGTCTGGATCTATCCATTTTTTACCTGTACTTCTCGCCGAATTTTTAATTTTGTTAACTAAATAAACTTGTTTAAAATATTTTCTAGCAAAAATAAATTGCGAAATTTTTGGTTCTCCAATCCCTAATACTTCTAGTGCTTCTTTTAGTTCTTTATCACTTTTCTTATATAGCAATCGCCAGCGCGAAAATTGACTTACCTTTGCTGAGGATTTAATATGATTTGTCAAGGCGTGACCTATATATGTATCTAAATTCGCATTCTGGGAATTATATTTAACTAAAATATCCCTTAATTTCAGCGGATTGTAAACTAGCAATCTAGCAAGATACAAATATTCTTCCCAAGAATTGGCGTTACAGTTTTTAGATAAATCTTTAGCAGTCCAATAGCATCTTTCCTCAAAGTAACTTGCTAAATGTTCATAGGCAAGTTGTGTTTTATTCTCTGGCTCCCAGTCTGCTATTAATTGTGATTCGTTAAGTGCTATCTGACGCCAAAAATGTGCTACATCTATCCCTTTATCCTGCTGGCAGAATAAATTATAAAACTCTTCATGTTTTGCTTCATATAACTTCAAATTACGTTGCAGAGAAGGTTGATGTTTCCATTGCAAGGTTAATCGATTATTTTGGTTGTATATCACAATACAGGTAGAAAATTTATTAAAATTATTATCCCGCTTTGGTAGTACAGGGATACTGTCCAATTTGGTAAAATTAAGCATCTTGGTTTTTTTCTCCCTAGTGGTAAACAACAAACTGAATGTACACAATATGTAAGTATTAACTACATTGCCTTGGTTTGTGTGATTTTAGCTTTACTAAACTTATAGAGAGCAAAGCAAAGTAATTATGCAGTTTGTAGCCATTATAAAAACTTGAGAGTAGAAATCGGTCAGGATGCTTATAATTTTACAAAACCCCTAGCCCTTGCAGGGCGGCTGCGCCAACGGGGTAGGGAACAGCTCATGTGGGAACGCTTAACAGTGATAAAAAATGCGCGTTGTGGGTTTAAAGCTGCACTTAAAAAAAGAATGTTTTTGCAGCTATATAAGGATCTAGAAGGAAAGCTTCTAAGCTTAACTTCCATAGCACCAATCGAAGAAACTTAGCTTTCAAACACGTCAGACTCTTTGTCACGCTGTCAGCCTAAGGGGTAAAAATTTGGCAGAGTGGGCAACAGTTTTGCTGAGTTTTGACTCCAAATACACCTATTGGGACTTAAACAAAAATCAAGCCCAAATATAGCCCAAACTGGCTTTATAAGAAGCGAACAGGTCACGATTTAGGGTCAGCCAATCGAAAAATCGATAAGACATGGCTGTTCTGAAAGCCTCTAAAGCTTCAGTAAAAGTGTTCAAAGGTTTGTTTGCCCACCTGCGCCTTAAGCCGCCTGTCATCTGATGCCAAAGAATAAAAGTATAGGCACAGAATACCAAAATAAAGTGTCTGGCATCACCGTGCCAAAACGGGAAAATTGTACGCTAAGGCTGAAACCGTTGTCCTACAATTGTTTCAGACCTGGAAACAAGTGAGTTAACTAATACTTGTATAATAAGCTACTGGTTGAAAACTGTTTACCCTCAGTTTGTTGGTGCAGAGTAGTATGTATTCTCTGCACCTTGAATTTAAGTTTTTATAAAAAGTATTAGTTATTGTATAAAAGAAAGTTACATACCGAAATTATTCGGAAAAATTAGGCAGACTCTTAAACGCTAATTGTGCTACTTCTTCAGCACGTTGTGACGTTACTTCTTGATACCGTAATGTTGTCTGAATGCTTTCATGTCCCATAAGCGCCCTAAGTTCTTCAATCCCCATTAATCCCACTCGCTCTGTAGCAAAAGTGTGCCGTAGGTCGTGAATACGAATTTCTTGGAGTTCTGGAGTTTTCCCAATTAGATTTGTCCAGGACTTATGCATCATACGGTATGAAAGGCGGGAGACTTCTAAAGTCTTTGGCTGTTGAGCAGTAAACAGCGCTGGATGATTGGGGTGCCGATAATATTTGATGTAGTGATTTAGACTCTGATTCGCTACTTCACTGTAAAAACACCACCGTTGCTTGTTGCCTTTCCCAATAACCTGAAATTTCCGGGTGTTGAAGTCTATGTCATCTAAATTTAGAGCCAATACCTCAGTAATCCTAGCGCCACTGGTATGCAACAAACGCACCAGTGCAAACATCCGCGCATCTTTTTTGATAATGCGATACAGGATACTTAATTGGTTAGGAGTAAGATAACGCACTAGTTCATCCGTAGCATATTCTCCTTTGTTTTGACTGGGTTTGCGTCTTGTGAGTCCTGCAACCGGATTGGATTTGAGATATCCCATATCAACAGCAAAATTGAACAAAGCCGTGATGACAGCTTGATGACGGTGGTGGGTAGTATAGGAAACATCAGTTAGATGATTGAGATATTCTACTAAAATTTGTCGGTCGATGATTTCTATTGACCATCGACCATACTGCTTGAGTAAGGGGATAATCGTAGACTCATAGGAACGTAGAGTACTTTTGGCTAGTCCCGGACGTTCTAAAAACTCGGTGGCTAAAGCTGCTAAAGTTATCATTACTTTAGAGGGGCTTTTTGCAATTTATTTGAATAAAAGTATATTTATTAAATTATCATTAACAAATATATTTTTAGATATATTTTGATGGTTGTAACAAAACATTCGACGCTTCCAAAGGGGGAAGAAGGGCTTGCTAATTACGTCCAGAGATTGCGGGGTCAGCTTTCCTTAACCCAAAAAGAGTTGAGTTTCAAAGCTGGAATACATATCCAGACAATCCGCAAAATTGAGGGTGGACAAACGAATAGGCTCAATCAAAAGGCTAAAAGTGGTCTGGCTTCTGCGTTGGGAATACCACCGGAGTACCTGGATGCAGCGGCGAAGAAAGTCTCTCCAGAAACAATAGCTACGTTAAAATTTTGTCCGAAATGTTGGACTCCAGGAACCACCCCTGACCAAATGTGGACTGACTTACGGTCGAAGTATTGCTTTGCTTGTGCTACAGCCTTACGGAATCGTTGTGTTAGTTGCAATGAACCTATTATGTCGCTGAAATTTAAATTTTGCCCTTACTGTGGCACTTCTTACAAACAAAATCAAACCATTTCTTAAAACCGAATATATAGGTAATCTAATTGGCAACTCGCGAACTTTTATCTCCGGCACAGCGGCTGCAATTTACTGAAATTTTTAATTCTATAACTACAAGAGATATAGCTCGCTACTATACTTTTAGTAATGACGAACTCAAAATTATAAAAGAGCGTCGTAGACCACACAATCGTCTTGGTTTCGCCGTGCAGTTGTGTTACCTACGCTTCCCCGGTCGTGTTTGGAGTTTAGGAGAAATAGTACCAGAATCTGTACTGTTTTATATTGCATCTCAATTAAAACTTGACCCGGCAATAATAACAGAGTACTCCCAAAGGGATACAACTCGACGCGAACATTTAGCAGAAATTCAAAAGAATTTTGGATTTCGTTCTTTTGGTACATCTACATATAAGCAACTCTCAAAATGGTTATTACCATTTGCTATATCCTCAGATAAAGGAATGGCGCTTGTGGGAGCATTAATTAAACATCTCCAAAATAGAAGTATTTTGTGGTAAAAGAGTATAAAATTAGCTTTATTACCACAAAAAATGAGCGATATATTAGGTTATATTAAAAAAAATCATCAGGAAACGCAGCGGTTAGTTGGTCTCAAGTATGAGCAACTAGAACAACTAATAAAACAGGCGATCGCCTTACATACCCAAAAGCAAGAAGAAGTCGAAGCACAGAAAGTTAGAATCATAAATAAAGGAGGAGGTCGTAAAGTAAAGTTATCGACGGAGGAGCAAATTCTGTTAACATTGGTATATTTGAGACATTTGACAACATTTCAGTTGCTAGGTATCCAGTTTTGCATGATGTGAATCAACCGCGAACGATACATTTAACTACTGGTTGCCACTTCTAGAAGAACTTTTGCCATCTAGTTTACGCCGAACTTGTAAAAAAAAACGCTTCGGACTATGAAATTGTTCAAGAAGTTTTAACCGACTATGAACTAATAGTAGATAGCGCAGAACAAGCTAGAGAGAGACCTGGAGAGTATAAAGAACAGAAAAAGTATTACTCTGGGAAAAAGAAAAACCATACATTTAAAAATCAAATTACTGTTTTACCAGATGGCAAAGATATTGTTGATGTTATCGCGGGAGAACCAGGACCAAAAAGTGACATAACTTTATTTCGCCAAGGACAGAAAGATTTTGACGTCCATCAAAAATTTCAAGGGGATAAAGGTTATATTGGAGAGCCATCAATTAAGACTCCCATGAAAAAACCGAAGCATAGGAGAACTAAGCGAATCCCAAAAAAAGAAAAATAAAGAAATGGCTTCCGACCGAATATTTGTAGAACATTTAATTCGTATATTGAAAATTTTCAGAGTTGCTTCTGAAAGATTTCGATTAAACCCAAGTAAATATGAACAAATAATCATGACGATATGTGGACTTGTAAGATTCCGAATAGGAGCATTAGTTATGGCACTATAAAACAGTGCGAAATTCCTAGGAAAAATTGATATCCTAACTTGTGATTTTTTCCTGGTTATCAATCAGTAACTATCTTAAACCCTTATTTTTACGTTGAAACTGGCTGATATTTGAAGTTGGCCTTCTGTGACTCAAGTCCAGTATTAGAGTGGTATTGGCATTTTTCGGAGATGTCTATTGATGAGATGCGTTTGTGCCAGATTGTTATTCCAGCTATTTCTACTGTAGAGCGTTTGGCGTGGGAAGTTCGGCATCGCGCTCAAAAATTAGTGTGTATTGAATTAACAAATAATTTACTGGAGTTTAGACTAAGACATGAAAAACGACCCAGTACCAGTGGGTTAATAAGGTTTTAATTGAAAGGTGAGAGAAACTAAAGATTTAAGCGGACTCTGGAGTGGGTTTGCGTGACTTAGAAGTCCTTTTTTTGACTGAAGGGTAAGGAATTCTACGTTTACGTTCTTTCCCAGGTTTCCAACCAGAGGACTTTCCGCGAGGTTTGGGAGAACGGGTAGGAGTACCAATCCCCGCTAAAATACTCCCCATCGCCTGGGCAACCCTTCCAGGGGTCAAATTGTCTAATGACTTTTGCCAAGGCAAAGGATTGTCTGCAACGATATCACGAGCTAGCCACAACTCCCAAGTGATCATGGGCATGAGTTCGCTCCATCTCTCACACTGTTTTGGTGTACTGAGCTTGGGTAAAGTCCAATGGAGACGCTGTTTAATAAATCGATACCAATGGTCAACCGCAAAACGTCGTAGGTAAAGCCGGCAAATTTCTGACAGAGGAAGCATTTCTTCCCCAACCCAAGCTAGCCATAATGGTTTTGTTACTCGTAACGAACCATCTTCTTTAAGTCGTTCAACTTGTATTAACGACATCGGATGTTTTGCTGCGGCTCTAAAGTGTAGATTGTGCCAAACACGAATTCGTATCCGACCAAGTTTCGCATCGTTTTGTTCTAAAATTTGAGCGGGTGTTGTCCAAGTATTCGTATCCAAGAGCTTGAACTTACTACCATGAATGCGAGGTCTACCCCTACCAGAGTAAGCGGGTGGAGAACTCCACAAACATAGGTTAGAGCGCAATCGCATCAATTTATCTGCTTTAATACTAGCAGTTTTTAAGACAAAAGGCGCACATCCATACTCGCTGTCCCACAGACTGATTGGGCGTGAGGGCAAATACTTACATACCTGTTTGAGTTGCCACACTGCCTTCGATATTGGACTTTCCCAACTGGTTATTCTTTCATGCCGTAATGGTATTGCCCAACTCCCCGAATCTTCTGGCACCCAAACAATTGTACTATAGCCTTCACCTGGCGCAACTGGTTTATTGTTTATGATTCCAGTACAATAATGTTCACTTGTACGGTCTTGTAACGTTACTGCATGAGGTCTTGCCCAAGCTGTATGGTCTCCTGCTAGTATAATTCGTGATTTTTCTGGCACTGCTGGTATTTGTTCAATGTATAGTCGCATCAACTTGTTGCGTTGTGGTCTTGCATCTTGTACTGCTTCATAAACACTCGACCACTTGCGTCGAAATACAGGTGATAACGATAGCTCTGCAATACTATATACTTTACGCGTCAGCATGATCGCGTCTTTTAGTTCAAACATTGCATCATGCGCTCGACACAAATTGTTATATGCAGCTTGACGAAATGCTTTTAATCTGGCAAAAGAATCCATAACGGTTATTGAGAGTTGGTTGTGCTTCTCTCATCTTCCGTTGAAGGGAGTTTGCTTTAACCGCAGACTCCTTCTTAAAAGTTTTAGTAACAATTTACACGCATTTGTTGAGCGCAATTGCAAGGGAGTGCAGACGCAATCATGCACATCGTCTGCTTTAAGTCTCAAATTCAATAATAATGATAATCAAATAGTGGAGGGCGGGAGAGAAGCGAGCAATGCTCGCTTCTCTCCCCTCTTGTACAATTATTATTATTGTATTTGAAACGTCACTAACGTACTACATCGTTTGAAAGAATTACGAATCAGTTGAGACTGACTCGTTCGTATTTTTAACGCGTAATTTTCAGTTGACTTACATTCCTTTATATCGCTTTTAGTCTAAACTCCAGTAAGGAAGCAATCTCACAGTCTTGTTCTTTTGTAACTCGTGCGTAAGTCCTAACAAAATTATTCATATCTGAACGGTCGAAATTACTTTTAAGATTGCGTACGTTTTGCCACACCTCAATCGGCTTCTTCATAATCATTTACAAACAACCTCTAAGTAATGCACGATCGCTTCTGCAGTTGAGGAATTAGTTGCAACGAGAAGATTGTTGATATTGCACAATCTTAACAAAGCTTCCTCATTTGCCTGACCGGGTTGAGGCATCAACAAGTCTCTCAAGAAGATAACTGCTAGTAGATCTCCTGAAGAAACCATTGAAGCGATTGTTTGATATCCTCCAGATGTGGCTGCAGGAAGTTGTTGCGAGATCGTTATGCCACTTTGTTGAGCTACCAAATCGCTTATTGAAGATGATGCTAGGGTAAGGCACTTTGAGAAAAACTTTTGATGCTGAGCAACAATCTCTGCCAATTCCGATTTCTTACTGTCGTGAGCAATGAGCACTACGTATTTATCAATAAATTCAGGCGTTTCGCTCTCGATAACATCTTCAGCAACATCTGGAGATTTAACAACAACTTCGGGAGATTCTTCGATAGCAGGTTGTTCGATTTGTTGGGATTGTGGAGTGGTTTGCTCTGTGACATCATCAGTCACTGCCACAACTTCTTGCTCTAACTCTTGTGTTGCGATCGCGTTTTGTGAAACTTGGTTGTCTTGTTCTGGTGGCACAAGGGATATAAGTTCATTCGTTTGAGCATCAATCGGTTCTTCAGTGGCTGGTTGTGCTTGTCGAACGACGACTTCGACAGCTAGTTCTTCAGTAGCAGGTTGAATAGATTGTTGGGAATTTGGTGTAATTTGCTCTGTGACATCATCAGTCACTGCCACAACTTCTTGCTCTGGTTGTTGTGTTGCGATCGCGTTTTGTGAAACTTGGTTGTCTTGTTCTGGTGGCACAAGGGATATAAGTTCATTCGTTTGAGCATCAATCGGTTCTTCAGTGGCTGGTTGTGCTTGTCGAACGACGACTTCGACAGCTAGTTCTTCAGTAGCAGGTTGAATAGATTGTTGGGAATTTGGTGTAATTTGCTCTGTGACATCATCAGTCACTGCCACAACTTCTTGCTCTGGTTGTTGTGTTGCGATCGCGTTTTGTGAAACTTGGTTGTCTTGTTCTGGTGGCACAAGGGATATAAGTTCATTCGTTTGAGCATCAATCGGTTCTTCAGTGGCTGGTTGTGCTTGTCGAACGACGACTTCGACAGCTAGTTCTTCAGTAGCAGGTTGAATAGATTGTTGGGAATTTGGTGTAATTTGCTCTGTGACATCATCAGTCACTGCCACAACTTCTTGCTCTGGTTGTTGTGTTGCGATCGCGTTTTGTGAAACTTGGTTGTCTTGTTCTGGTGGCACAAGGGATGTAAGTTTATCAGTTTGAGCATCAATCGGTTCTTCAGTGGCTGGTTGTGCTTGTCGAACGACGACTTCGACAGATGGTTCTTCAGCGGTGGGTTGGATGTGTTGCTGCAATTGTGGAGTGATTTGCTCCGAGACATCATCAGCCACTACTGGAACTTGTTGCTCTAACTGAGGTGTTGCCAGCGTGCTTTCAGAAATTTCGTTAGCTACCTGCGCTGACTGAATGAATGTATATTCATTAATCTGAGTATAAGTTACTTCTTCGCTGACTGGTGCAACTTGCGGATTGACTACTTCGGAGGCTTGTTCTTCAGTGGTAAACTGACCGATATGTTGAGGATCTGGAGTTCTTAAGTTGGGCACTTCCTGAGCAGCTACTTCCGGAACTTTCTCCTCTTGTTTTGGTAGAGGAGGAATTTGCTGGTTTTGCAAACTATTTGAAACTACTGGGGCATCTATGACTCGAACAACTGTTTCCGGTAAGTCAGGAGAACTCATTTCTTCTAACATGAGAACGAACTCTCCGAGGCGGATAACGTCTCCAGGTTTCAGAACATATTTTTGGTTTGTCTCAGCTATCTTCCCGTTAACAAGAGAGCCGTTTCTACTGCCAAGATCGCAGTAGTAGTAATCTCCATTTTGAAGAAAGAACTTGCCATGCAGTCTACTGACATCGGGACTGTCCAGAACTAACCCAGAATTAGGTGAGCGACCAATTAAGCACTCTCCTTCCATTCTGATTGTTAGGAAAAGGTCAAGTTCCTGGAATTCACTTAGTGTCTGTGAATTAAGAACTTTTAATTTCATAGTATTCTTTGATTAATTTTATTAATTTCTGCTACCCAACTCTGACGAGTGTTGTGTTCTAAACTCAAAATATCATCTTGCGACCAATGAAAATGGTAAGCAACGAAAGCTACCTCCTCATATAATTTATCAGAGGGGTAGCTTATGACTCCCCCGATAGCTCTAGTTTCACAGAAAAATCAGCGTTGCAATGAGGACATTGGGTAGGGATGTGTGCATTCCCTTGCTGGTTGACTCGATTGTAAAATTCTCTAAGATAAGCAATATCACGTAGAATCAGGCGTTCTAATAATTCAGGAGCTACTGAAGTTAGACTTCCCAATCGAGTAATCACTCGTGAAAGCATGATTAATGGACTGTAGGCTGGATTCTCTTGAACTTTTGGATCTTTATGCACCAAAATTTCATCTTTTGCAGTAGCCAAACGCATCACTCCCTGACGATGCACTCTGTTTTGGTCATCAATTAGACCTTGGGGTAAGGTAAAGGTAAATTCAGTGTAAAGAGTATCTTTCCGGCGCATAAGTCAAGGCAAATTAGAGAATACTTTGTTCAATGATGAGTCAGTTGAACAGAAGAGTTGGCAGTTTCTTCTGATACAATAAGTTCGCCCTCCAAACCATTAATTTTACGATAAAAATTCTGGAGGTAATTCACATCTTGAGCAAAAAAGTTTTCCACTATCATAGGAGACACTTCAGATAATGCTCCTAGGCAAGTAATGACTCGCGACAGGATAATGATAGTAGCATAGGCTGGGTTAGATGCAACACGGGGATCGCGCAAGGGAATAATTTCATCCATAGCTGTTGCTAGTCGCATGACCCCTTTGCGGTGGACGTTGTTGTCAGTATCTAAATAGCCCTTCGGCAATGTAAATTCAAACTCTGTTTGAAACATATGGCTTCCTTACTACATTGTGCGCTTAAAGCCCTCAAAAGCAATTTCTAGTTCTTCCAACGCCAACTCATTACTGCGAGCATTGACATCAGAAATTTTATAATTGGTTGGCCAAGCCCCACTTAACTCATATCTTGCTTTTCTTTGTGTTGCTTTATTAAGAATATTCAAAGCAAGATCTTGACGTTGGTTAGCCCAGTTACCCTCTTGAACAGCTTTAAACCAGTTCCAAAATGTTAGCGAGTTACTTGCACCTCTACGCAAAGTCAAATTGCCAATTTTGACATTGCCAGGAACTTTAGTTCTAACTGGAAGACCTTTCTGTGCTTGACCCCACTTGTTAGAAGTGACTTCACAAACTTCAATGACATCCTGCGTGCATTGAAATCCCTGGCACTCAAGAAAGACAGCATCAGCCTGCCCGGAACCATCTAATATGAGTTCTAGGTAGAAATTATGGGCAGTGAGAAATTCAATATTTGATAGTGTAGCCATTGTTTACCACTCACTTTTTACTGCTTGCGTTGTGTACCTCCCCAGTAAGTTAGTTCTATCTGTTGAGTCATAAATCCAGTTCCAGAAGCGTCAAAGCCTGTAAACGTTTGGCTAGTAGGGTAGCACTGTTTTAATTCCCATTTTGCTCCTATACTAGTGTCTGATATATAAGACACTAACGAACCACTTTTTATATTGCTCATGACCTTATTAGCTCCTGCATTTGAACTGCATTTTTGGAGCCATTCATCAAACTTTTTATTCTTATCCTCTACATAGATAGTGATGCTTAGAGTACCCTTCTCTGGAACACTAGGGATGGATTGATCTACTCTCTTACCAGGACCCATGTTGCCTATAATCGTATTATCAGTCGTTTGTGTTACACTTTTTACACCATCGACTGATTTGATAGTAACTTGCATACCATCTATTTCGAGAACAAATCTATTAGCCGTTAAATATTCTGTGTTAGAGGGCATATCTAGACTCCTTACAACTCATTAGGACTGACGCGGTAACATGGAAATGCAAAGACGAGGAGATTGTAGAATGATAAGTGATTATCCGAATCCCCAAGCCTATGCAAAAAACACAAACGCAGTAGATTGCCTGGTGACAAACTATAACTTCAGTTGAGGGTAGTTTGGTGGCTTACCAAGCTACCCTAAGTAGACCTCAACGTAAAAGGGGTTCGGAAATATCTCGGCTTGATGTTGGGTTTCACTTCGTTCTACCCAACCTACGAATGATAAAATTCAATACCCTTTTTGTGGTGGGCTGTACTAAGTCAATTAATGAACTTTCCAGGCAAAGTTTAATCTATAATTTGGTCTGCAATACTAGTAGTCCACCACAGCAACTTTGACGGGTTGATGAGGTGAAAAAATTCTTACTCTCCCCCAGCTTCCCCTACTTCCCCTACTCCCCCTGCTTGCCTTAACCCGGCAATTTTGGGTTGGTCGAGCACTAGTACAGCACGGCGTAAATAAACCAAGTATTAGACAGCTAACACTTTACCCTTATATGTCCACTGAAAAGGTTTAGCCATTGTTTTATTAAAGTAGTCGATAAATTCAAGAATTCGGGTTTTTAGGTCATCCTGACTCTTGAAG
>NZ_CP030120.1:77758-84024 GCF_006968745.1 Brasilonema sennae CENA114 | reverse complement strand
GGTTTTGAACATGCAAGGGCAAACAGTTTGATTACTTGCTCCATACTAAATTTTACTGGTGCCCCAATACGCTCCGAATCTCGTAGTCTCTCAAAAGTAGGCAACTTTTTATCGCTAGTTTTAAACCATCGGTTTCGCCATAAACGAGCCATATCCAGACTTATATTTAATGTTCGAGCAATTTCGCCATTATTTTTCCCCTCTGACGCTAGAAGAATTATTTTTGCACGTAGTACTATTTGTTGCCCTGTATTGTGTCGGTTTACCAACTCTTGCAGTTCTGAGCGATCGCCATCGCTTAAGTTTAATTGTTTTGGAGCTAATCCTGCCACATCCTAATTCTCCGCTTCTCAGCAAAAACTACTTTTAATCTAATTACTCATTCTCCCACAGTAATACCTGGTTAACTTACGCCGTGCTGTACTAGTGCCTCGATCACTTAGTCTCCATACTGAGATAAACCACTTCTACAACTTCAGTGAGGTATTCATTGGCAGAAGCGTCTACCTTACCAATTGTGTAACTACAAGGATAACAGTCCTTAAGGTTTATTTCCTTTGATTTTGAATTATCTGCCTTATAAGAGACCACCCCAATGTTTTTCAAGTTACTCATGACTTTGCTAGCTCCCTGATCGGGGCAGCACTTCTCATACCAGTCATATAGCTTTTTTTCACCATTTGCTACAAAACACGTGATTGAGAGTTTCCCACTACTGGGAACAGCAGGGAGAGGTAAATCAACTCTCTTCCCAGGACCTGAGTTACCTACAATCATTTCAGTCTGCTGCGTTTCCTGTTTTAGTCCATCAACTGATTTGATGGCTATATCAATACCATCTATTTGCAAAAAGAACCTACTACCAGCTAGAAATTCAGTGCTTGGGGGCATATTCAAACTCCTTAGAGGACAAAAATGTAGATTGGTTGGAGAAAGAGATTAAACCAGAGCGAAACGGATAAAGACAAAAAGATGCGATGCATTTTCATGTCGAGTAAGAGCTTACTCAGCTTCATTGCCTTCAAAACCATTCCATTGACTAATGCGGAAGATAACAAACTCAGCAGGTCTTACGGGGCAAACACCCACTTCGACATAAAGACGACCCAAAATTCTAGTTTCTTCAGGATTTAGTTCTTCATCACACTTTACGTAGAAGGATTGTTGCGGTGTTGCTCCAAACAAAGCACCCTCACGCCAGAGGCGTTCTAGAAAATTACTGACAACGCGTATAACACGAGACCACAAGTATTCATCATTAGGTTCAAAAACAACCCATTGAGTACCCAATTCAATTGATTTTTCAATGTAGCTAATCAATCTGCGTACACTGATATAACGCCACTCGGTCTTATCTGGTTCGACTAAAGTTCTTGCTCCCCAGATACGAATTCCTCGATTGGGGAAGTTGCGAATGCAGTTAATGCCAAGTGGGTTCAAAAGCTCTTGCTCGCGGAAATTAGTCTCGTAAGCCAGACCAATGACACCTCTGGGTACTTCGTTCGCTGGTGCTTTATAAACTCCTCGAGTCTCGTCGGTACGACCCCAAACACCCATCATATGACCGCAAGGAGGGACTAGAATCGGTCTACCGCCGTCACGTGGGTTGCCTACTTTAATCCAAGGATAATAAAGCGCTGCAAACATGGAACGACGGTTGAACCTTTCCAGCCACTCCACCACTTGTTGAGGTTTGGTGCTTTCTAGTGGTGGATCGAGTAGAACCATACGGTTGGGTGGATTGGGAATGTCACCACTTGCAGATCCTTCACACATACTGACCATCAATTCCATAATGTAATGGACTTGATCTAGGTCAATCACCCGTGCTTCATACGCTCGCATTAAATCGGGACAGGCTAACATGGTGATTTCATCAATTTCAAAAATTCCACGCACGCCTGTACGATCATCACGTACCCCTTCTATATCTTGTGAAAATCTGTCAGGGGAAGATGGAACGATGGGAATTGTTAATTCGTATTGGCCGTTAGCTGGACGTCTGGCTAGAGGACTTCCACTTCGGGATGGATCTGTAACGTTGACGTACATGGAATTTCGTGATGCTGCAACCGCGTATGTTGCTGTTTGAGCAGCTGGTTCGCGGTTCATGGTTAAGTTTTCGTATTGTTCGAGAACTTCTTCTCCCCGACTAATTTGGATGGTGAAGTACTCTCCGGTATTTGGGGGTGGTTCTCCTTCAGTGCCTTCAGGAAGAGGGCGCGGTCCACTATCATTGATGACTATATTAAGCGGTCCACCTGCTGCTTGCTCAGGACGCAAGGTAAACAACAGAGACGGACGATTTCCACGACCATTAATTTGTAAAATGGTGGGTTCTGGTGTTGTAGGTCTGACTGCTGTGGGTAATTGAGTACCAATGCTAGTTATCCAGCAACGACCTCCTCCATTCATAAAATAGCCATATACTGCAAAAGGTAAATAGGCGTTGAAGTCTGTGTAGCCATCAGATTGCGGACGGGCAAAGTAATTTAAATACTGCGTCCAGTTTGTCACTAACATGGGCTTGTAGAGTTCAGCTCCACCACGTATATCTTCTGTAAAACCCACAAATCCAGCAACAGCTGTACTAACACCCTCTATGGGTCGGCTACCTCGGTCAATCTCTTCAATATAAACACCAGGAGCTTTGTAATCAAGTCTAGCCATGTTAATTCTCTCCAAATAAGAACGTCTTTAATCCAAAAGCACGAAAATACCTTGTTAAATAGGAGCTAGTAAAATTTCTTTGAAGGTGAATGTAGAGCTATCGACTAGGAAATTACTGTTCAGAGGGCTGAAACCATTGCCATCTAGTGTTATAATGTAATTCCCTAAATTCAAATCTTCAAAGAAAAACAGCCCTTCTTGATTGGTGATCGCTGACTTGTGAGTTCCCGTTAAGCTAACTTTGATTTGAGCAAGCGGCTGTTCTGAAACTGCATTTTTGACAATCCCCGCGATCGCTACCCGCTTGGTGTTGGCTCTAACCTTAGTATTTGTTTGCTTTGCCTGGTCTTGATTTTGTATGTTAAAAACTCGTTCCCAGACCAAAGGTGGTGGTGTCGTACTTTGTGCCTTAAATGGTATTGTCACTGTAATATACAAGGCTGGACGTAAGGGAATACTCAACGCACTCCACAAAGAACCCATCTCTATCAATGGCTCTACTGCAACTGATACGGGCAGATTACCATGACCACGCAGTTCGGGGACTAAAAGATTCTCTGGCAGAGAGCGATAGCGTAGCAACGTGCTTAACGCCTCGCTGAGAAGGAGATGCTCACCTAAAGTCGTGCGATCCCAAGCTGTTAACAGCAGTGACACATCAAACCAGGTAGGAAACCAAGATACATTTGCAGTAGGATGCCAAGGTACATCTGTAGGATGCAAACTTTCTTGAGCAAGCTTGCGTTCAACAACTTGTCTACCAGTATGCTGTATCTGCTTACTTTCACGAATATCGTAGAAGTACAAATTGATCATGGATCCAACCCCATTATCTCTACGATTGCCGGGATGGCTGAAGTCAATCTGTTCTGTATTAATGAGGGAAGTTCCTCCGGCTAGAATTTCCGCCAGAGTTTGGAGAACAAAAATAAGCATGAAACTGCTTAGCCAGTAGCTTACCTATAAATATAGATTAAAGGCATAAAGCTTGTGATGTTAATTAGACTTTTGTCGATATTCTTTCAAGAAGCACAGGGAACAGGGAAAGAGTGTTTCTTTCATTTATAATGGGCAGTGCGCCGTCAGTGGGTCGCTCTGAAGAAACACTCTTGAGGGAGGGAGGGAGTGAGGGAAATGTTTCTTCGATTCATAATGGGTGGTGAGCCGCCAGTAGGGTGCTTTCAAGAAACACTGGGGTGTAGGGGTGTAAAGGAAAAAGGTGTTTCTTTATAACATAGACACATTTTTCTGAGATTATTCTTTTGACGGATGTAACTAGGTAGAACACAAAACTTGTACAAAGAAAGGGGTTGGACGATTGGGTAGTATGTGGCAAAATTTAAGATAATTCATCTTGTTATTGGTTAAATAGTAATGCTCGTTGGTCAAACTCTCCGCCAGCGCTACAAAATTATCAGACTCTTAGGAAGCGGTGCCTTTGGAGTTACTTATTTAGCTGAAGATTTAGATTTACCCGATCATTCTCTGTGTGTTGTAAAAAACCTCAAGCAAATGCAAAATCCGGAAGCCTTGCAAGCTGCCAGAGGGTTATTTAACAGAGAAGCAAACATTTTACAGCGCTTAGGCAATGAGTGTCCTCAAATTCCCCGACTTTTCGCCTACTTTGAAGAAAACGGCGAATTTTATCTAGTACAGGAGTTTATAGATGGGCACGATTTGAGTGAGGAAGTTTTTCCTGGTAACAGGTTGAGTGAAGCTCAAGTGACACAGATGTTACAGGAGATTTTAGAAATTTTGACATTCGTTCACGATCAAAATATCATTCACCGAGACATCAAACCAGAAAACTTAATGCGGCGCAATATAGACGGCAAAATAATATTGATAGACTTTGGGGTTGTCAAGCAAATTAGCGGATTAGGTGTCAATTCTCAAGGGGAAACAAACATCTCCTTTATTGTTGGTACTTATGGCTATATGCCCAGTGAACAATCGGGTGGAAATCCCAAGTTAAGCAGCGATGTTTATGCACTGGGGATGCTGGGGATTTATGCTTTAACTGGAATCAAACCTAAAGACTTAGTAAAAGACAGCGAAACTCTTGAAGTCACTTGGCGAGATAGGGTTTCGGTTAGCCCCAGACTGGCAGATGTGTTAGATAAAATGGTGCGTTATCACTTCAATCAACGTTACCAAACAGCAGCAGAGGCATCACAAGCCTTAAGACAATCTTCATTACCGCCACCATTGCCACCACCACCACCATCAGCGCCACCGCCATTACCATCCCCTACACGGCGAAAATTGAAACTTTACCAGAAAGTATTAATTGGTACTGGAGTTGCGGTGGGTGTGCTAATAATTGGAGTGAAATTGCTTATGAGTTTTTGGAGACAACCTGCAACTGATTTAGAACCATCCACCGCTGATGTGCAATCGCGTTGCCACATAAAAGATGTACCACCTGTACCAAACACACCAGCCACACGAATAGAGACAGGCAACATTTATTGGTTTTCAAAAGTTTCACCACAGACAGGCACAGGTCTCATTATCTTTGATAATAGAGCTGAATATTATGGAGGTATAGAAAAGAATAAGTTCAAAGGTTGTGGAATATTCGTAGTATATGATTATGTTAAAGATCATTATGATTATAACCGCTATATAGGTGAGTTTAATGGCGGTAAATTTGAAGGCGTAGGAAAATTGATATTCAAAGATGGTAGTCAATATATAGGGGAATTCAAAAATCACAACTTTGATGGTAAAGGAACTTTTATATTTCAAGACGGATCGTGTTTGAGAGGAACTTGGCGGCTGGGAAAAAAGTTGAAAGTAAAAAAAATTCCGAAGTGCAAATAATTTTTAAGAGATATTATTATTGAAAACTTTAGCTGATCCAGTGTCTCAATAATAACATTGGTTAGGAAAAGTATTATATCAATTAGGAAAAGCATAAAAATAAAGCAAAGAGGAATATTGTAAGTTAATTGTGGCAAAAGTTTATGATATGGTCGCCACTATATAAATCCTACTTAAATTTTGCTAAGTATACTGAGAAAAAAACCTTTATATGGCAAGCTTATAGTCAGCTTAGTTTTTTAAAAATCAAATAAGAGTCCTATAGCCTGCGATGAATTTAGGGACTTCCAAATAAAAAAATATTCAATCGCACACTAGACAAGGAAGACAAGGGGGACAAGGAAGAAGAAGTTGTATTGAATGCAGGAATTAAATAATTTATTTTTTGGAGTTCCCTTATTTATGTATTTGATGTTTTTTGATATTTAGAGGAGTGAGAAATGAATCAAAAATTACTTACAAAGTTGATATTAGTTTTATCTAAAACTTCTTTACTGGCTATTACGAGTTTAGTTATTTCTTTACAACCATCCTCAGCACAACCTACGGCTGTTAATCGGTCACCAAGAACAGCATCAACCTTACCATCTGCAAAAAATCCGATCAGCCAAACACCTCCAGAGAATCTAACACCTCCAGAGAATCTAACACCTCCAGAGAATCTAACACCTCCAGAGAATCTAACACCTCCAGAGAATCTAACACCTCTAGACACAGACAACAAAGTTCCAACAGACAACAAAGTTCCAACAGACAACAAAGTTCCAACA
>NZ_CP030120.1:0-76852 GCF_006968745.1 Brasilonema sennae CENA114 | reverse complement strand
CCACCAGGGCAAGCATCAGATTTATTACCCGTTAGAGGAACTCGTAGCTATATCGGAATCGGTCCAAATATCGGATTCAGTGGCGGCGATACTGCTCTAGCTGAAGGTGCCTTCACTATCTTTAGCAAAATTGGTATAACAAGAAACTTTTCTTTTCGTCCTGCTGCTGTATTTAGCGATAATGCTGTGTTTCTTCTGCCTGTAACATTTGACTTTCCAGTTAAACGAGTCACAGACTTTGAAGAAGAACAAATAAATTTTATTCCTTACGTTGGGGCAGGTGCGGCAATTTCCACAAGTGGAGATAACAGCGTCGGCTTTCTTCTGACTGGTGGTGTGGATGTGCCCTTATCACCTGAGTTTACCGCCACTGCTGGTTTAAACTTTGGTTTCCTCGATCAAACTGATGTCGGACTTATGTTCGGTATTGGTTACAATTTTTAACAAAAAGAACAGGCGCAGCCTGTTCTGCGTTCCTACTCTGTGGTCTTCTTCAATAAAAATAATATGCGTCAGATAGAAAACTCTGTACACTCGAGTGTTTTGAACGCACCTCATCCATGCTCGAAGAGTTGGATGAGGATTCTTTCGCTACGCAGCATTCAATTTCTTAGTCAACTTAATGGCTGGTGAGCGTTGCCTACACCTATTTGCCACAAAAACCATCACTTGATATTTATCCCAAAGACTTACCTGCCTTATCTCCTGCCATTTTCTAAGTTCGTCGAACTCACGTTAATAAAAAATAGAATTTTCTTAATCATAAATGAAAGTAATTTACAACCGCCTCCTAGTTAGTATAGTTGAGTAAAAAAAAGTATATTTTATAACATAATTTTGGGGAACGCTCCCTTTTAGGAAAACTTTTCGATTTACTGAATCTAACTTTATTGCGCTGCTTTTGACTAAATTCAAGCTTATAAGTTAATTGATAAACTCTTACTTGAACGCGTATCGTTGGCTGCAATCGCTCGTATCATCGGAGTATCATCAGGTTCTTTACAATACTCTCTAAATCAGAATAAATACTACCAAAAAATTTTCGTTTGTTTCACACAAGTGCATAAGTTGTCCTTACTCGCCCCTATAAGTTATAAGAGCGTAAAAGTGAATCTTGGAAGATAGACTCCCCATGAGCAAAACAGGTAGGTTTCACGTGTATCCTTCAAGTGCTGCCAATAGGGAAATTCTGGCATCGCAAATTTTCTTAACATAGTAGACCTCTTGCAAAAGTCGAAAAGTTGTGGATGTCATTCTGAGTGAAACCCTTCGCTCCGCTCGAGGGCAGGCTCCGTGTAGCGTATCTCCTCCGGAAACGCTACGAAGAGCGCCTTGGCGCGGCGTTAACGTTCGCGCAGCGTCTGTGCAGGAGATACGGCACGCTATGCGTTACTTTGGCGTGCGCTATGCGAACGCTCAACATGACATGTCAAGCATTTTTGCAAGACGTCTAGTAGATGGCTCAAGCATGCTCTTTACTACAGTGAGGTAAACAATGGCAGTAGGTTCCTCAAACCACAATCTAATGACTGATGACAAAGATTTACAGTCTTTAGATTTACAAAATTTCTGTCAATTACAAACTGAACTGCTAACAACTCAATCTCCTATTTTTTTTGCTCGAATCGTTTATCATGATTTAGTGACTAAAGATTTTCAGGAGGTTATGAGTCTCAATCAAAGACACCTTCCTGTTTCCCAAATGGTTTTGACATATTTGAGAGAGGAAACATGGTTAACTAACTTTCCTAATGCTTTAACATTAAATGAATTAAATTTAGATTTTTTAATATCATCAAAATTTTATTTTTGCCCTTTAAGATATAGAAATCACAAACCAGAGTACATTCAAATCTTTGCTGAAACATCTCTTTCAGAAAGCCTACAAGAACAGGTGAGAAAAACTGCTTTGATCCTGACAAAGTATTTCGATCTATTTTTTGAGTCTGAAAGACAAAAGGCTGAAATTCTACTGCTAGAACAAACTATTCAACGTGCAAGTCATCAGTTACGTAACTCCTTGTCATTAATTGATCTCTATGCCCAAAACTTATGCTTTGGATTGAAAGATAATTCTTACCAAGAAGAACAAGCAAGAGTCATTCGTGATTCTGTACAGGAGTTAGACACTAATTTAAATGAACTTATCTATTGTGGTCAGAGTACAAAATTAAGAATCTCTCTCCAAGATTTGAAAAGTATAGTCACGGAAAGTCTTCAGGGATTAAAACCTTTGATTGATAACAAGCAACTAAAAATATGCTTGCCAGAAAACTCTACCACACTGGTAGTTGACCGATTGCAAATGAAGCAAGTGTTTGATAATTTACTGAGCAATACTGTTCATTTCAGTCCTCAATTTGGAACTATAGTTTGTAGCTGGCAAATTTTTAAAAATGAAGTTCTTATTAAAATATCCGATCAAGGTATAGGCTTATCTCAAGAGGATCTCCAAAAGATGTTTACCCCCTTTTATTCTCGTCGTGTGGGCGGTACAGGCTTAGGTTTAACTATTGCAAAGAAAATTGTTCTTGACCATCACGGCTGTTTATACGCAGATAATCTACCAACAGGTGGCGCACAATTTTCCATAGTTTTACCTCGTTCTATAACTACCTAGAGAAGATTTTTGTGGCTACTACTCAAAAAGTTTTGCATAACTGTTTGGAGAGGATTTTCTATGACTACTACTCAAAAAGTGTTGATTGTGGATGATGAACAGCGCTTCCGCCAAGGATTACGCACTCTCCTCAATTTTTATAATGTCAATGCTTCTCTATCTATAGAAGTTGTGGGTGAAGCTGCTAGTTTAGAGCAAGTTTTAAAGCTGACGATTCAACATAATCCAAATCTCATACTGCTAGACTTAGAATTAGTGTCATCTGACGGTATTTCGGTCCTTATAGGTTTAAAAGAGATATCGTATGCTGGCAAAGTTTTAGTCTTATCAGCACATCAAGAAGATAACTGGATTTACCGTGCAATGCAAGCAGGTGCAGCTGGTTATATTTTTAAAAGTCGCTTAGTCATTCAACTGTATGAAGCTATTGATAAAGTGATAAAATCTGAAGTTTATTTCCCTGCAGAGGTTGCTAACGGTTTTTTTCGCCATTTCCAAGCTAAGTCAGAATCTGATTTCAAAGCATGCCAAAAATTACATCTAACAGAAAGAGAACAAGAAGTTTTGTATTGGTTAGCTCAGGGTGCTTCTAATGAAGAGATTGCTAAAAAATTATATGTCACAGTAGCAACAGTTAAGGCACATCTCACGAGTATTTTTGAAAAATTAAAGGTGACCAGTCGTACTCAAGCTATTGTAACTGCTATAAAATTAGGGATAGTACAGGCATAACACGTTCTGTTAAAGTAAAAAGATAAAATAAGTTCTAAGTTAAAAAGTTTCCAAACACTATAGCAATCCTAAATCATAAGCCCTACGGGCACGCTGCGCGAACATGAGAAATTTGGAAACAATTGGGCGAATCGAATTTGCTACTACACAAACTAAGTCCACTTACGTGGACATAATAAAATAACCTGTACAAGCGGGTAAAGTCTCGTGTAACCGCGATTTATAATCGCTATCCTTGAACAAAATGTTACATTGAAACGAGAGCTTTAATCTACGTATTCTCTCACGATTCAATTCGGACTGCTATAGCTGAGCTTAAATTTTGCAATCAAAGCTTTGTTTGCTTAAGACAGTAACTCAAAACATATAATCTTTATGCCCTCAATTCAGTATTTTTATAAGGAATATCGATGCTCTAGCAATGCTCCCTTGAGTTGCGATCTCCCAGGAGCAACAGCGCGGGAAGTAAAAGGGGCTAAGTTTTGTCTGGAGTGCGGTTTTCCAGCAATCTTACCCCATAAAGCAGAAATCAAAGGCTCTAGGGGTATATATCAAGTAACAAGTTATTTAGGAGTGCGGGGTTTAGGACGCTTGTACTCAGGCATACAATTGACTGATAGCGAACCTGTACTTATAAAGGAATATCTGCTACCTAACAAGAGTTTTAATGAAGAAGAAACTCGCCAACGTCAAGAGACTTTTAAACGTGTGGCAGGAGTTAGTTTAGCAGATGGGAGAGTTCAAAATTTTCGTCTCATCAATCCTTGGGAGGCAATTGCTGATCAACAACGAGAATGCTGTTATGCAATTATGAAAAGGGTGGAAACATTCCAAACTTTAAATGATTTTTTAGTGAAAAAAAAAGAACCAATGCCAGCATCTCAAGTACGTGAGGTGCTCAATCAAACCTTGCAAACCTTAGAATTTATCCATACTCAAAAACTGCGCCTCCCTTCAAACCAAACACTGTCTCAACTGGCTCATGGTAATATCAATTTAGATAGCGTCTTAATTCAAGAAGAAGGTCATCAGCAGCTTTATGTGTACCTGTGTGATTTGGCTCTGTGGGAAGAATTATTTATTCCACCTTCTATTAGATCTCAACCTTCAAATCCAAAACCTCAGCAAGATTTAGAAGCGTTGGCACAAGTCGCCTTTTATTTATGGGTAGGACAAACACGGAATGTCGATCCAAGAAATGATGAACATTGGCCTAATAGCAATCGCCACTTAAAGAAATTTTTGCATCGCTTAATAGGGATTGATAATCCATTTGAAAGTGCGCTACAAGCCCGGGAAGCTTTATTAGCACTACCTAAAGAGCAACAGAACAGCAGTTCTGCACCACTTGTTGTTGATGAAGAGCAAGAAAGAAGCTTCCGCAAACTCTTCTTGATTATATTAGGAATTTTGACATTGGTATTGATGGGAGGGGGAGGATGGTTCTGGTGGAAATATAGCTCAAGCAACCAGCAGCTTGAATCCTCGCTCCAATCTGAGTCTAATTTTGCAAGTATCGCTGGTGTTGAGCCAGGAGAGTATACCTACATAGGAGAAAGAGATAGTACGTGGAGTCATATTTTGAGAAAAGGTGTTGATAATAACAAATTAGAAGATATATTGAAACAACCCAAAAAAGATACAAAGTTTAATTATCAGTCTGTAGCATCATTAGATATACGAAAAGAGGGTAATTTTATAGACAAAGAAACAAAAAGTAAACCAATACAAGAGGTCAAGTCAGGTAAGAAAAACTTTGCGATTACTAGTTTAGAAGATCAAGTGACAGATGAGTTTGAGAAAAAGCAGATTGCTTATGATGGTTTATTTATTTATGTAGTAGGTAGTAAAAAAGGCGGAAATCTTGCCAAACCTCTTAATGGGAAAATTAGTCTTGAGTCTTTACGTAAAATTTATACAGGCGAAATCACTAATTGGAAGCAGTTAAGCGAACTCGACCTTCCCATAGAACCTTATGCTCCAACAGAACTCGAAGCAATACGCTTATTTCAAAAGAAAGTACTCAAAGATGATGCGGACTTAATCAACAAGTTTAACAGAACCATCACTCGGGATCGTTTCCAATCTACAGGGGATACTTTGAAATTAGTTTATGAAAAGTTTGACAAGGAAAAGGGGCAAACTGGTATCATTGGTTTCGGTGTAATCAGTAAATTTTTAGGTCAGTGTAGGGGTTATCCCCTTGCTATAGTTGACGACAATAACCGCGCTACTCAGGCTTTGTTGCAGCCTAACGATCAACCCATAAATCCTGAGGAGTATCAGAGATGCTCCAAAGGTACAGCATATTACCCCAATGTTCAAGCATTTGAATCAAAGAGCTACGCTTTGGGCTATCCTGTATTTGTTGTGTACCTTAAAGACAACCGCCCCCCAGCTGTTGCTGCTTCCAAATTTGCTGATATGTTAACTACCTTTCAAGGTCAATGTCTACTGAGTAAAGTAGAGCTTGTTCCTTTGAAAGCGATGCAAAAAGAATATCGATCCCATGTCTGCCAATCGATGCCCTAATTCTAAATGTGAATATTTTAATCGCGTCCTACCCAACAATGCTAAAGTTTGCCCTATGTGCGGGACTCCGTTAGGTAATGCGATCGCTCCCAAATCTAGTACACCACCTAATACATCGTCTCCCCCAAAAGTAGTCAACCAAACTGATTATCCAGCCTCTATCAATCCACCTTCTTATCAATCTTCTTCAGTTCCTTATGTAGAACAGCCACCTCCACCTTTACCGCCACCGTCACCACCTGCTTATCCACCACCCGCAGCCCCATCTGCTTACCCACCATCCGCAACCCCATCTGCTTATCCATCATCCGCAACCCCATCTGCTTACCCACCACCAAGTTCTCCTCGTCCAGTGCTCAGACTCATGCATTCATCTGGACGAGAATTTCGCTTTTTTAGAGAAGATGGTTATATTGGTCGCCGTTCACAAATGAGTGGGAGAATACCAGAAATTGATCTATTTGGTATTCCCAATGAGGGTGTAGTTTCTCGTGCTCATGCTCGAATTTATTGGGATGCAAACCAAAATGCTTACATTATAATTGATAACAGCCGAAATGGTACTTATCTTAATGGCAATTTTCTTGCCTCTGGGGTTCCTTACCGCCTCAGTAATGGTGATTTATTGCAACTGGGGCAAAATAATTTGGTCACTTTTACAGTTTCGGTAATTTTTTAATAGAGAGATCAAACCATCCGTACACTCACAACAGGGTTAGCATTGCCTATCTTAAATTTCCTGCCACTGCCCCTATTCTCCTATCTCCCCACGCATAAGCTGTTACGCCTATAAGTTGCACTCTGGTGAGCGAGGGAATGAGAGAGTGAGGGAGAGGGTTTGACGTTTTTGTTCAAAGTAAAAAATATGCAGATTAAAAGCGCGACAGCTTACTTTGTCGATTAAGTTGGCATTTATTCGACCTTTGGCTAATTTTACTTCTGATGCAATGCCTCTAGCCTTGAATTGAGAACGCATTGTTTCAGTTATGGACTCCAATAAAAGAAAAATAAGAAAATTTTTAGATTCTCCATCATCAATTGGAGAAATAGGTGGTGTTGGTGGATACGCAGCAACTTCGGTAAGATCCGCGCATTTCCAAGCAGTCGTAACAGTAAGAGATTATTTTACTGACGAGATGTTTTTAAACCAGCTTACAGATCGTGTATATGAACTTTTAGTGGAAGACTTACAATTGCAAAGGGAGAGGATTATAAATTATGGTCAATAGAGGTGTCTATAATGGTTAATGGTAAGAAAGGTAATAAAAGTAATAAAAGTAGTAATGCTAGTAATGCTAGTAATGCTAGTAATGGTAATGTTAATCATGAACTCAATTATGTTACTACTAATCGTTTTTATGTAGAAATAGACAGCACTATTGCTGCATCTTTTACTGAATGTTCGGGCTTGGGTTTTCAGATTCAAAAAAATGTTTTTCACGAAGGTGGTGTCAACGACCAGCAACGTGTTTACTTAGGTCATATAGAATTTACAGACGTTACTCTCAAACGTGGCATCACAGATAATCTTGGTTTTTTGAATTGGGCTACTAAAATTTTTGATGAACAGAATGGTGAGAACAATCTTCGGCAAAATGTCAACATTTTGGTTTTCAACCAAGCAGGTGAAACAATGCAAAGCTGGACTCTCATTGGTGCTATTCCTATAGGCTGGAAATCTTCAGATCTTCAGGCAGATGGAAGTTCAGTTGCTATTGAAGAACTCACTTTAGCATATGAAGGTTTAAAAGTTGCCAAACAAGGAGGCGGCGGTAATCCTACCACACGGTCTAAATCGGGCTTTTTCACCTCTAACTAGTTTCAATTTATTCACCTCAACTATGCAGATCGTTCAATTTCAACTAGGAATAAAATCTTCTCCACTTGGATCGAATAGTTATTTAGGTATTGCTAATAGTGTTTTTTTACAGAAAAAATCTAGTTTATTACATTCATTAAATTTTATAAAGCCATTAACAATTCTAAAACCCTTGTCGGCACCAGCGGACTTATTAATGGGAAGCGAAAAGAGCAAAGTTCTCAGAAGCTGGGATGATTTTGATACTGCTTTAGATACTGATTTATTAAGCCAATCAACAAATTTTAAATTTGAGGATTTGGATAAAAATCTAGAAAATTTTAATATCAATAATATTGAAAAGCCGAAAAATCTCAAAAAGAGTTCACAAAAAACTATTACTAGTGATAGTTATGAGAAAAATGTTATTTCTTCAGAGTTGCTAAATCAGAAAAATACTAAGTCTAAAAAACAAACTAAAGCTCAACTTAAAACAAACTCTACGGCTAAATCTAAAAAGGCAACCAAGAAAAACTCTGCCAAGAAGGTTGAGCCTGAAGTTACGCAGCGATCCCTCAAAGCGGAACAAAAGATTGCCCCCAATTCTCCAACTGTTGTACCTACACCAGAAACATTAACTCCAGTTGAACAATCAAATCTACCACTACCTCTGACCACACAAACACAAACAACACTGCCAGCGCAACCCAATCTAGATAGCACAAGTACTTCAACATCAGTGCAAAATCCACCAGTGCTACCAACAGTTACGAGTTCACATATTAGTGATGAATCAAAACCGGCATCCACACCAGAACAAAAGATTGCCTCCGATTCTCCAACTGTTGTACCCACACCAGAAACATTAACTCCAGTTGAACAATCAAATCTACCATTACCTCTGACCACACAAACGCAAACAACACTGCCGGCGCAACCCAACGTAGAGAGCACAAGTACCGAAACATCACAACAAATTCCGCCAGTCACACCAACACTCATTACACCAGACGTAAATAACAAGTCAGAACCAACTCTTATATCTAGTGCATCAACAACTGCCCCACCCACTTTGGGAAATGAATCCACACTGATGCGGCAGTCTCTCAACCAAGAACAAGGGATTGCCCCCGATTCTCCAACTGTTGTACCCACACCAGAAACATTAACTCCAGTTGAACAATCAAATCTACCACTACCTCTGACCACACAAACACAAACAACACTGCCAGCGCAACCCAATCTAGATAGCACAAGTACTTCAACATCAGTGCAAAATCCACCAGTGCTACCAACAGTTACGAGTTCACATATTAGTGATGAATCAAAACCGGCATCCACACCAGAACAAAAGATTGCCTCCGATTCTCCAACTGTTGTACCCACACCAGAAACATTAACTCCAGTTGAACAATCAAATCTACCACTACCTCTGACCACACAAACACAAACAACACTGCCAGCGCAACCCAATCTAGATAGCACAAGTACTGAAACATCACAACAAATTCCGCCAGTCACACCAACACTCATTACACCAGACGTAAATAACAAGTCAGAACCAACTCCTATATCTAGTGCATCAACAACTGCCTCACCCACTTTGGGCGAGCAACCCACGCTCATGCGGCAGTCTCTCAAAGCGGAACAAAAGATTGCCCCCAATTCTCCAACTGTTGTACCCACACCAGAAACATTAACTCCAGTTGAGCAATCAAATCTACCACTACATCTGACTACACAAACACAAACAACACACTCATCTCAACCGAGTCTTTCAGATCTACCACTACATCTGACTACACAAACACAAACAACACTGCGAGCGCAACCGAACGTAGATAGCACAAGTACTTCAACATCAGTGCAAAATCCACCAGTGCTACCAACAGTTACGAGTTCACATGTCGGTGAAGAATCAAAACCGGCATCCACACCAGAACAAAAGATTGCCTCCGATTCTCCAACTGTTGTACCCACACCAGAAACATTAACTCCAGTTGAACAATCAAATCTACCATTACCTCTGACCACACAAACGCAAACAACACTGCCGGCGCAACCCAACGTAGAGAGCACAAGTACCGAAACATCACAACAAATTCCGCCAGTCACACCAACACTCATTACACCAGACGTAAATAACAAGTCAGAACCAACTCTTATATCTAGTGCATCAACAACTGCCCCACCCACTTTGGGAAATGAATCCACACTGATGCGGCAGTCTCTCAACCAAGAACAAGGGATTGCCCCCGATTCTCCAACTGTTGTACCCACACCAGAAACATTAACTCCAGTTAAGCAATCAAATCTACCACTACATCTGACTACACAAACACAAACAACACTGCGAGCGCAACCCAATCTAGATAGCACAAGTACTTCAACATCAGTGCAAAATCCACCAGTGCTACCAACAGTTACGAGTTCACATATTAGTGATGAATCAAAACCGGCATCCACACCAGAACAAAAGATTGCCTCCGATTCTCCAACTGTTGTACCCACACCAGAAACATTAACTCCAGTTGAACAATCAAATCTACCATTACCTCTGACCACACAAACGCAAACAACACTGCCGGCGCAACCCAACGTAGAGAGCACAAGTACCGAAACATCACAACAAATTCCGCCAGTCACACCAACACTCATTACACCAGACGTAAATAACAAGTCAGAACCAACTCTTATATCTAGTGCATCAACAACTGCCCCACCCACTTTGGGAAATGAATCCACACTGATGCGGCAGTCTCTCAACCAAGAACAAAAGATTGCCCCCAATTCTCCAACTGTTGTACCCACACCAGAAACATTAACTCCAGTTGAACAATCAAATCTACCACTACCTCTCACCGTAGAGGCACAACCTCAACCCAGCATTTTAGATTTATCCAATAATGTCACTGCACAGACGCAAACAACACAACCTTCTCAACCCAGCCGACATAAACCAACCGCTGAAACATCACAACAAATTCCGCCAGTAACACCAACAGTCATTACACCAGACGTAAATAACAAGTCAGAACCAACTCCTGTACCGGGTGTATTAACAACTACCCCACCCATTTTGGGGAATGAATCTACAGTGATGCGGCAGTTCCTCAATGCGGAACAAGGGATAGGTTCCGATGCATCAGTTGGTGCTTCAGATGTACTCAACAATGTCACTGCACAGACGCAAATAACACAACCTTTTCAACCCAGCCAACATAAACCAACTGCTGAGACATCACAACAAATTCTGCCAGTAACACCAACAGCCATACCTGATGTATCAACAACTACCCTATCCACTTTAGGAGACGAATCTACAGTGGTGGAGCAAGACCTAATAGGGGATTTCCCGAATGAATCATCTCCAAAAAACCCCACTTTTGATAATCTGCTAGCGCCCACAGGTTTTGCAACTGGGGGTCAGGTAGTGACTACCCAGGTTCAAGGTAGCCAGAGTATAGCGCCCTCCGATACGGTTGCTGCTATGCTGACTCCTGGAGAGTTTGTCATTAATGCCCAGGACACACAGAAAAATCTTACTCTCCTAGAACATATAAATAGTGGGGGAAGACCAGAGAATTTTATTTCCCCTAAAGAGATCCCAAATTCACAAGATGAAGAAAAGTCAGCTTTAGCTTCAGATCATTCTATTCATACCAATTATTATAATCAAACTTTAATACAAAGGGAAAGTTTAGATGCTACTTCACCTACAACATCTCATGCACTGATTTCATCGTCAATCGGTCAGGAAATTGTTGAAAAACAAAATCTTTCAAGATCTACTTTTATTCAGGCTTATACAAAAGAAAATACTAGAACAAAAGTGGGTAAACACTCAGAGCAATATTCATTGCCTAATTTAGTTTTCCAACAATCAACTCCTGCTACTAACTCTCCCTCTGAAACAGCACCTTCCCAGTGGTCAAGTGTTGAAGAATTACTAAGCGGCAGTACCAATCAATCTACAGCATTTGATTCAGAACCTGTAAAATATAGTAGGAAAAATTTAAAAGTTCCTACAGTTTCAAAATCGCCAAAAACTACGATTAGGCGAAAAGCCGTGTTACAAGGTTTTGCTAACGGAGGAGAAGTCTCTCCACGCGAGGAGATTACATCATCCAATGGAGCCGTTCCATCCGATATTGATACAGAAGCGCAACCCATAACACAAACTATAAAAAGCTTTTTTTGTTCTCCTCCAACTGAAGATAAAATTGCTGATGATATCGAAACTCTTGCACGAGAAATATATAACAGATTGCGCCAACGATTGGAAATTGAAAGAGAAAGACATGGTAATGGCATATACTCAGGTCGCCTACCCTGGTAATTATCAATAATAGTAATATAAGCTAAAGAAATGCCACCTCAACCAAAGAATCCTCCAAAAACTCCACCGACTAATCAACCAAAGAATCCTCCAAAAACTCCACCGACTAATCAACAATCAAAGAATTCTCCAAAAACTCCACCGACTAATCAACAATCAAAGAATTCTCCAAAAACTCCACCGACTAATCAACCTAATAATGGTGCAAAAACACAGCTTGCAGAACCCAATCAACTGAACCCGCAGCTTGCAAAAGCAACACTAATGGCATGTAATAATGAAGCTCCAGATATTGAAGTCATGTTTAATCCAACTGAAATTAGCTTCTCGCGAAGTGTTAACTGGACATCCCAAGACGGTAACAGAGGAACATCTCTATTGCCAAAGATAAACTTTTCTGGAGTTCAGCCATATCAATTAACTCTTCAACAGCTATTATTTGACACTTATGAAACGAAAGAATCAGTATTGACGAAATATATAGACGATATTAAAAAAGGTGTAGAAACTATTCAGAGTGGAGACGACCAGCGTCCCCCAGTCTATATATTTATGTGGGGAGACAACAAGTATTTTCCCTGTGTCATTGACAGTTTAACCTACACACTAACCATGTTTTTAACTGATGGTACACCTGTCAGAGCACTGGTCGATATTCAACTACGAGAAGTAGACAAAAGCGATGTTCCACCCAGCCAGGGACCTGGTGATCCAAAGGGCGGTGGTCCACGGGGCGGTGGTCCACGGGGCGGTGGTCCAAAGGGCGGTGGTCCAAAGGGCGGTGGTCCAAAGGGCGGTGGTCCAAAGGGCGGTGGTCCACGGGGCGGTGGCCCACGCAGTAAGCGGTAACGTGTTCAAGTAATTTGCATAAAATGTAAATCAGATAAACTTGGGTATTTACCGCTATGTCTGCTAAAGAATACCTGACTCAATCGTAAAAAGGAAATCTATAAAAAGCCCTTTTAAAGTTTTTTCTTGTTTACCAAACTATCATTTTAATTAAGAGTTATGCCTGCAAAAGAAAGCCTTTATTTATCTATTCCGAGAATACAATTGTCGAGTGCTGGCGGTAGTCGTTGGCAAACAGCTTCTCCTGAATTAATGAAGGATTTTTTGCAAATCATTGTAGAAGAAAGCCTTCATGCACCAGCAATGTTTACATTGGTGATACACAATAGTTATCTTCCCACTAGCCCACGCCCAGAATACCAACCTTGGCGACATGAAAAATTGTTTGAAATTGGTAACAAAGTCAAAATAGGTTTCGTTTCCAGTACTACTCAAGATCCTAATTTTGACGACGAACTGGAAGAATATCTAATCGAAGGTGAAATTACAGGAATTGAAGTTAGCTTTAACGAGAAATCAGAGGCTCCCATTATTGTTCGCGGTTACGATATTTCCCATCGTCTCCATAGAGGTCGTCATAATTATTCATATTTAAACATGAGTGATACCGAAATAGTAAAGGATATTGCAACGCGAACAGGGATAACTATGAACAGGTGCGATAACAGCGGTCAGAAGCATGAATATGTCTTTCAAGAAAACCAAACTCATATGGAGTTTCTGCGGGAAAGAGCCGCTCGCATTGGATACGAGCTGTATGTACAAGACAATCAACTGAATTTTTGTAAGCCAGCTAGTCAAAGCTCATTACAACTCAAATGGCTAGATGAGATTAATAGTTTCAAAACCCGTATTACTAGTGCTCAACAGGTAAGTTCTGTAGAGGTACGTAGTTGGGACTATACTCAGAAACAAGCAATCTCCGAAACAGCTACATCAGAAAATGTAGTCACACAGACGGGTAGCGCTCTAGGAAGTGTTGCTATTGACAACTTTAATCTTAAAGAGCCATCCAAAATAACAGTAGTAGATCAACCTGTGTCTACTGCCCAAGAAGCACAGGCAATGGCTCAGGCGTTGTGTGATGAACTAGGAGGAGAATTTATTTATGCAGATGCAAAATCTGTGGGTAATCCCAACATTAGACCTGGACGAGTTGTAACTATCGACGGTTTAGGCGATCGCTATAGCGGTGAATATTACGTTACAGAAACACGTCATATATATAGCGGAAGGGTTTATCACACTGAATTTAGTGTAAGAGGACTACGTAGTGGAAGTTTATTTTCAACTATTTCGACACCCGTGCGCTTACAGCCTGGTCAAACTTTTCTGGTTGGCATTGTCACTGATAATAACGATCCTCAAGGCATGGGCAGAGTTAAAGTCTATTTCCCAACTCTGACGCCACCAGACCAACCGGGATCGAGCAAGCCTAACATGCCTGGTGTTGGTCCGGGTAATAAAGTTAGTCCAGGTAATAAAGTTGGTTCAGGTAATAAAGCTGGTCAGGTGGAAGAACATGAAAGTTACTGGGCTAGGGTTGTGGCTATAGGAGCCGGTCAATACCAGAAGGGGTTTGACTGTTTACCTGAAGTAAATGATGAAGTTTTGGTAGGTTTTGAGCATGGCGATATCCATCGTCCTTATATCATTGGTGGAGTCTGGAATGGAAAGGACAACATCCCAACACCGGTGGCAGAAAGTGTCATTACTCAACAAAATATGGTTAGTGTTAGGGAAACTATACCCAAACCTAAAAAAATTCTAGCCAAACCTGATGCCGGGAAGAAACCAGGTAACGTGAGATTGCGTACCTTTGAGACGCGTACCGGACATACCCTACAGTTTATAGAAGAGGATAAAGGATCGAGTCACACTGGTATCCGCATTGAAACCGCTCAGGGTCATAAAATCTATCTGAATGATAGTCAGAAACAAATAGAAATCATAACCGAAGGTGGGCATTCGATTACGATGAATGACTCTCCTGGCAAGGTTTTTACAGAAATAAAAACCAAAGGTGGGCATTCCATTAAGATGAATGACTCTCCTCCCAAGATTTCTACAGAAATCACAACCCAAGGTGGGCATTCGATTACGATGAATGACTCTCCTCCTAATGTTTCTACAGAAATAAGAACCAAATTAAGACATTTTATCAAGTTGACGGATACTCCTGTTCCAAAAATTGTCGTGAATTCTATGGGGTTGTTATACTTACGAGGTAAAAATGTCCGTATTTATTCTGACGGTGCAATTACATCCAATCGCCCAGTTGTTCCATTGCCAGCATCACCTGAAGATCCAATGGCATTAACTTAAGAAATTTCCAAATTGAGGTTCTAGACTTTTGGCGAATAGGCTTATATCCTTCTTGCCGATATCTTAAAAAAATGTACTAGCAAGGGCTGCCTTATGCCAGATGTAATTGATAGTCAGGAACAAGACTATTTAGGAAGGGGCTGGGCTTTCCCGCTGCATGTTAGCTTACAAGGGGGACTACAGCTTAGCTCTTACGAACAAAAGATTAAGGAAGCTATTTGGATCATCTTACGCACTGAGGTGGGTGAGCGGGTGTATCGACCTGAATTTGGCTCGCGCTTGTCAGAACTGGTGTTTGCACCATTGAATAGCAAAACTTTGATCCAAATACGGATGTATGTTTTAGAAGCGTTGCAGGTTTGGGAACCTCGCATTGTTGTCGATGAAGTGCTAACCGATTCAGATCCGGTGCGGGGCAGAATAGATATCATCATCAATTATCGTCTGAAAGACGAATATGACATTTACAGCTTTGTCTATCCCTTTTATCTAGCTTCAGCAGTGGAGTAAGTGTGGAATTCGATTTTTTACCTAAATTGCCTAATTCTAATCTGGACGATCGCACCTTTGATGAATTAGTAGAAGAGTGTGTTCTGCGAATTCCGCGCTACTGCCCAGAGTGGACAGATCACAACTTGAGTGATCCGGGAATTACACTGATTGAATTATTTGCTTGGTTGACAGACCAAATGTTGCTGAGGTTCAACCAAGTTCCGCGTAAAAATTATGTTGCTTTTTTAGAATTACTGGGGATACGCCTACAGCCCCCAGCTCCAGCACGAACAGATATTACTTTTTATCTCACAACGTATCCTTCAGAAACATATATTATTCCGACTGGGTTACAAGTGGCAACCTTGGGAACTGAAACGATGGAAGCAGTCGTTTTCAGTACTGACTCTCCTTTGCTAATCGGCAAACCCAGTCTGCGGCACTTTTTAACATCTCAAACTACGGAAGACTCTCCTCTAATTTTGCGCGATCAAGTCACCAACCAATGGACGCGTCAACCAGATGGTACGTGGTTCGGCAACGAACAACTTCTTTTTGAAGAAAACCCGCAGCCCGGTAACTGCTTTTACCTTGTCATGGAACCAAATGAACCCATAGAAGGAAATGTTTTATCAATCACGTTTCAAGGAGCAGCTGCATCGCCAACTGGTATCAATCCTAATCAACCACCTCGTCGATGGGAAGCGTGGGATGGTAAAAAATGGCAACCAGTTTTGTTGCAAGAAGCCGATGATGCAACGCGGGGCTTCAGTTTTCATGAAATTGCAGAACTTGATGACGATCCCGCTCAAATAGCAGATGTTATTCTCCATCTACCTCTAAGTTGGCCAGTAGCAAGCTTTACCACTTATAGAGGTCGTTGGATACGCTGCGTTTTAACAGAGCCAGAAGGTAATCAGCCCAGTTACAACAGTTCTCCAAGAATTATTAGTCTAGCAGTGGAATCGATTGGCGGTACAGTAAGGGCAAGTCACAGTACCCTGATCGAGGACGAACGCTTGGGAATCAGTGATGGCACGCCTGGTCAGATTTTTGAGTTGGAAGGGTCTGCGATTTTAGAGCGTCGAGAAGATGAGTATATTCTCGTGACTCCCCCTGGGGGTTTACCTCAGAGATGGCAAGAAGTTGCAGATTTTGCCGATTCTGATCCAGATGATCGCCATTACACAATTGATTCTCTCACAGGTACAGTCCAGTTTGGACCCCTAATTCGCGAACCTGACCAGTTAGAAAGAAAAACAAAAATTCGTTCTAAGATACAGCAGCCTCAGCCTTATGAATTAAGAACACAGGTGAACGATGCGGAACTGCGAGCCTTTGAACACCAATATGGCGCAATTCCTCCCCGAGGGTCAACAATCGTCATGGTTGCCTATCGCACGGGAGGAGGTCGCATAGGCAATGTCCAAAGTGGCACACTCCAGTTTTTAAGGTCAGGTTTTCCCTACGTTGCTAGTGCCATTAACCACAAACCAGCCACTAATGGCGCTGATGCTGAATCCTTGGAACAGGCTGTCTTAAGAGCACCTCGCATACTACGCACCCGCGATCGCGCCGTCACTGCTGAAGATTTTGAAGTCTTGGCACAACGTGCAGGTGCAGGCGCAGTGGCTCGCGTTCATTGTTTGCCAGCAACAGCTAGCACTGGTGGGGGAATAGTACGTTTGATTGTAGTACCACAGGCAAATACGGATGCGATCGCCCAAGGAGAAGGCATCGCCCCAGAAGCGTTTGTACTCCAACCCAGTCTCCAAGAACAGATTTTGGCATACTTAGATGACCGACGCCTGCTAGGAGTGCAAGTTTTACTTCAAGAACCCGATTATGTCGGTGTTTCCGTTCAGACAGAAATTGCTTTAGAACCTACTTATAATAACCCTCTCGCCCAACGAGAGATTGTGCTCAACTTACAGATTGCCTTGTATCAATTTTTAAATCCTCTGACTGGTGGTTTAGACAGTAAAGGATGGCCTTTTGGACGACCCGTGTATACCTCAGATATTATTGCCTTACTACAACAAATCCCTGGAGTGCGGTATCTCGGTCCAGTCCTGATGTTTCCAATACGTAAAAGCGGCGACACTTGGGTTCGTCAAAACTCCCCAGAGCAGATGATTGATCCAGGATTGTTAGGTTTGGTTTGTTCTTGGGCAGATAGCGGTTTGCGCTCAAGCCACACTATCAATTTTATCACTCGTTAAGAGTTGCTGCTGATATGGTTCAAATTGGAAGTTGGCAAAAAAGCATCGAGATTCAATTAACACCAATGCGAATTTCTGAGTCTGCACCTGTAGCTGGCTTAGATTTGGCTGATGCAGAAAATATAACAAATGCAACATTAGATACACCCGTTGGTTCCAATTTGGTACTTCATCCAGGAGAGCCTAACGAAATGATCTTGCAAGTCAAGAACTTGCTGCAACAGAGCATACGCTTAAGTTGGAGGATAGAAGGCGACTTTCCCATAGAATGGTGTCAACTGGGAACAGAGGGTAATGAACTTGTGCCTGGAGCGCAGATGGATGCTGTGCTTTATTTTCACGTTCCTGCTTCATTTTTTGAAGATCAAGAAGCACTCCGCGTTGGTAAAAAAGAAAAGTTAGAGCTAAATTATCGCAGTCGGGTTATTGTAAAAGTTGATCCAGGCACTGAGTACGAACAAATAGAAGAAGCTGATTTTGGTCTTTATATACGTCCTTACAGTGCTTACATGGAGTTTTTACCTCAAATGTATCATGAAGTAGACTTTATTGGTCGCTTCCTGAAAATTTTTGAGCAGACTTATCAACCAATCGTTGACAGTTTCAACACCATGTGGGCAAACCTTGACCCTTTGACAGCACCAAAAGCTTTATTACCGTTTTTAGCACATTGGGTAGGTTGGTCAGTTGAAGCTAGCTGGGAAATGCCTCAGCAACGCCGTTTGATTCGCCGTGCTGTAGAACTTTACCGTTGGCGTGGTACTCGTAATGGTTTGCGTCTGTATTTGCATCTCTATACAGGTTTACCATTAGATGAAGATTTGCCCGAATCTGATAAACGGATCGGTATCATTGAAGCATTTGGTCCGGGTTTTGTATTGGGGGCTGCAGATTTAGGAGAAAGAGCTGTTTTAGGAGGTGGAAAACCTTATCATTTTTCAGTGAGGTTGCGCCCCATCCATCCCAATAGTCTTGATGAAGAACTAGTACGACGTATTATTGACCAAGAAAAGCCCGCCTTCTGTACATATGACTTATCTATTGAAAATCCTGGGTAATATCGCAATTATACCCCACCCGCCTGACGGCACCCTCACGCTAGGTGCTACAACGGGGGGAACCCCAAGGCCAGATACTTACGGAGGGAAACCCTCCTGCAGTACTGGCTCCGCAACGCACTGGCTCCCCTTGCCAAGGTCATGGTGTATACACATCTCGCTCAAAACCTCACCCTCGCTTTCAGCTACGCTAAAATCTTTCCCTCTCCTTACCAAGGAGAGGGATGCCCGACAGGGCAGGGTGAGGTTCCGAGTAATTGTAAAAGTTAATTCATAATTCGTAATTCAAATGACTCACCCCTTTCCACCACCAACCATTAAACCCTTAGAGCGTCTTCATCCCACAGATGGTCTGTTAATAAATGCCGAACGTTGGCGCAAGGCGCATGACTACCACCTAAGAAGGCAAAATGCTCACTATCAATCTTTAAATCAACCAGGCATAGTTTGTGGTTTAGGAGTCAGAGTTATTCCCGCCCCCCGTCAAGTAGAAGCGCGATATCGAGATGAACGTTGGGTACAAATTCAACCTGGAATTGCAATTGATTTAATGGGTCATGTGATTGTTGTACCCAATGTGATTGACTTTCGGATTGCCACAGAAGTCACTGATACCGATCCTGTCACAGTTTATTTAGTAGTCAGTTATGTAGATCCCGATCAATTGCGGCGAGAAGTACAAGGAGACGTTGTTCAAGAAACATTCCGAATTGATGAAAAAAGTACTTTACCAAATAGTTCAGAAGTAGAAATTTGCCGAGTCATCTTACCACCAGGTCCAGTTTCTATTTCCCAACCATCTGACGTTTTTTTTCCTGGATATAACGATATCGATCTGCGTTTTCGTAATTTAGCACAAGCCAGACCTCAAGCAATTATTCGCATGGCTCAAGTGAATCATAGCGATTCTGAATGTTCTCGTAACTTTTTTCAACTCTCATATTTATTACAAGCTATAGAACCTCTTTACCCTTTTTTACGAGGAACGGATGAAGTTTATCAAGTCACTTTAGAAGAAAATATTCAGGATTATGACTTACTTTACCTCACAGGTCAACAAGCACTTTCTCTTAACAGCCCAGAATTAGAATCCTTAAAAAAATATATAAGCGATGGAGGTGTACTGTTAGTTGATGCGCCTATAAGCGCCACTGCTTTAATTGAAAGTGTTCAAAGTTTAGCTCAACAGTTAGACTGTCCCTTAAAACCTTTAGAAGAGTGGAGAAAAGATCATCCTTTACGAACAAAACCTTTCTTATTTGCAGCGTTGCCAATTATCAATCAACAAAACATTCAACTTCAAGTAGGAGGAGGAATTATATTATCAATTGGTGACTTGGCATCAGCATGGGGGCTAGATAAAGCATTGTCTTTGCCGAGGCTAACCATTCGCACAGCCCAGGAATTGGGAATTAATATTCTGAATTATGCTTGGAAACGGCGGCAATTGACAGGTTTGCAGAAGGAAGACTACGCAGGGCAGTGGTAAACTTGTCTAGTATTGACCTCTCTACCCCTAAATACAAGGTTGAGGTAACAAAACCCAACAAATCTATCCATATAAATAGGACGATAAACTCAAACTAAATCCAGGCAATAGATTTTCACCCCTTAATTTTGTCGGTAGATTTTGCACTTCTACATCAACTCCGGGACGATAAATTTCTACTTGTTGCTGCTGGGGATTAATCAACCATCCCAATTGTACTCCTGCATCTATATATTCCCGCATTTTGTCGCGCAGCAGTTCCAAATCATCTGTAGCTGACCTTAATTCAACAACAAAATCCGGTGCGATGGGGGGAAACTTGCGTCTTTGTTCTGGCGTGAGTGCTTCCCAACGTTTCTTTTGAATCCAAGCAGCATCAGGAGAACGATTTGCGCCATTGGGTAACTTAAATACAGTAGAGGAACTGAAGATATAACCAAGACCTGTTTGCCGATTCCAAACTCCCAAATCAATAATTATATCAGCTTCTCGATTACCGCTCTCCCCTCCAACAGGTGGCATAATAATCAACTCTCCCCTGGATGTTCGTTCAAACTGTAACTCGCGGTTATTTTGACATAGCTCATAGAACTGTTCGTCGGTCAAATGAACGGTATCTAAATTTAATGTCAAAATAGTCATAACCCTACACCTAGCGGGGATATCGATATAAGAAATTAACTGGGCGATTTTGCTCATCGCAGGTTACATCTATGTTAACAGTCAGCCGTAAACAAGGTGTGTCTGCCTCATATTCTGGTAACTGATCAAGTCCATAACTTCAAGACCAGGGATGATGCACTTAAGCAGAAGCCCAACTTCGTTTACCTTAACTGATTGCAAGTCTGCAACCTGGTGAAGAAGTGCAGATTTTTTCGGGCGATAGCTCCGCGCAGAGCGCATCATCGCTAGACTGATTGCCGAACCCCAACCATCCCGTAAGCCTCGCCAGCCCGGTAGTGCGATCGCAACCCTAATCATCTTGTCCAAATTTGATTGGTTTTTGGGAAAACAAGAGCGATTGCCCATGCATGAAGGTTGATTCGCGTGCGATACGCACAAGCTAAAGCCGATGGCTTATCGCGCTTTCTTGTAGCCACAGTCTTAATAGTCTTGCGTTCGCCCATGCATGAAGGTTGATTCGCGTGCGATACGCACAAGCTAAAGCCGATGGCTTATCGCAAAGAAGGAGGACCAACAAATATTAGACTAATGTCTAATAGATTAAGGCAATGGTGGGTGAGACAATGTTTGGATCACCCACAGTTGAGTTCTGAGGCTGGCAATGAACAAACGATCGCACATCCACAAAAAAGCTGACTCGTCCGCTTCAAACCCAGTACTCAGTCAGATCCGGTCGCGCCCCTTTATTGCCCAACCTAAACCGCAATCACAGAACCCTTTGACACAAACGGAAACAGAGAATCAAGAATTTCAACAGCAAAAGCTTGAGGCGACGAAACTAGAGATCCAGGCAAAGTATGGCACACTAACGCCAGAGGGACAGGAACAGCTCACTGTATTGCAGGCAAAAATGAGTGGCTTGTTGCACAGGAGACTCCAACACGCATCGAGCTTTGGTCACAACTTTGCCAATATCCCCATAAGTCGTCCTGATGCACCATCAAAGCTTGCGGTGCAAACAAAACTTACAATTGGAGAGCCGGGAGATAAGTACGAACAGGAAGCGGATCGGGTAGCAGCACAAGTCGTCAACCAGATTAATGCACCTGTTTCTCAGCAGTCAAGTCAAAATCTTCAGCGAGAGGAAATATCTGAAGAAGCGAAACAACTTCAAATGAAGCCAATGTTACAGCTTCGGTCAGCTAAGGTTGGGATGACTGCTGCGCCAGACCTGGAAGCGTCAATTAAACAGGCACGGGGTGGTGGGCAACTTCTAGCTGACAGTATCCGAGAACCAATGGAGCAGGCAATTGGGGCTGACTTTAGTAGGGTGAAGGTTCACACAGATTCTCGGGCTAACCAGTTGAATCGGTCGCTACAGGCGAGGGCTTTCACGACGGGACACAATGTGTTCTTTCGGCAAGGAGAATATAATCCTGGTAGTCGAGGGGGGCAGGAGTTGATTGCCCATGAGTTGACCCATGTGGTGCAGCAGAATGGGGGAGCAGTGAGCAAAAAGCCATTACCACAGCCACAGTTATCGCAACACCCCGCCACCGAAGCCCCATCGACATCGGGCTTGATCCAAGCGATGGAAAGTTCGAGGGGCGAAGAAGCAAGTAGTCCAGTAGAGGCGGGAGAGACCCCAATTATAGTAAAAAAAGAAGGAGGAAAAAAGGCAGAATTTACAATTAAGGGACTTATCAATTGTGTAGGAGTGGTGATAAAAGTCTATGAACCTGGTGGTTTTGACCATATTGCAGCGGTAGGAGGTCATTTTGTCACACCAAAAATGTATGATACAGAAAAAGATACGTTGACAAACGATGGAATGGCATTTATCAGTAAAATAAATACCTTGATAGGCAAAGTCGATAAAAAGAACTTAGAAGCAGAATTCCATGTAAAAGCATCAGCAGTGGCGGGGTCAAAGTCTACTGCAATGGAAGAGGCAAAGAAGGCAGCTAACGCCATAAAAAACGAATTAAACATTGGAGGTGGAATTTATCAAAGTAGCGACGAAGTACACGTAGTTATTTAAAGAATAAAAAGAGGACAGGTAGACAGCGGCAAGAACGTACTTGCGTACCAGTCTAAGAGGATGTTTGAAAAGTAGGCAAACGAGTAAAAAAAGCTCTCAGAGCATAAGCTGTAGATAAGTAGATACAGCACCATTGAGAGCCATGAGTAAAGCATACTCCAGCAACCTCACCCAAGACCAATGGGAATTGCTAGAACCATTAATTCCAGTAGGCAAAACAGGTGGTCGTCCAAGAGTTGTAGATATGTGGCAAGTAATCAACGCAATTTTCTATGTATTGACACAAGGATGTACTTGGCGAAACTTACCGGAAGACTTCCCCAATTGGCAAACGGTATACACGTACTTCCGTAATTGGCGCTCATGTTGGAACATGGGTGAGCATGCATGACCACCTCAGAGACTGGGTGAGAGTGGACAACGAGCGAGCAGTCAGCCCAACAGAAGCAATCATCGATAGTCAAAGTGTCAAGAGTGCGGCTATGGTCAGTCAACAGGTGGGATACGATGCTGGCAAAAAGATCAAAGGACGCAAGCGGTTTTTAACAGTGGATACATTAGGTTTAGTACTGCGAGTGTTAGTAAGTGCCGCCAGTGTGGATCAACGCTCCGGTGGTAAACAAGTACTCCAGAAGGTCAAACAGATGGGGAACAAAATGTCACGTCTGACTACTATCTGGGTTGATGGTGGTTACGATGGCAATCCCTTTATGCAGTGGGTGATGGATTTATGCCGATGGATTGTGCAAGTCGTGTTGCGACCCCATGAACACAAGGGTTTTGTTTTATTGCCTAAACGTTGGGTCGTTGAACGTACTTTCGGTTGGCTGACTGGATGTCGGCGTTTGAACAAAGACTACGAGCTATTACCCCAAACTTCGGAGACTCTTATTTACCTTGCCATGATCCGGATCATGGTCCGGCGTTTGGCATAAATTTTACCCCTCATCACTTTTCAAACACCCTCTAACGTAAATAACAGTGCGTACGCTGTTCCTGGAGGAAGCGTCAACGATGTGAGACGCACCATTAAGAAGAATATATACGGTTTGTTACGCTGTTGCTAACACACTATCCGAAAACGTTTGATCGCGTAAGGCACGAACCATACCCAAACAAATTGATCGTTGAGCTTGAAGTGCGATCGCGGGTTGGGAAAAACTGGAAGGGCGATCGCTTAATGCAACGAGTGCGATCGCCGATCTTGTTGTAGTGCGATCACCTGATCTTGTCGGGTGCGTTACTTAGTGAATGCACCACGCCAACCCCAAACGAAGCGATTCTCCCAATAAAGGTTTTGTCTGGGTGCTGCTCAATCAAAAACCTGGGACATCACCTCATTCACGGCCAGTGCGATCGCGCTTTCTTGTAGCGACATTAATAGTTTTGCGTTCGCCCAGATTGAAGTTTGATGAATGTGCGATTGCAAAGAAGGAGCGCTAACAAATATTCGACTAATGTCTAATAAATTAAGGCAATCCTGGGTGAGATAATATGTTTTGATTACCCACAGTTGAGTTCTGAGGTAGGCAATGAACAAACGATCGCACATCCACAAGAAAGCTGACTCGTCCGCTTCAAACCCAGTAAGAAGTCAGTTGCAGTCGCGCCCTTTTATTGCCCAAGCTCAACCGCAATCACAGAACCCTCTAACACAAACGGAAACAGAGAATCAAGAATTTCAACAGCAGAAGTTTGAGGCGACGAAACTAGAGATCCAGGCGAAGTATGGCGCTATCACCCCAGAGGGACAGGAACGACTCACAGTCTTGCAGGCTAAAATGAGTGGCTTGTTGCAGAGGAGACTGGAACACGCATCGAGCAAAGGTCGCAACCTTGCCAATATCCCCATAAGTCGTCCTGATGCACCATCAAAGCTTGCGGTTCAAACGAAACTTACGATTGGAGAGCCGGGAGATAAGTACGAACAGGAGGCAGACCGAGTAGCAGCACAAATTGTCAAACAGATTAATGCACCTGTATCTGGGCAGGCAGGTCAAAATGTGCAGCGAGAGGAAATTTCTGAAGAAGAGAAAGACCTTCAAATGAAGCCAATGTTACAGCTTCAGCCTGGGAAGAGTGGGATGACTGCCGCACCTGAAGTGGAAGCGTCAATTCAACAGGCACGGGGCGGTGGGCAACTTCTAGCAGATAGCATCCGAGAACCAATGGAACAGGCATTTGGGGCTGATTTTAGTAGTGTAAAGATTCATACGGATAGACAATCAGACCAGTTGAATCAATCAATTCAGGCTCGTGCTTTTACGACGGGACAGAATGTGTTCTTTCGGCAGGGGGAATATAATCCAAGGAGTTGGGGCGGACAGGAGTTGCTGGCGCATGAGTTGACTCATGTGGTACAGCAGAATAAGAATGTAGTGCAACGGAGTAAGGATATTCACGTGAAAACGGGGGTGAGTAGTTATGAAGTGATACAGAGAGTTGGGGAGGAAGAGGCATCTACATATACAGTAAACAAGGAAATCAGGAGAGGCAACAGAAGGGGTAGCGTAGATGAAACACGTTATGAGAGTCTAGCTAAGGTGAGGTTTGTGAGAGAATGCAAAAACAAAATAAGACAGGTATTGGAACAAGACCTTTTGAATCAACCACTGTTGGATAAAGGATTCGCTCAAGAGATAGAAAATATTCTCAAGGATGAAACACGTTTTCATGCAATACTCACGAGTCTCATACAAGCTGGAAATTGCGGGGAATTTGCAAATGTAATTTACACACACATTATGGATAATACAAAAGAGCAACCCGTTTATAAAGCGAGAATGGTGAATCCTAACAATTCTTATGATCATGCGCTCGTAATCACATCAGATAAGAGTGTTAAGCGACCGCAGGATTTAAACCCAGAAACAACAGTAGTAGTAGATGCGTGGAACAATTACAAAATACAAAGATTAGACCAGTTTTACAAGGGGGATAACCCTTATGGTGACAATATTAATGCATCCAATATTGAATTTTTAGAAAGCTCAATGTCTAGAGGAAGAGGAGTACCTCAAGAAAAAGTTATTTCATACATTCAAGATGGAGCAAATCATGTTTACAACCAATATAAAAAAGAATATAATAGTATCTTAATAAAATTACAGAAAGACAAGCCAACACGAGGAATTTTTTCTTTTCCAAGGGATAACAGGGCTGTAGATGATACAAGGTCTGCAATGGAAATCGATTAAAATCATGGCTCTTCACTACGCTTCTCAGAAATCGCAATTTAATGTTAAAATCGCTCGAAATTTCCTTTCATTAATTTATGATACCATAAAGGATGGAGACATAAAAACGTTCGTGCAACACAAAGGTATCTAGGCATCCTTAACCTGTCAAGGATGGGATGGGGCTAAGGCATCAGACCATGATTATGAACCAAAAACAACTGTCACTCCTTACGGTATCTTCCTTCCAAACTTTGATGAACTATTTCTGTACTTTACTGAGTCAAAAGTTGCGAGTGACTTTATTATTGATGTTTTAGAAGATTTTTGTTAGAACAAAGACATCGCTTTCCGTTAGTTCAAACACTACTAATTAACCAAGATAGCGGACCGCAAAATAGCTCTCGACGTACTCAATTTATGAAACGTATAGTAGAGTTTGCCAATCAATATAAATTAAATATACGATTAGCTTACTATCCTCCATACCATAGTAAATATAATCCGATAGAGAGGACATGGGCAGTATTAGAAAATCATTAGAATGGTAGTATCCTAGATGAAATAGAAACAGCTTTAAATTTTGCATCTAGTATGACGTGGAATGGGAAAAATATAATTGTTAAATTGATAAATAAAACATATAAAACTGGAATCAAGCTTACAAAAAAAGCTATAGCTCAGATTGAGAATCAGATTCAACGCTTAACCAATTCTCATCATGAAATTTTTCCAATTTTAGGGAATTGGTTTATTGATATATAGCGGTTCCCGCTTGAGTGAAATACAAAAGGTGGGAAGATGATCAAAGTCATAACAAAGTGCATTTAGGATGAAAGCATACTCCACTGACCTCCGCAAAAAAGTAATTGATGCGTATAAAAATCAAGAAGGGTCTCAACGAAACCTCGCAAAAAGATTTAGTGTGAGTTTAACTTTTATCCAGAAATTACTGAAGCAATATCGAAACACTGGAACAGTTGAGCCAAAGCCACATGGAGGGGGGAACACGGCTAAACTCAGTAGTGAACAGATGGTACTGGTAGCCGCATTGATAGAAGAAGATAATGATGCAATTCTAGTGGAGTTATGCGACCGATTAGAAGGGCGGACAGGTGTTAAAGTTAGTCGCTCCACAATGGGCAGAATCACCCAAAAACTGAATTTAACACGGAAAAAAAAACATTACACGCGAGCGAAAAATATACAGAACGAGTCCAAAAACTTAGAGCAGAGTATTGGACAACCATTGGTTCAGTAAATTTAGAGGACTTGATATTCATCGATGAGGCTGGAGTTAACATTGCGATGACTAGACGTTTCGCTCGTTCGCCTCAAGGTAGTCGTGCTTATGGCGAGCGTCCTGACGGTCGGGGAAAAAATGTGACGATGATTGGAGCAATGTCCACAGAAGGCATCATTGCTGCTATGACTTTTACTGGTGGTACTAATGCGTCAGCATTTCAAACATATATCACTCAAGTTTTAGTTCCGAATCTTTGGCCGGGCGCAACTGTGGTTATGGATAACTTCAGTTCTCATAAAGTCACAGGTATCCGAGAAGCTATTGAAGCCGTTGGCGCAAAGCTCGTATACTTATCCCCTTATTCTCCTGATTTTTCACCAATTGAAAACTGTTGGTCGAAGGTCAAAGAGTTTTTGCGTTCACAAGCTGCTAGAACATATCTTGAGTTAGACGAAGCTATTACAAATGCCTTCAATGCTGTCACCAAACAAGACATTATTGGCTGGTTCACCCACTGCTGCTACTATATTGCACCCAACTGAGAACCGCTATATGTTGTGGTAAAACCAGCATGACTTAACTTTTATAGCCGTAATCTTTCAGCTGAAAATTATCCCGTGTTTACATTTTTTCACTTTCAATCAATGATAAGTGTGCAGACTTTTTATGCGTAGATGAGATAGAAAAGAGGTTGCCTTCGGCAACCTCTTTTCTATTCTTCATAATGATAATCATTCTTTTAATAATCCTATTGCTAGTTTTTTTGGAATAATTTATTCCTTGGAAGTCCCTTATCGCTAATCTTGTAGCGACAGTCTTAATAGTCTTGCGTTCGCCCATGCATGAAGTTTGATTCGCGTGCGATTGCAAAGAAGCAGCGCCAACAAATATTCGACTAATGTCTAATGGATTCAGGCAATGATGGATGAGATAATGTTTAGATCATCCACAGTTAAGTTCTGAGGTTGGCAATGAACAAACGGTTGCACATCCACAAACACAAAAAAGCTGACTCGTTCGCTTCAAACCCAGTAAGAAGTCAGTTCCAGTCGCGCCCTTTTATTGCCCAAGCTCAACCGCAATCTGATAAGCCTCTCTCGCAAAGGGAAACAGAGAATCAAGAATTTCAACAGCACCAAGTTGAGGCGACGAAATTAAAGCTTCACGCGAAGTATCGCACTATAACGCCAGAGGGACAGGAACGACTCACAGTCTTGCAGGCGAAAATGAGTGGCTTGTTGCATAGGAGACTCCAACACGCATCGAGCAATGGTAGCAACTTTGCCAATATCCCCATAAGTCGTCCTGATGTACCATCAAAGCTTGCGGTTCAAACGAAACTTACGATTGGAGAGCCGGGAGATAAGTACGAACAGGAGGCAGACCGAGTAGCAGCACAAATTGTCAAACAGATTAATGCACCTGTATCTGGGCAGGCAGGTCAAAATGTGCAGCGAGAGGAAATTTCTGAAGAAGAGAAAGACCTTCAAATGAAGCCAATGTTACAGCTAAAAGCTGCGGAAGGTGAAATGACTGCTACAGCGGGCTTAGAAACTGCCATCAACCAAGCAAGGGGTGGTGGACAGCCACTAGCTGATAATGTCAGAAAACCGATGGAGCAGTTTTTGGGGGCTGATTTCAGTAGAGTGAAAGTTCATACAGATACTAAAGCTGACCAGTTGAGTCGGGCGATACAGGCGCGAGCGTTTACGACGAGGCAGGATGTATTCTTTGGCAAGGGAGAATATAATCCAGCGAGTCGAGAGGGGCAGAAATTGATTTTTCATGAGGTGGCTCATGTAGCGCAGCAGAATGGGAGTGCAGTACAGCGATCGCAATCTCAGGTAACTGAGAAATCACCCCCAACCGCCGTCACCTTGGCGGAGTCTGCGTTTGGGGCAGATACAAGTGGTGTGAAAGTGCACACCGATGCCAAGTCCGACCAGTTAAATAAATCAATCCAACTTAGAACACACTCAACAAACACCCTTGTCCAGAAAAGGGGAAAAAATGACGAAATAACGGAAACAGAACTGCACAAAAAAGTCAGTGAAAACCCTGAATTGTGGTACAGCGAAAACCCTGAATTGTGGGTAGGATTCGAGGGAATAAAACTATCCGAAAGATTAAAAGAAAAGAATGTAAGAAAAGTAAATAGGATATCAGGGCTAATTAAGAAGAAATTCCCCCGTGATCCCAATGGGATAAGGGCAGCCCAAATACTCGACCAATTTATAAAAACCAAAAAACCACCAAACATTCGATCCATACCTATGGAGAAAGCGTTGCCACCCGAACTTCACCCCACAGGCGTGGAATTAAACAGATTGATAGGGTTAGCGCTTAATGTTATCTACCCAAAAGACGTACAGGAAGTCAAAGACTGGTGGGCCAACTACACAAGACAATGGAAAGCACTCGAAGAAGATCAAAAACTGAAGGTAATTGCACATAGAGGAGACGGAGCAACATTCGACAAGATGGGAGAGAAAATGGACCGCAGGGAGTTCAACACCCTTTACTACCATCAGAACGAAAATAGCAGCCAAAGTACCGATAAGTTTCTCAGAGCATGGTCTTGCCCCACAACATTTTTATCAGGAATAGAATGTGATGTAAGAAATACGAGGGACATGATCCCTTATGTCACGCACACGGAAGATGTGCAGGGGATTGGATTGCAGGAGATTAACTTGCCACCTGATTTTATAAGCGACATAGCCATGCTTTATAGCGATCAAATACCTGAGCGGTTTTTGACACTCGAACAGTGGTTACATCAGATAAATTTTTTTATCAACAGTTTGGGAGGTCCCAATGCGCTACAATTCCAAGCGCTACGAGAACAGCAGTTGAGAGGTGAAAATGAATATTTTGATAAAAAAAACCGGTTGAGAATAGAAATAGAAATGAAAGCACCACAGATGGGCGACCAAGATGTGAAGGTGGCAAAAAACCATTGGCAACCAACGAACAAAGTTGTGAGTCAATTTTTAAAAAATACTGTTAATAGCGGCTTCTACGATATAGCCATGTTTAATAATACAGCAGTCCCCTTTAGCATCAAAAAGGATGCGAGCAAAAAAACCTATTTATCTCAAGTGACCTTTGGAGCTGGAGGCAGCGCGGGAAAAGAATACGGGATACGCGAATGGAGGATAGGTCTGCATCTGACTGGTACGATAAAAGCAATAGAACAAGGAAAGGGGGACGGAAAAATCATAACGATATCACCGGGACTAGAACACCCAGGCATATATCAAGATCGGCAGTTACAACCTTCTGGCTGGGCGAACAGCTACACAGATATGACAATAGAACAGGCGATCCAAAGTGTGAGGTACGACATGATCCGAGAAGCGATAGAGAGAAGAAAAAGGGAAAAAAACAAAGGACCGTTATCACTCCATGTGCTAACGGATCACGGGAATCTCGGCGCACAACAACTGAAAACTAGAGGCTTAGCGGTGGGACACAATTATGAAGAAGTACTAGCCTTGTGGAATTCCCAGAACCTCGCATACCACTATCCAGGGGCGTATGGCAAGGACCTATTCTACCTGCTGCTAAATACGGGACTTCAGCCAACAAAGCAAGAAGTAAGAGCGGTGATGCTAAGGCACCCGGATAAAATATAAGAGGAAAAAAGAAAGGAAAAAGAGGGCGTGCGAGGGAAGACAGAAGGCAAAAAGCAGACCACGAGAAGGGTATAAAAAGAAGAAAAAAACAGGACGAAAAAAACAAGTGTAGCGACCGAAAAAACCAGGAAAAGAAGCAAGAAAAAAGCGAAAAAAGGAAAAGGTTTTGTCCGGGTGCTGCTCCACCAACAACCTCGGACATCACCTCATTCACAGCCCGAATCGCCCTCCGCAACTTCCATCGCGTAGCTGCCAAAATCACCCAATCATCCATTCGAGAGCAAAAGGGACTTGAACGTCGGAGGCTTACGGGAGATGGCGCATCGTCCCATTATTTACAGGTTTAACTATAAAAATATTATGTTTCGCAACTTCGTATTATATAGTCTTTGAATCTGCCACCATTATCGACAATAGTCTAAACTTTAGATCAAGTCCAACTACCAACTTCTGCATCAGTCAAAGGTTTCTCCAATTTGGAATACTCACTTTGGGCTGCACGTAGCAAGTGTTTCATCTGCACAGATTCTCTAGCATCAGCAGCGAGAAAAGCCGCGTTGAGAGCAATATTGCGGATGTTACCCCCTGCAACATTCAGCTTTGCCAACTTCATCGCGTCTAACCCTTGTGTGGGAGTACTCGTTGGGAAAACCCGCCGCCAAATTTCAGCCCGTTGAATAGCGTCTGGGAAAGGAAACTGAAGGACAAAGCGAATCCGGCGGAGAAATGCTGTATCTATCGAACTCTTAAGATTAGTTGTCAAAACTGCCAAGCCGGGGTAAGCTTCCATGCGTTGCAATAGGTAACTGACTTCAATATTGGCATGGCGATCGCGACTGTCTTTGACTTCACTGCGCTTGCCAAATAACGCATCAGCTTCATCAAATAATAAAATAACCCCGCCTTCTTCTGCGGTATCAAAGACTTGCCGCAAATTCTTCTCTGTCTCACCAATATACTTACTAATGACTGAAGATAAGTCAATACGATAAAGATCGAGACGCAACTCATTTGCTAAAACTTCCGCCGCTAAAGTTTTACCTGTACCGCTAGCACCTGCAAAAAGGGCGGTAATACCTAATCCCCGCGCACTTTTGCCACCAAATCCCCACGATTCATATACAGTGCTTCGTTGGCGTACATGGGCTGCTACTTCATGCAATATCTGTTTCTGCAACGGCGGTAGCACTAAGTCTTCCCAACCAGCCGCTGGTTCAATTCTCTGGGCGAGTTCATCTAAACGCGGGCGTGCTTGTATTCGGCAAACATCCCATAAAATATTATTAATATCGTTTTCCGGTTTTTGGCTTAAGTGTCCTGCGACTTCCGCACAAGCTGCTTGAATGCTAACGGTGTTCAAGTTGAACTGATTCACCAAAGTGTTGACCGAACCGTTTAATTGAGGAACCAAATCACTGAGTGCCTCTCGCCACACTGCACCTTGCTCCTCTAAGGTTGGTTTGTGAATATCAAAGCTAACAGTTGGGCGTTGTTTTACGGTCATTCTTTCTCGACTGGTAATCATTAAGACACCGTTCAAACGCTCAATTAAATGTGCGATCGCCCTCAGACGAGCCACGTCACTTGTATCTAATTCATCGCAGTTTATCAGCAAAGCACTCGCATTTAAAAGTATCTCCCGATTCCACAAACGAATAAAATTATCTAATTCATTTGGTATCACCGGAACCACCTGTGCAGAAATTGTGTTTAGCTGCAAACCCAACATCTCACACACCGTGACTGCAATATCACGTTTATTTGCATATTCTATACCATAAAATTGGATGCTTGGCAATTCTCCCGTGGTAGGAGTGTGCAACAAAACGGCTGCTGCTTTCTCTGCCACAGTTTGATGTGACGGCACTAAATCATTGCTAGATTGCAACGGCTCTATCATGCCAGACAACCGTTCGTCAAGATATTGTATTCCAACTAAATAGTGTAAAATTCTTTCGTCAATTCGTAGCGGACACAGAGTCAGTGCATGACCTTCTCCTATTTGAATCAAACGCCAACGACGCAAAGGCGCATATGGGGCGATCGCATCCCAATGCGGGTTTGGTAAAGCCGCTAAGGCTAGACCTAACGTAGGATAAGCTTTTTGCCCTTCTGGTTGAGCTGCACTACATACACTAGCAAAGTCATTACTCAACTCCATTGCCGCACATAATAGAAGTACATCGCGTTCAAAGGCTGAGAGATCAAAAATCTGACAAATTCTTTCTAACGCCGATGGGGCGGGCATTGCCTCAGCAGCTTTTTGTAAAGCTTGCTCATATTTATCATTATTACTTAATTTATCAGCAGGGTTAAGCGAATTCACGGAGTACTGCTCTAATAAATGCCTTATCAAGGCTATAGATGCAGATAAATACTGTTGGTTTGCGTCGTACCACTGATTACCCATGTAATTAATTGTATTAACTAATACTGCTCATCTTGATTGGTTTGGAGGAGGCTTTCTGCTCCATCTACTTGCATCTGTGCATCTGTAATAAGTAAGTTCCAGACAAAAGTGTGTAGATAGTCATCATTAATTTTGTACCAAGGAGTAGTGGGTGTGCAATTCATCTTGAAAGCAGCAAGCAAAGGCAATCAATTTCCTAATACTAATCCTTGAGGAGCGGTAGTAAAAATTGACTAAAGTTTAGAAGTTTAATATAAGCATTCTTATTTGCTAACGTTTAACTGTTAATTGACTCGACCTTTGATTAATAGTCTCCTACATTTAAGCCATGCTACCTTCATTGTAGAACGGTAAAGTTAAGAATTTAAGTGACAATTTTAGGATATAAAATTATGCAAGACATTATCCAAGAAATTACAAGATTCTTTGGAAACTTGTTTAGTAGTATTATCAATCGTGTAACTTATGATGCAACGAACGCTGCTGAGCAAAAAGTGAGAGACACTGTTAATCAGCAGTTTGAACGACAAAAACCCAAGCCATACGAGGAAGACAAACACAATTGATATTTTTTTAGTGAGACAAGCCTGCATTCAAAGAACAGATTAGGACTTACGCAAAAGTAAACGCTGTAGGGGCAATTCATGAATTGCCCCTACGTGAAAATAAGGGTTTTAGCTATTGTTTGCGTAAGTCCTACAGATATTGCACTATTCTCAACAAGACCGAAAAAACCGAGTTTCTCAACAAAAAATAAAGAAACTCGGTTTTTGACTTTTAACTTTTTACTTTTACCGTTATCAGTTTGAGCACTCTTCAGGAAGCTTATCTTTCACCTGATTTTCCAAATTTAGATCAGTAGTATCTTCAGAACGAGTGGGATGTAGATTAGTTTCCGTAGTAGGCTGGTTTAACTCAGGATTAGAAGGTTGTATGGGATTTTCCTCAGAGATAATTGCTTCTGGTGGATGACTTATTGCCTGAGACTGACTGGGTTCTTTTTCAAAATTAGATTTAGGAGCAGTCATTTCTTTCCAAGCAGCACTAAAAGCAGCTTTAGCAGCAGATCCCAGACGAGTTCCCAGATTTGTAGCTCCCTTAACAGTAGCAGATCCCAAACGACTACCGAGAGTTGAAGTTCCTTTTGACAGTGATTGCCAGTACTTCTGTGCTTCTTTTTCGAGTTCCTCTGGATCTATAAGCTTTTTATTCTCGACTGTTTCACGAGCTTGACGTACCGTTTTAATATACGTCTCCCGTGTCAAGTTTCCTGCTGCTTTCAATTCTGATATGATGCGTTGATTAATCGCGACAAATAATACCTTGGTTTGGTATTTTGGATCGTTATCTTCAGGATTTGGCGCTGGCACTTTAACTAAAGCACCAGAATTTTCCGCAGGTTGGACTTCCGTATTAATGCGCTTAGGTGAAATTACGGTTACATCCAGAGCTTTAACAATTGTGACATCTTCAGGAACTTCAACGCTTTCTGCAATTGTAATGACAAATTCGCCAGCCTCAATAACATCTCCAGAGTTTAAAAGATAATTTTGATTCAATTCTGTAATCTTATCGTTAACTTTGGAGCCATTTTTGCTACCAATGTCAGTATAATAAATTTCTCCATTCTGCCGAAAAAAATTACCATGTACTCGACTGATATCAGGACTATCCAAAACTATGTCGCAGTCGGGAGAACGGCCTAGTAGGCATCTGTCTTTATGAGCTAATATTTCATCAAAGTCTAGCAAGCTGACTTGAACATTTTTTACCAAATTAAAAATTTTTACTTTCATAGCTTTTACTCTATTAACTAGTACGGGGAGTCAGGAGATAGGAGAGAAGAATACTATATAGACTGGGTTTTAAGCTATTTTCAACTGTTTGGTTATTTATACCGCGCTGGACTAGTTAAAACTCTCTTTACGTAACTGAATTTATTAAGCGCGACATATATGTTGCATAGTAATGGGTATAGCAATCCGTGGAGGATTCGTGAATATTGAGTTAAGACTGTTGCATGTTGACCATTGACTGTTAACATTCAACAGCCCAGATGAATTGTTCACAACTCAAATAGAATTATTGCTATATTTATTTTTTCACTTAAGCTTACTGTTAGGGATTGGACATAAGTCGAATTTTTATAGCTGCTCGTCACTCATTAAAATTCACGTACACGGAACGCCATGCCTGCGAACGCCCTTACAATGTGGTGTACCATCACTAAACAAAACCCGCGCTTAGGCTAGCACTCGACTAACTTACAGCTATTTTCAAGTGCGTAGACTAAACTTAAGGCGGTTCGTTCTGAAGTGGGGAGTAGGAAGTCGTACCACTGATTGCTCATATAATTATCTGTGGCGAATCATACTGCCCAGCTTGATTGGTTTGGAGGGGGCTTTCTGCCCCATCTACTTGTATCTGTACTAAATAAGTTCCTGCCCTAACATTATTGACAGGAACTGCTAACAACTTTGTATCCTCATCGCGTGGGGCTGCGCAGAAGGAGTAAGACTCTGCTCCATAACTTGAAGCCTCATAAAGTAGTAAAGTCACCCTTTGCGCTTTTCCGACTTTAGGGTGGCACTGAATAGAGATTTCTCCTGAATATAATTTATTACCATCCTCTTGAACATGAGCCTTTGACGCGGCAATCGTTGGATGCAGTACGAAAGGCACAATGTTAGATTCAATTTCACAGTATTGCATACCCGTTGCTCCCAACTTAAGGTGTACCACTTGGACACCATGTATGCCAGCATATAGATTTGGTGGCAGTGATAGGCTAATCTGGGTCTCTATCACATCTTGAGGCTCTAACAGTGACTCCACAACACTCAGCCGTATCCGCGTTAGATCGCCACGCAACTGTTTTCCGCGAATCAGTAGGATGCTACCAGCCACAATCTCTGGCATTGACCCTGCTCGGGCTGCGACTTCCTCTACAATCGGTCTTGATAACGGTATTGTATGGGAATATCTATTAGAGTTTCGGCTTTTTATCGCTACCATTGATACGCGATAGGCAGCTGATGGACGATAATTTGTTTGTAAAGCAGACCACAGCTTGGAGGTCTCTTCCATGCTAAAGAATTCTGGGCTGATTTTGATTTGCCTTATGTTTTCAGCCAAATCAGAGATAGATACAGAAGAGAGCGCTTGAGACAAAACACTCGATGTATTGACTGCCGATGCATTTTTCAATGCTGTTTCTATAATATCAGAGGTCAAAACTGGCATCTCATGCAACAACTGCATTACATACCCCAGTAAAAGCTCGGATTGAAAATCTTTGGCTCCGTAGGCTGTTAATAAGTAGTGCAAGTCAAGGGCAAGGGGTGGATTTGCAGAACGTATTTCTTTAACTGTTGGCGGGCGCTTACCTGGTATTTCTTGAGCTATCCAGTCAACATTGCGATTTTGCGTTACTTGATAGAGAAATAAATTGATTTGAGCACGCTCGTCAGTTCCTACTGAAATGCGATCCGGTGGTAGAGCAGTGACAATAACATCACCGATACTAGCAGTGATCGAGTCATTGACCAATCCATTTTCTAACAAATCTTTCAGTACTGCTGTTACGGCTACTAAAGAGAGTGTATGACTCATACTCATTCCTCATAGAAAAATAATTAATTATGAAGATTGATGCTAAAATTTTGACTAAAAATCTAGACCTTTGTAGGATAAGATTACCATCACCATCTATCCTTAAACTACTCAAACTTTCTTTGTGTTAGGATTCACTGTGTCTAGAACAAAATCTTCAAGACAATATGGGATAGATTCTGCCAAATGAACTCCTCAGATTCATCATGGATTGGTCGCTTAATTGGTGATAATAAGCGGTATCGCTTGGAGAAGCGCCTGGGAGGGGGCGGGATGGGAGATGTTTACCAAGCGATCGACATGCGTGTGGGTCAGCAGGTAGCATTGAAACTGCTAAAGGGAACCTTTGTAGCCTCTGAAGAAATGAGGAAGCGTTTTGAACGTGAGATTGCAGTGTGCGCTGCTCTTCCAAACGAGCATATTGTCAAAATTATAGACGCTGGAGTCACTGGAGATATTCCATTCTACGTGATGGAGTATCTGCGTGGAAAAACATTGCGAGAGTTATTGCTAAAAGAAAAGCGACTCACGGTTGAGCGAACTGTAGCAATTATGATCCAAGTCTGTCTGGGTTTGCAACTGGCTCATGAAGGAGTCACTCTATGGCAGGATGGGGCAAAAACAAGCGAGCATATCCGGGTAGTTCATCGTGACCTAAAGCCAGACAATATATTTATCATCCCAACAGAACTTGGAGAGTGGGTAAAAATTCTAGATTTTGGTATTGCAAAAATCAGGAACGAATCTTCCGAGCAAACAAATCTGACAAGTACGTTTCTCGGGACATTTCGGTATGCAGCACCAGAACAGTTGAAAGGTGATCGAGATTTAGATGGACGAGCAGATATTTACAGCTTGGGCATCATCCTTTATGAAATGTTAAGTGCAGCAGATCCCTTTGGCTTTAGTATTAAATCTCGCAGTATAAGTGAAGCATCTTGGATCTTCGCTCACACCTCCCAACCGCCTAAATCACTGCGATCGCAACCGGGATGCGAACAGTTGTCCCCAGAACTCGAAGCAGTGGTCATCAGGTGTTTGCAAAAAAATCCCGACGAGCGCTTTGCAACTGTAAAAGAATTGAATAGAGCGCTACAAGCCGTCACTAACTCTACGACTAAAGGTCACCATATCGAGATCATACCTCAACCCCGACAGCAAGAAGGCTCTAATGATGAAACAGTCCCTCGACCTTTGGAAATGAAGGGTTCTGATAAAGAAACAGTCCCTCGACCTTTGGAAATGAAGGGTTCTGATAAAGAAACAGTCCCTCGACCTTTGGAAGCAGAGGATTTTGATAGTGAAACGGCGGCTCGATCTTCACAAACAGAACAGTCAAATAATCAAACAATTGCTCGACTTCTCAAGCCAAATGGCGAGGGCGATGAAGGACAAACTCCAGCCCAGCAACCATCAGGCGGTCAAAATCGCGAAGAAACTCTCTTCCAACAACAATCGCCACAACCACCCACTGGTCAAAATCGCGAAGAAACTCTCTTCCAACAACAATCGCCACAACCACCCACCGGTCAAAATCGCGAAGAAACTCTCTTCCAACAACAATCGCCACAACCACCCACCGGTCAAAATCGCGAAGAAACTCTCTTCCAACAACAATCGCCACAACCACCCACTGGTCGGAATCGAGAACCAACTCTATTTCAGCCGCAACCTCCCTCAAACCCAGACAGTAGAAATGCTGTTAAGGAAACAAATATACAACAAAATGCAGGGCACAGAGAAGCTCGCAAACTTCCCATGAATCTGGCGATAGTCCTTGGAATCGGGATTGGGCTTGTGGTAGTGGGTGGAATAGCATACGCTTTTTCACAATCTCGCAGAGTTATCGATAAGACTCCAAGCTTACAGCGACAGGGGAACTATCAGGAGTGTATTTCTATAGCAGAACTCGTACCGGCAGATTTCAACCTTGACACAGAAGCTCAAAAATACCTAAATTCTTGCCGAATAGAATACGCACGGAAATTAGCGAATGAAAATAAGTTAAAAGAGGCAATTGAAGAAGCACGCAAAATTCCCCAGACGAGTCCCCGTTATCAAGAAGCTCAAAAAAACATCGCATAATGGGCAAAAATTTAGAGATTTGCCGACTTTCGTATAATTCACTAGGAAAAGCAACGACGATATACTTACTTTAGTGTTTTGTATCAGCCTTAAATTCAATTGGGGAAAGACAAAATTCGACGAAAGTCTAATATTCTATAAAACTTAGGAAGTGAGATAATCTTCAAAAAGCTTCAGTATACACCTGAGAAACGCCGCAATATGGTAAGTTAACGCTTGACCCAAACTGTGGCCACTAAAGGTGGACGGCTGAATACATTAGAATTTTTGGAGCAAATGGAAGCTTTAAGTTGGGCAATTCTTGTGGCTACATTTTAGCAATTGGCTAAAGAATTTTGGCGTCAAAAAGACACACCTATCTAAATACGATATTCATATAATTGTTCCTAAATGAAGTCTATGTCGGTACCTCGTGCAAGACTCGAAATTATTAAAGACGATAAATTGCAAAAGGAATTCTTACTCGACCAGAACGTTGTAGGTATAGGTCGTGAAGAAGAAAACACTGTCGTTTTGAGCGAAGCCAATGTCTCTCGGTATCACGCTGAACTCAATTGGAATGGCGATCGCTACTTTATTACAGACCTCAGCAGTTACTGCGGTACATGGGTGAACCAAGATAGAGTCAACCCCCAAGTACCCATACCCCTTACTCATGGAGACACTATCCGCATTGGCTCTTTTGACGTGCGTTTTTTGACGGATGTCAATGTTCTACCCCCGCAGATGCCTGTTAACAGACAAGAGGCTACAGTCTTTGAACCTCCTGCAAACTCAACTGCCATAGCGTTACCAACGACGGTACTGGATTTACGAGGACGCTCTTCTTTTAGCATAGGACGCGATCGCAAAAACGATATTGCCATTGAACATCCTACAGTGTCGCGTTTCCACACCCATATAGAACGAAAAGATGGTTCGCTTTACATTACTGACCTAAGTTCGACTAACGGCACTTTTGTAAATGGTAAGCCAATTCATGAGGCTCGTCTTTTGAGAGCGGGAGATACTATCCGCATAGGACCGAGTCGCATGGTCTTACATACGGATGAAAAAATTATACGAGAAGACGAACAAGGAAATCTGCGGCTTGATGCTGTCAACCTCAGAAAAGTCGTGGGTAAGGGCACGACATTACTGAATGATATTTCCTTATCAATTATGCCACGGGAGTTTGTGGTGATTGCAGGAGTCAGTGGTGGTGGTAAATCAACTCTGTTAGATGCTCTTAATGGCTTCCGCCCTGCCACAAGTGGCTCCGTATTGGTTAATAATACAGATTTATACAAAAATTTCAATGCTTACCGGACTCAACTCGGCTATGTTCCTCAAGATGACATCATTCACAAGGAATTAACAGTCCGTCAAGCCCTTGACTTTGCTGCCCGTTTGAGAATGCCAGCTGATACGACTGATGCAGAACGACAACAGCGCCTGAATGAAGTCCTCGACGATCTGGAGTTGACCCACCGACAAAATGTTCCCGTAAAAAGTCTCAGTGGTGGTCAACGCAAACGAGTCTCTATAGGTGTGGAACTTCTTACTAAGCCCAGCCTCTTCTTTTTAGATGAAGCAACTTCCGGTCTAGATCCGGGAACCGAAGCTCAAATTATGCGGCTTTTGCGTAAATTGGCTGACCAAGGTCGCACCATTTTACTCATCACTCACGCAACTAAAAATGTCACATTGTGCGACCTCGTAGTTTTCTTAGCTAAAGGAGGTCGAGTTGCCTACTTTGGATCACCACAAGAAGCAATCCAATACTTTGGAGTGCAGGAGTTTGATGAAATTTACGACAAAGTCGAGGACGAACTGTCACCAGAAGAGTGGCAAAGGCGCTACAAAGAATCACCTCAATATCAAAAATACGTTGTTGAGCGTCAAAGTATTTTGCCACAGCCGCAAAGTGACGCACAGCAAGGAAGACCAAAGCAGCAACACTCAGCCAGTCAAACAAAGAACATATCTGGTTGGCAGCAATTTCTCATCTTATCCCAAAGGAATCTAGCTATTTTGATGCGCGATCGCGCAAGCTTAATACTGATGCTGGCGATCGCACCCATTTTAGGAATACTAGACTTTATCACTTGGCAAAGAACTTTATTCGATCCTGATAAAGGAGATGCAGGTCAGGCAATCACCATGCTCTTTACGACAGCTTTAATTGCCGTGCTAGTGGGAAGTTTAGCAACAATGCGCGAAATTGTCAAAGAAGTGGAAATTTATCGGCGAGAACGCGCAATTGGGTTGCAAATCATACCTTATATCCTCTCTAAAGTCTGGATTGGGGTGCTACTGGCTTTGTATCAAGCAGCGATTTTTTTACTTACCAAAAAACTAGCCGTAGAGATTCCTGGTGGTGCAGAAACTTTGGTGAGTATGTATGTGACCTTAGTACTTGCCACAATTGCTGGCATGGTGATGGGGTTACTAGTATCAGCTTTGTCACCAAACCAAAACATGGCACCCTTGCTAACAATTATTTTCTTAGTTCCCCAAATCACCTTTGGTGGTGGAATGCTACCCCTCAACAGTTTTGGTATGCCAGGTCAACTTATTAATCACATTACTCTCACAAAGTGGTCTTTTGAAGCATTAGTCACCATTACTGAACTAGGTCGCGACGTTGCTGAGGATGAGTGCTGGCAACTATCAGAAGCCCAGCGCAAACAATTGACAGACACAGAAAAAAATCAACGCTGCAAGTGTTTGGGTACAAAACTTTTCCAAAGTTGTAAATTTCCCGGATTGAAAGCCAAATATGATCCTGTCGTGGATCAACCAGAACCAAAGAAGCCAAAATTTCCAGGCAATCCACCAAGCGAACCGCAAAAGTTATCGGAATATAAGGAGAAGGTAAATGAATACAATCGAGAGATAGAAAGCTGGCAGAATAAATACAGTGATTGGAAGCAAAAATATCAAACTGCCATTGGAGCAGCAGAAGGAGTCATCGATAGATTTTATCAAGATTATGGGGAAATGTTTAAGGTAAATGTCACCAAGCATTGGACGATTTTAGGCTTAGTGATACTGGCCATGTTCGGTATTCTTTTAGGCGTGCAACAGCGCAAGGATATCATTTAGTCAAAGATATAACACTAAACTTGTATATTTCTCTGTTTCCAGTGTGGAAAAGCTTAGGAAATTGTTTCATCTATGCAATCAGCTTCAGTTAAAGCATAAAATAATCGCTATATGGAAAATCGTTTGATTAGTGCCAGTGTTTCAACTCAAAGCGTAACCTTTCAACCAGGTGGCGAACCAGCTTGGTTTGATGTTATTGTTAACAATGACAGCAATCAGTTTGCTGATTTTCAACTAGAAATTCTTGCAGCTGGATCTACCAATACTCCAGGATACCGTTGGTACATGTTATCACCAGAAGTCGCTTCAGCACAACCTCCCGGTAGTACAACTCCATTCCGTATCCTTATTCAAGACACTCCCATACCTGGATTTGTGGGGACAGTCAACCTCACAGTCAGAATTTACTCGCCTCAATTACGCACAGAAACCAGAGTGGTCGTGCGTTTAAAAATCGAGCAAGGTGACAGACCTACACTTTTAAGGGTGGAATTACCTGTGGTACGCGTTCAAGTTTACCCTCAAAATTCTGTTGATGTACCAGTGCGGGTACGAAACTTAGGTCAAACACCAATTGACGTTGTTCTCAATTTTCTCGATCTTGATCCATCTTGGATAGTTAAACCCTTACAACGACGGGTGATGGTAGATCCATTAGGTCAAGCAGAAACAACTTTCCAATGCCAACCTCCATCAGCCAATAAAATCCTCAGTCAGGACTATATATATACAGTAGAAGCCACGAGCCGGGATAATATATCGGCAAAAGCTCAAGGCATTCTGGAAGTTTTACCAATAGGTTTTGTAGAGTTTAGTGTAGATCCCCAAAAACAAATTATTCCTAGCTCGCGTAGATGGTTACCTAACTGGAAGTCTAAATCAACCACGTTTAAACTGCTCTTCAAAAATGCTAGTAATTTACAACAATATGTCAATGTGGAGGTTCAGGGTAGAAACTACCAAAAATGTCATTTCCAAGTGATACCTGAAAACGCCGAGCTTAATATAGGAGAAACAACTCCAGTTCTCTTAAAGGTGACAACAAAACGACCTTGGATAGGATGGGGAAAAACTCTACTTTTTGAAGCCAAATCTATATTGTCTAACCCTAGTTTAGGTAGTACAGATCCTGCTACCCAAATTCTTGAGTTGCAGGTTTTGCCGATAATTCCTCTGTGGTTGCAACTTGCAATTTTAGCACTACTAGCAGCACTATTAGCGTTACTGCAAAGACTTCCTCCTATAGTTACACATACTGACAACGTCCGGGCAGTTCGTTTTAATGGCGATCTTACCCGAATTGTCAGTGGTTCACAAGATTGCACGCTTCGGAGTTGGAAGCTTGACTCAAATATCTTAAAGCCACAAGGACGTGTACCTGAAAAAGCGCCTGTTGCCTGTGGCAAATCTCAAAATCCTACGGGTTTGTTGGGAGTGACTAATGTTCCGGTGTATTCCTTGCGCTTCATGCCACAAGATAGCAACCGTGTGGCAGCAGGTTTGGAAAATGGGGAAATTCAACTGTGGGATTTACCTACAGAGCAAAAACAATTACGTACAAAGCCAAAACAAAAACTGAAACCGGCTGGCGTAAACATGAAATTTGGTCAAGTTTTTGACCTCCTCTTTACTAAAGACTCCCGTTCGCTCCTGAGCGGGGATGGCAGTGGCAAGATATTATTGTGGGAAAGGCCGTCTCCGAATGGGGATTTCGCTTCCAACTATAAACTCATTATTGACCTAGAAAAACAATTTAATCAAAGTTACCAAATACAAGCTTTAGCTCTTAGCCCTGATGAAAAAACATTAGTGGCTGCTGGTAGCCATAGAAGTTTCTTTATAATTTCCAATTGGAACACCAAATATCCACGTGTTTTAGAACAAAAAGCACGTGATGGTCAAGACACCCCTGAGAACAAGTATATTCACAGCATAGCCTTTGCTCCAGATTCCCCCAATATCTTAGCAACGTCTGATTCTTTTGGATTCATTGGAATATGGGATTTAAGGCAATGCTTGACTAACGTTGCTTCAAAACAACAGATTCAGAAAAATTGTGCTCAGCAACTTGATAGGTGGGATACACGTAGTGGCGGTGTGGTACGCAGTATCGCATTTGTAAACTTCAATCAGGATGGCGGCAAACTGGTGAGTGCTGGAGATGACGGACGCATCATGCTTTGGTACTTAACCCCAAAAGGAATGCTGGACAAAAAATTCTCAAAAGGTAATAAAATTTACCCAAATTTCAACCAAAATTCCCTTGGAATTTCAGCTATTGACTTAAATCTAAAAGACCAAATCGTCGTCAGTGGCAGTGTAGATTCCCAAGTAAAATTACACTCGATCAAGTAACGGAGTCGATGGATGCAAGCCAAACCCAGTCCGTTGTATGTCATTATTAATCCACCAGGCGTTCAAGATGGAATGCCTGGTGATACCTTGGAGGTTCATGCTGTCATCATAAATCAGGGTGACCAAAGTGCTATTATAGATGTCTTTTTTGATGAAGGATTTCAAAGCATCGATCCGTCGTTTGTTCCTCCTCGCGAACGTTTGGCACTCAGTCCTCAACAAAGTAACGAGGTGAGTTTTGAGTTTCAAATCCCATTTAACGCTCAGCCAGGAACCTATCACTATACTCTAGTTGTAGACGCCCCCGAGCATTATCCACAAAATACACCGATACATTTTGCTCGCCAAGTTAGGGTTCTGCTGAAAGAACAGACTGCGATTCGAGCAAATGACCCCACTTTTTCACTCCAGCCCACCACAAACCCTCACAACCAACTTATTTATAAGGGCAATCCTTTACAGATTGTTGCTACAGTTGAAAATCGCTCCTTACAGGTAGACAGTTTCCGCTTAGTTTGTCCAGATTTTGAAGAAGATTGGATCACGATTCGTTATCCTGCAACTGGTTTGGAAGCACAGGGATTGCTCTTGGATAGAAACAAACTAGAACTCAACCCCAGTTCAGTTGGTCAAATCTTTTTGCAATTTCATCCTCCTGCTAATACCCTCGCTGGTAGTTACTCCCCTACAATCCGGCTGTATTCTCGCAACTCTCCAGAGTTAGTTCTGCTAGATTTGGTATACATACAAGTTCCAGAAACATATCATTTGGGTGTTGAGTTAAATACCCTTTTGGGAAAAGTCAGTCGCACTTCTGGGAAGTATGAGGTGAAAATTGCTAACCAAAGCAATCTGGTGCGCGAATTGAGGGTAAGTGCCAAAAGTTGCGATGAAGAAGAACTTTGCACGTATAAATACGCTCCTCCACAAACAAAAGTGTTTCCCGGTAAAAGTAGTGCCGTGTCTTTAGAGGTTAAGCCTAATCAATGGTGGCGGCGACCATTTTTTGGGGAAGGTCTTGTTATCAACTTTCAAATTGACATCGAAGATATACAAGGATTACCCGTTCCAGAAACACTACCAAAGGGAACTTTGGTGTGGAAATCCCGTCCTATTTGGCAATTATTGTCGCTGATTTTGATAGCTTTAGGATTAGTTGGAGGGGTAGCGTTTCTCATTTGGCGGCTCTTAAATCCCGACCCTTTAAGATTGGAAGATTTGAGATCTGATAGCTCTAGTTATCGAGAGGGTGATCAGAGCATAACCTTAAGTTGGAATATATATAATTTTAATCAGTTGAAAAAGTTAGAATTAAAAACTAATGGACCAGTACCCAGCAAGCCAAGAGTTTTTGACTTTGGTAAAGGAATTCCTGATGAATTAGATAAAAAATGCAGCAAGCTACAACAAGAAGTACTATCATGCAATGAATTTAAAACAGATGCAACAACACCAGGTAAGTATTCTTTTGAGTTAACAGCAGACCTTCGTAATGGTAAACGTGTTACTGCTAAAACGTCTGAAGTTGAAATTGTTGCGTTACCTGCACCAGAGGTTGTTAGCGTTCGTCCAAATAAATATGATTATATCAAAGGTCAACCAATCCTTTTGAGTTGGGACATTAAAAATCCAAAACAGCTTTCCGTACTTAATATTGTTACCAAACAAGATGGTCAAACACCCGTTGGACAACCAATAACTTATACCTTCAAACAGGGTAATAATTGGGCAATTCCCAGTCAACTCAATAGTCCACCTGTCAGTCAACCTAAAAATTCACTTAAAGGTCAGTCTAAAATTCCATCTAAAACTCAATCTAAAAATCTGTGTAGTTTACAACAAATTGAACAAAATGAAACGCTTACTTGTATAAATGTTCCTGTAGCAAGTTCTACCACAGCAGGTAAGTACTCTTTTGAATTACAAGCTTGTTATAAGTCTTGCAAACAACCTAATTCTAAATCTATTGAAGGAATGATTGAAGTCAAAATCAAGCCTACGAAGATTGTTTATTTCAGACTTAATGGAAATGAAGAAAGAACACGGAACTTGGAAAATGGTCAACCTCTTATTTTGGAGTGGAAAGTTGAGGGGGATGAAGAAATTAACGTTTATCTGTCAACTGAGGGAAGAAAGGTAAAGCCTTTAGGCAAAGTAGAAACTAAGGCAATTAAAGCCTTAGAACCCAAAATTGAACTGATTGTGACTGATAAATCTGGTAAACCTTTGGATAACAGAATCTTTTCAATTACAGTTATTGATAAACCTGTTTCAATACCCAAAACTCTAATCCCTAAAAAAAACAATGAACGTCAGCCCGCTCCACAACCTGTGGCTCCTAATTCAAATCTTTAGCTCATTGATACAGTATTCAACATGGAGGTAAAAAAGTCGGGAGTGGTGCATTCGGAACAAGTTAAAAGTGAGTGAATTTTGTCAATACATCTTTGAGTATAAATAAATGTGTATAAGAATGATAATCGTGCTGTGGGGGAATGGGGGAGAAAGAGATTTTTCTTGCTGCTGTTAAAGAGTGCAAACTTACCTTGGCAGACTAATACTTAACTCCTGGGTATGTAAGCAATATCCAATTTTTCCATCGCCTTACGCTTGGTTTCGTCCCCGCGCCGGTCATACTTTGCCGTCGTCGTCGGGCTAGTATGTCCGGCAAGTTGCTGTACCGTTACTATATCAGCCCCGCTATCAAATAAGTCAGAACAAAACGTCCTTCTAAAATCATGGGGAGAAAACCGCTCAACTCTGGCTTCTAATGCGCGTTTTCGCACAATCATGAACACCGCTTGGGGAGTCATGCGCTTGTAATCTCCGATAAATCCCCCCTTGCGAATCGGATGCAACAAAGGTCCCGGTCTGCTACCGCGTATCGTAAGCCAATCAGAAATCGCTGCAATTGCAGTGGTCGGCATATACACCGTCCGGTCTTTCTCACCTTTACCGCTCAAAATTTCTAACGCACCAGTTGTCGCATCAAAATCTTTCAAATGCAGCGCCACCACTTCCGCCCTTCTTAACCCACACCGCAGTAGTGCAATTAACGCGCTATCCCGCACACCCAGCGGTGAGGAGTCAGCTTGACAAACCCGAATGAGTGCAGTAATTTCATCGGGTTTTAGTCGCCTACCTCGTTGCTTTTTACTCGCCTTAATACTGCGTAAATCTACAGCTTTTTGGTAGTCAGTGGCACTTATGAGGTCGAGTTTGAACGCTTCTTGCAACACCCTCCTTAACGCACATAACATTTTATTCGCTGTTGCTGGGGCGTGTTTTTTCATCAGAACAGAACGAACAGCAGCGGTGTGTTGATACCTCAATGCTGCCCAGTTTAATGTCATCGCATCGCAGTCGCCGTTGCTCAACAAACCCGCGATCGCGTTGAGAGCTTGTTCCATAGTCGGGCGCGACCCAGGTGCAAGACTATCGAGATACACCGCCGCTGGGTGTAGCGTCAGTGGTAATGGCTCGCTTAGAACTAGCGCCGGAACTGAGGGTGCGCGCATTTTTTTATCAGAACTTGTATTCTAGTCAATCATTCTCCCACAGTTCGTGCATCGCAATTGCCGTTCGTCAAGCATTGTTTGCATTTCTTTATTATCGAAGAAGGGAATAGGGAACGCTTAACGCTTAACGCTTAATAGGGAACAGCGATTATTGGGAACGCTTAACAGTTTTCCGCAATTTCGGCGTTCCTGTTTCCGGGAGTAAGAGACCCCCCATAACTATCAAGTGGTATGTTTGGTGGTGGGGTATAAATCTCCATCACCAAACCCCCTTTGTTAAGAGCCTCGAAGCAGTATCCACCAGCAAAGAACAGAACTGTGTCTTGTGGGTATATCATAAAGATGTTTTGCAGCAATTGCTTTGAAATTGGAACGAGTGAAATCGATAGAGTTATGTACAGGTGCTGGAGGTTTGGCGATGGGCTGTGCCAAGGCGGGCTTTCATCATCTGGCACTTGTGGAACTCTCTAAGCACAGTTGTCACACGATCCGTGAGAATCAACGGCTCGGGATTGCCCTTTTGGACGACTGGCATATTCACAATATGGATGTGACAGATTTTGACTATTCCACGATTTCGGAAGAAATTGACCTTTTAGCTGGTGGTCCACCTTGTCAGCCCTTTTCAATTGGCGGTAGGCATGGTGCTTTTCTCGACAAACGGGATATGTTCCCCCAGTTCTTCCGGGCAGTACGCGCATTACGCCCCAAAGCGTTCCTGATTGAGAATGTACGTGGATTACTGCGTCGTAATTTTCAAAAATTTTTTGAGTATATTATCTTACAGCTAACCCATCCAGAAGCTCAGCCCAAGCCGGATGAATTTTGGGCTGACCACTTGGCACGACTGGAGCGTCATCATAATAGTGGGAAGAGCGATGACCTTGAGTATCACGTTACCTTTAGATTGCTCAATGCAGCTGATTATGGCGTACCGCAAAAGCGGGAGCGGGTTTTTATTGTTGGCTTTCGGTCTGATTTGAAAGCAAACTGGTCTTTCCCTGAACCAACACATACGAACCAAGCGCTTATTTGGCATAAGTGGATTACTGGGGAATATTGGGAACGCCACAGCATTTCCAGTAAAGAGCGTCCCCAGATGAGCGCCAAACTTCGTAGCCGTCTGCAACGTACTGGTGCAAATTTGTTGGGTAGCATGAGCGCCCCTTGGTGTACTGTCCGGGATGCGATCGCTGACTTGCCACCTCCCGAAAACACTGATATGGCTTCACATATACCCAATCACATTTATATTCCGGGAGCCAGATCGTACCCAGGACATACGGGCAGCCCTTTAGATGAACCAGCCAAAACCTTAAAAGCAGGGGTGCATGGTGTCCCTGGTGGGGAAAATATGCTTGCCTTGCCTGATGGACAAGTTCGCTATTTCACGGTGCGAGAGGCGGCAAGGTTACAGACGTTTCCTGATGATTACTACTTTCCCTGCGCTTGGGGTGAGTCAATGCGTCAAATTGGTAATGCTGTTCCTGTTACCCTTGCTTATTTGATTGCTTCTAGCATCCGCAGCCATTTACGTAAAGTCTGCCACGGGGATACTCTCCGTGGCGAGCTTTACAAGAACTAACACTGGCAGGAAAATTGTAGTTGCTGTAAGTGCAATTATTATTCATGCCATTAGAGGTCTTCCAAGCACCAGCCACGTTACGCGAACAGTTAATTGAATTTCAAGCTAGACAGCAATGCCAAGAACTCACCGAATTAGAACAGCACAAAGAAGAGTTGGCGGGCTATGTTGGCGTTTATTTACTTTACTATCGAGGACAATTTCCTTTGTACGCAGATATTACTTATGCGAACCAAAACTCATGCTGTATGCCGATTTATATTGGCAAAGCGGAGAATCCTGGCAAGCGTACTGGGAAAGGAAACGTTACTGGAGGGCTAGTTGGGCGGTTAAGAGAACATAGGAACTCCATTCGCACTGCACCCAATCTTGATGTTGCCGAGTTTCACTTTACAGTCGTGGCGATGGCAGTGGACTTGGTTGCTTGGGGCGAAGCGATACTGATAAGACATTTTCAGCCTGTTTGGTGCAGTATTATTTCTGGCTTTGGTATCCATGCCCCTGGTAAGGGACGCTTAGCACAGATGCGTTCGATGTGGGATGAAATCCATCCAGGACGGTTGTTTGCCGAACAGTTACCAGCCAATCCGGTTACTGTTGCCAGCTTACAGCCGCAAGTGACGCAGCACTGCCAAAATATATGTGCGCGGTTGGGATGCCCGTCGAAACCGTCGGAAGATGCACGAGGGAAAGGACGACTTCCTAGTAAATAATTCTCTCACGGTTCGTGCATCGCCATCGCTATTCGTCACTCGCCCTTCGGGCTCAAATTCAAAAAAGGTCAAGTATTGATTTGCATTTCTTTATAATTATTGAGGAGATATATTCTCTATCGTTGGGGGTGGTATAATCCGTCCCTTGCCTTCCATTCCCAAGCAATACTCATAGGATCGCGGTTCCGGGACCAACTCAAAAATTCTTTAGCGCTCTTGTTTTCTCTTTCAGCGACGAGGCCTTGGGAAGTGACACCAAGTCTTTGGGCAAGACTTTCGTTTGTCCTAGGCTGTAGTTCAACTTGTGTGTGTTGGTACGGGTACGCAAGTCTTCGCGGTTTAGTGTTGCCCAATCTCCCAGAGGCGATAGACCGTTCGATTAACTCTAGCTTCTTAGTGATAACTTCTAGTTTTGTCTCCACCGAGGAGCCTTGAGCAACAAGATGGGATTCCAGTTTCAAGAGCTTTTCTTCTAACGGTTTGACTGATTTATTGCCTGCCGTTACATCGATATCATTATTGATATCAAATCGGAGTAGCAATTCCTCTAAGGCTTGCAGCAAGGCAATTGTATGACCCTGCCTGTGTAGTTTTGATAGTCGCCGAACCACCCCAATGAGTGGAACGGGCACACGAATCATCTCGCTTGGTGGGGATTTTTGGTCTGGCATTTGATATCATTATTGATATCGACTAATTAATTGTAAAAGGTTTGGCGGAACCTTGGAATTTACTGAGTATTAATTGTGTCCATATTTTTCAAAATTGTTACAAATCGACACAATTTGCGACGGCAGTGATCATGCCCAAGCGCTAAGACCTTGAATTTATCGAAATTCAACGTCCACCTCAATTTAAAGGTGTTGGTAAAGCACTATTAAATTTCGCAATTCCTTAGAAGTGTTGAGTTAGGGTTAGAAGGTAGAGTTGGGCTGCATTCCCTACCAAGGGCTGAAAGATTTTACGAAAAACAAAATATGTTTAACTGCGGGTCTGAAGAAGACTATGATAATTGTTCTTCGACCCCAAGAGTTGAAAGGTTTTGTCCATTTACCTAAACGCGCTTGTTGTAGAGCGAACTTATGTAGGGCTTAATTGGTGTCGGCGTTTAAGTAAAGATTATGAACGACTACCAGAAACCTTAGAGACTTTTATCTATATTGCAATGATACGTATTATGATTCGACGCCTCGCATAATTTTTGACCTACTTCGACTTTTAAAACATCATCTGATTTTTGCGAAGCTAGGTACACCTTTATTCCTTCTTCGGTGTTAAGCGTTAAGCGTTAAGCGTCTCTACTTTGTGATTCACAAAAATCAGATAGGATTGCTATAACAAAACTAAGTATATTAATGATAAATATTATCGGTATAATCAGAATTAGTTTCATAGAATCCAAAAGGAACTGATTGATGACTGGCAAAAACCGCAACCGCTATCCTTTAAACTGGGATACTATCGCGCTTGAGGTCAAATCAAAATCTGACTGGAAATGCACGCGCTGCGGTATGCAATGCTTACGTCCAACTGATAAAAAAGAAGGATTATCTCGTAGGGAACGCAGCATCAAAACATTAGTTGTCCACCACTGGAATTACACGCCCGAAGACAATCGAAACGAAAATCTCGCGGCTTTATGCAGCAGCTTATGTAGAATCCACGTCGTAGAAAGGTTGATGTGACTGACTTTTGTTCAACTCTTCTACAACGTAACCCATGTTAACTCCTTTTTCAAAAAACAGAAAAATTTACAAAATGTAACTGGTATTTTTGACTCAGTACCGCACTTTTGGGTGCCTAATTATTAAAATCATTGTGTTGATAGATTCTTGCTCCCGGATCAGCAAAAACGTGGTTGAGATGACTGTAAAAATTGCCTACGAACTTGACAAATGGCTGAAATCGAAGTGGCAAAGAGATACCCGATTCTACACCTTAACCCTTTGCCAAAACCTATTTGGAGAGTGGATTATCACCAAAACTTGGGGCAGTGCCATCTATCGAGGATTCGGCAAGTCAAAAGATTTAGATTGCAAAGATTATCAAGCTGCTTTAATAACTTACTACAAGCTGCAAGAGCGAAGGTCCAAGCGAGGGTATAAAAGAGTTGACCCTGAGTCAAGATATTGATGAATTCTCATTATCTTCCATTTTCGCTTTAGCTATTCGCCAGGAGAGTAGTTCATAACCTGATAAAAATTCATCATTACTGACTCTAACCAAAATTTCTCCTTGCTGTATAGGTAAATATTTTTTCGGAACATCCTGACAGAAACCACTCTCAATAGCCTGACGATACCAACGTTCAAACTCATCCTCAAGAGGAGTCATCGCCTTCTGAGGAACATTAGGTTCAGCTTCATCACGAATCATTGCCAGCAAGCAAGCGCCGGGACTCTCAATGCTGTTATGGCTTCGGTACTGCCTGAAGGCGGATATTGCCAACTTCACCCTCTCTGGCTCATGTTTGGCTATTTCCTGTTTTAATCTAACACCGATTTTGATGCCCATTTCGGTAATTAAACGAGTAATCTCTTGAGATAGATTCTTGAATTCGGCACTATCAGACTTGTTGGGAACCGAGTTCAAAGAAACAACTTTTGGGGATGATTCAGGTGTGGTCAAATGCTTAATTTGTGTTCGCAGTCTTTCACATTCGGATCTCAACTCGAAGATTTCAGCAACATGACCCCTCAAGTTCTGATTCTGTCGCTTTAATTCTTTATTTTCAGCCTCCAGTTCTCGAATCCGTTGCTTGAATACTTCAGAGAGAGTTTTGAGGCTATGGGGTCCAGGTTGTTTCTCCTCTAATGAGTTGAGTTGTTGTGTTTTTCGCGATTGTAAATCATGAATGTATTCAGTTAATTCTGTCCATTTGTAGAGGTAGGAAATGGAACAGCCAGCCACCTTAGCAATATTGGGGAAGGTCAAGGGTTTACCGCTTTTTTGAATCTCTTCAATAGCGCGAAACACTTGTTCACGTTTGTGCTGTTTTCGCTTTTGTTGAGCTGACCGAAGGACAGCAGCCTGTTTTTCCCGATTAAGTTGCTTCGCCATTAGCAACTCTCCTCAAATCTGATAGCCATTTATCCATTGCTTCTAGGGTAGCCTTGGATTCAGAATAGGCGAGGGCAGCCCCGGCTTGTTTAGCTGACTCCATGCGTTTCTGTTCTCCAGCATATTGCCGTTCATAAAGAGGTAATTTGTTTGTACTGGGGCGGAAACTACCACAGCCGTAACATTTGGGATAGAGGTTGTAGATACAGTTTGTTTTGGGGTCAAGGGTGCAGTGACCATAAACCGCCAAACGAGGTGAAATTTCCAGGTCGAGTTCGTAGGCTCTTGGGTTTTTGAGAAGACTTTCAGGTAAGGTTTGCCAGGGTTGGGTCTAAACGTAGAAAAATCTGCCAGCCTCCGGAAAAATCGCCCATGTATAAATACTCCTGCATACCATCAAAATCTCAGGTTTGGGCGATTTTTCCGCCCAGATCGTTGGCGCTAAACCAACTAATTAGTAATGAGGCTGGCAGATTTTTCCGGTTTTAATGAAGCGGGAGGAAGCGGTTTTGTGAATTCAGTAGAAGTTCCTGAAAAGGTAAATCTACTGCCGCTACTTGCTCCCTAGTGGGAGGCGCATAGTGCTGAAATGTCGTTTCACTACTGAGGTGGTCAGCATAGAGTTGAGCTGCTTCCATTCCATGTTTAGCCCTCACTTCTTGCAGGCGACTAGCGCGGGTAATCTTACCTGTAAAGTAGGGTCTAATACCATTGCTATCACGGATGTCTTCTTGCTCTATCAACAGACGAATAAGACGAACCATTGAGTTTTCATCTGCTGTTACTTGCGGGGGTTTGGGTAATGGTTTGATGCTAGAAAATGATGGGTAAGAACTCTGTTTAATACTTCTAAAATGACAAAACAGATAGGAGTAATCTGAACCTAAGGTTTTCCTAATCCATTGCTGTTGTTGTTCAATAACTCGTCTAATCTCACGAGAAGCAGGTAGTCTGTGCCATCGTTCCACTTTATGCTGATAAAACTTGATATACCATTGACCATTTTCTTCAACTAAACAATCAAAAGCCATCTGACAGATATCTGCTGGACGAGCAGCCGTATATTCTTGCACTAAGTAGTGACGAGCAACAGGAGCAGGAATTTTATCGAGATGCTGTTTAATTCCTTGACGGGTGATTTCATCCAACCAATCCACGTCCTGAATTGTCTGTTTAGGAATATCTCGATGACGAACTAAGCTTTGAGATTCTAATCCTAAAAAATCAAAAAAATCTTTGAGGATATATAGCTTTTCTCGAATGGTTCGATTACAGTTACTTTGATTGAGGTCGAGAAAGGTTAAGATGAGTTCTCGCTTAATATCAGGGAGTTGGTGGACATGATGTTGCTTCAAAATTTGACTAAACTGACGCAAAGTCACTAGAGAATTCATCGGTTTTGCGCTAGCAGAATACCTACCTGATTTGAGTAAAGAATATAGATATTGCTTGACTAGGACACGAAACCACTCAGGTTTAATTGACTTAAAGTTAAGGATTTTCACGGGTGGGTTTTTGATAAAATGGCGAAAATCCCAAACATCATCATCAAAACAGAAATTTAATAAAGTTTCTTGTTGTTGATACCCAACCCAACTGCCATAACTTGTGGCGTTAGGGTGAAAATTTATGTGGCAGAAGTAACAGCGACAATTACTCTGGCTGCTACTCGTCCCAAAGGTCTCGTAAATCCATCCTTTCTGTCCATCAGGGCCAATTTGATGGCACAGGGGATTAGGACAAACTAAATGCTGGCGATAACTGTGAAACTGAGGTGGAACTTGACAACAAAGCAGAGTCTTAAGGGAGCAAGAGTTACATCCTAGTTTGAGTTGACAACTAAGTCCATCGTCATAATGAAATTTGCTTATTTGTCCTTGATTACACTGAGGACAAATAAATTCGCCAACATACTGTTCTGCCCAATTGACTGATAGAGTTCCTTGAAGAGTTTGGTGAATGGAAATTGGTAAATGTTTAAATTTACCAGTCAGGTATGTTACTTGATGACAAAAATCACATCCCAATCTCAGTTTGCAAACAGATCCTTTCGAGTAAGAAAATCTGTTGAGTTGTCCCTGATGGCAATGAGGACAGATAAACTCACCAGCATAATCTGTCTTCCAATTGACTTGTAAAGTACCGTTAAGGGTCTGGTGAATTGAGATAGGTGGGTGTTGAGGAACTTCACAAGTTAAGTTGGTGATCTGAGAGCATGAATCACATTTAAGTCTCAGTTTACAAATTGGTTTTTGAGAGTGATGAAAATTGTTAATTTTTCCCTGGTTGCAGTTGGGACAAATAAACTCGCCAGCATAATCTGTTTGCCAATTTACTTGTAAAATACCGTCAAGCGTTTGATGAATTGAGATGGGTGGTGACTTTCTCAGTTGACAAGAGAGGGGAGTGGATTTGTGGCAAGCTTCACAGCTTAATTGAATTTGACACAGTGTTGTCTTATCGTAATAAAAATGGCTCAATCGTCCGCGATTACAAAGGAGACAAACGAATTCATGATTATAGTTCTCTGACCAATTTACTTGTAAAGTACCGTCAAGGGTTTGGTGAATTGAAATTGGTGGATGCTTGCGTTTACCCATTAGTTTTATGCTCTTGAAGATGTTGTAATTCTGACAAACCGTCAAGACGTTTTTGGATTAAAGCTAATAAGTTATTAATCTCAGTCACTCGTCTTGACTGTCCATTTTTTTGCGCTTGATAATGGTCTTGCTGTAAGCGCTTCAAGTCAGCTTCTAACTGTGATTTATCTTCGGGTGTTACGCGATGATGAGGACAGCTTAGACAGGCATAGCGATGTTGACAATCTCCTAACATGGTAGGACGATGACATTCTCCCAAGGGGGTACTAACTTTGAGGAGATTAGCTAATTTTTCATACCTAGTTTTTCTTGGTTTAAAAGAAGTAACTCGACCATACATATCTACATAACCTTTGAGATTAGCTTCTTTTTCTAACCTGATAAGCGAACGCTGACGATAATGAGGTAGCATATCTAAGGAACTGTGACCTAGTACGGCAGCGATATATTCATCCTCTACTTCACAATGAGCCATAATGCTGGCTTTTGTGCGACGAAACATATGGCTAGTTAGTTTAAATCTGTTGCCATGTTTGTCTTTTAAGTCTGCTACCTCTCGAAAATTAGTTAGCCAGGTACTAATTCTCAATCTGGTAATTGTTTGGGGTTGATAGCACAGTACTGTATCTAATTCTCTGTCAGCCCAAGGAATACTTTTTTGGGGACTATAAACGGTACAAAATAGTTTATCGAATTCAAAATCTCTTCCAAATTGAGCATCGAGGAATCTCTGCTGTTCTTGAACTAATTCGGCTACCTTAGGATGAATCTGAACAAATCGCCAGTGTTTGCGTTTTTCAAACCAACGTAGTAACAACCATTTGTCGCCTTCCTGTTTGAGGCTATGGCGTGGCATAGTGAGAATTTCTCCAATGCGGCAACCTAAAACCAATTGCAAGCGAAACAGTCTTTCAATTGTCGGGGGGAATAAGTCAAATTTTTCGTAGATTTGGTAAAGTACTTCCTCTGGAATTGTCTCGATTTTAGGAGAATTTTGTTTAAGTTTGATGGGGATAAAGGAAATTTCTAGCCACTGTTCTTCTTTCCAAAGATTGAGGGCATAAGCAATCGCATTCTGACGATTACCGCTATTAATTTCGCTAATAAATTGATGGAGGAGTGCTTCTGTCAAAGATTGGGGTTGTGTATATCCATGATTACATAAAAAACGATCTAAATGGTTTAAACAGCCAAGGCGATGAATAATACGACCGAGGGAATATCGCTCTCGAATGCTGGCTTTAATGGTTAGTTGGGTCAGATGTTTTAACCAAGGGAGTGAAAACTTGTGAAAGTAGAGATGATAATGTCCATTAATTCGACATTCTTCTTGGCTATAACCTAACTCTAACAGTGACCAAACATCTTGATTCATTAAAGGGTCATTAATCCACTGTTTCCCTAACTCAGAGAGTGCAATTCGCTCATGTAATGTCTCTGAGGTAAATGCTGAAGCCATTAATTTTCTTCTTCTCTTAAGTATTGCTCTAGGGTCATTTCATCAAGAACATGACTGTAAATGTCTTTCGTTGTGACAATTGAACGATGTCCTAAAAGCTGTTGTACATATTGGTCAAGATAATTATCTTGCAGCATTCTAGTAGCGAAGGTATGGCGAAATAAGTGCGGATGTGCTTTAATTCCTGTTCGTTTATGGAGTTGGTCAAATAATTTATTTAAGCGAACTAAAGACATCGCTTGTCCTACCCACTTACCTGATAAATTGACGAATAACATTCCATGTCCCAAAGTTTCGGCTCTATGCGGATATTCTTCTAATAAGTAGGCATGAAAGGTCTCTTGAATAGCTGACCGTTGGAAAAGAATGGGGATTTCTCGTTCTCTTCCTTTAGCCATTGCGCGATTAGGATTGTCTTCTCTGCGTACAATCCGAATGCGTCCACTGACATCTAAGTCTTTCACATCTTCCAGGTGTAATCCTAACAGTTCTCCCCGCCGCACTCCTGTTGAGCGCAGCAGCATGATAATTAACCTGTCTCGATAAGTTGTACAGGCGTTGGCTAAGGCTGCGACTTCTTCATCTAGTAGACAACCACCGAAGAGTTTCGGTTCTTTTATTTTGATGCGTTTGCTCTTTTGTGGATTGCTTTTAGCGATTCCTCTAAGAAAGCCTCCTCGTTTTCCCCAACCGTGCGTTAGTTTCGTGAAATGTTTTTCCTCAATCCTGCCCTCAATTGTGTGATAGGTATAGAATTCAAGGATGGCGGTGACTGCTTGATTGACAGTGCGAGGACTCCTTTTGGCAACAATTTCTCTAACATTTTCTGAGATTGCTTCAACTTCACCACCTAGCAAGTACCAATTCACAAAGTCTGCCAATTCATTTAACCCAACCTCATACCAGTTGAGAGATTTGGATTCTAGCCAGCGCCAAAAGTCTACCAGTCGATAAGCGTATGTACTGACTGTGTTAGGTGCTAATTGTCGCTTTCTACAATAGTTCAAAAACCTTTGGATTGGCTCTATGGGTAAGCAGGTTTGGTAGTCGAAGACACAGCTAAATCGTTCTTCTGTGTGAGGGGATATTGCCCATTCTACCTTGGCCATTTCTACGTTGTGGAAATTAATTTGTTTCTACCCTAACGCAAAAATTAGGGCTGTTGTTGTTGTTATTTCTACGTTGTAGAAGTGGTTGTTGTTGTCTATATAAAGCAGCTGTCACATGCTGTTCCATACGCGACGACGGGGAAATATATCACCAGGACAACTCTCTTTGTGGTAACAAAACCAGTAATTTAAGACAAATCAATTGAAGATATATTCGTAGCCAGTTGATTTTGTAGAATTGGAGGGGTATACCTGGGATTTGAAGCTGCTAGGTTTGAAATTGCGGTAGCTATTAACAACTACATAAGCTAACGCTTGATGTAAATAGAAAGCTCGGATATCGCTTCAGAAAATAGCTAGTTACTATTTATATCAACAGGAGTTAGAATCATGGAATTAGCACAGTCTATGCTGACGGGACTTCTCTTCATTCTTATTTACGGATTCTCTAGTCTCTTTATTTTCCAATTTTTGTTAGAGATATCCGTCGCTTTTGAAAAACACTGCAACTGCACTACATCTATAAAACATACAGTAGCAACAACCGAAACATTAACTGAAAAATCCAAGATTCGGACATCTGACAAGAGCAAAAATAAAGTATCTACAACCAAACAAAAGTGTTCCCTTCACAAGAACTATTTAGCCTATAAGTTAAATACGGAATAGCATTTAACCAATTAGATGAGAAATATTAAGTAGATGAAGTTGAACTTGAGCAAAGAATAAAGAAGAAGGGGTGTAAGGGTGTAAGGGTGTAAGGGTGTAGGGGGGGGAAAGCACTTCTGTTGGGGTTAATGACCCCAACCGATTAAAGACACCGTATTTGACGGTGGGGTTTTAAACCCCATTGCTCCTGGGGGCGGGGTGTACATTTTCAACTCTTTCCCCTACACCCCCACACCCCTACACCCCTACACCCAGGAGCGAAGCGATAAGCCTCCTTGGAGAAAGCGAGCCAGCAGAGTTTGAAAAGCTCTATGTGGCAATGGAAAAATTCTGGGAGGTTGAAGTAGTGAATCTCCAAGAACGATTAAGGGAACTTAAACTAATTTCGGTATAGGCAGAGAAGGTTAGTATCCTGTATTACGCCAACGCAGTTGATCTGTAAGAGCTTCGATTAGTCCCTCTGCTTCGCCTCTCCCAATACCCTCTAAAATTGCAATTGCCTTTTTTAGGTTAACTTGGCAGTCTTCTGAGTATCCCTGCATTGTATCTTCTAAAGCATGATTTAAAGTATACTCACTTAAATCAGCCACTTCTAAGTGAAACAGCCAATATGCTAATGTTGCCCGCAATGCCAGCTTATCAACCGGGGTAAGTTTTTCTAGTGTTGTGCCAAAATACTCGACAAGTTGGTCTATTTGCTGGGCTTGAATGTAATATGTAGTACACTTACTCATCTTGACAAATCTCCTAATTCTTTCTCTCTTGCAGGTAACCCTGGCGGTAATCTTTTTTCTTCAAACTCGATGCCTGACGGTATGACCACTGCTTCATAGGAGTAACCTTCTCTACATTCAGTAGTTGACGACGATAAGTATCGTTACCCGTTAGTTGTGCTAGAGCACCAGCGATAAACCGAGCGCAGCGTTCTGGTTGAGACGAGACTTGTTCCTCTGCAAACCGAATAACTAGCCAGTTTGCATCAACAAAACACTTGTTTCTATAGTCGTCCTCACCAATGCAGTGGGTAGGCTTCCCAGTCGCAAATGAGATAGGTTCGTCTACTTCGAGGTCTATGTGTAAGCGCGTATTAGGCTCGACAATAAGAAAATCAGCCGTATATGCTAACTGATGTCCTGGAGGAAGCATCACTTGTTGTGGGAAAACAATCTCACCGAAATAATGTTTGAGAACATTTTCAAACAACCCTTCACTCGCACCGATTGGTGCATCTCCCTGTCCGTCCGGAAAAACTAAAGGAGTAAACTGTTTTTTCTCTTTAACTAACTCTGGGATAACAACAATTGGATATTCTGGTGTCTTTGCCATAGCTGCACTAACTCCTCATACCACATGGCTCAGATGAGTTGTTACAGTCAGATTGTAAAATCTTCATATTGATTTTTTGAAAAACGAAAAACGTAAGGATTCAGGAGAACTCTTCGCAATTATCTACATTCACAACCAGCAATTCAATCAACAAAATACTGAAAATCAACTAACTTTTTTCTAATGTTTTTCATCCAAAAATTAGAAAATTATCAGCTGCCAATTCCATCCCTTCTAGTTAGGATTGCTTCTAAGAAGCTACAAGCAACACTAAATGAAATCCAGCTTTAATTGTCTAGAAGACCTTCTTGCCAATAATTATCCCGTCATCGCCTGCGAATCCCCCCTCCAAGAACGTCACCGCCTCCTCACCCGTATCGCTGCTTACTGTCAAAATACAGGTAATAAAGCTTACATATGGAATCTCAATGAGTCCAGTATTAAGGAACTAGCTGTCGGCGTGAAAGAAAATCTCATTCTGCGAGAGTTCAATGACTATAAACCAACCGTCAAACAAAATAAAGAAGACTATTTTCAAGTACTCAATTTTTGGAAGGGTTATTCTGAAATCGGGATATTAATTGTTGAGAATATCTTCCCTTGGATAAAAGAAAATAACAATCAATCAGCCGATTTTTTGATTGTATCGTCATGGATTAAGTCGTCCCTAATTAACCTCAAGCATTCCAACCAAGATAGCGGGAAAACTACTATATTACTAGGACACCACGCCGAGATAACAAGCGAAATGGCGGCTATTATTCCTTTATGGACACAAGAACTGCCAGATACACAAGAAATTATTGACAATTTAATTAATAGTAAAATTCTCCCTTCAACATATACAGACCAAGACTGGTTGGAAATTGCATATAGTAGTGCTGGATTGTATATTTCTGATATTATTTCTTGCTTCAAAGATATTGAAAAAACTCACCCTACCGGAAATTCCAGCGAGATAGCTAAACTTCTACTATCAAGAAAAATTCAATTGCTCAACCGCTTGTATGATATAGAGTTTTTACCTCCACCAAAAGTGCAACTTGGGGGATTAGAACTCATGCAGGAATCCTTCAAAAAGTTCAAGCGATTGCTCACCCCGCGTGCCAAACAATACAATCTGCGTGTACCCAAGGGTATCATGCTCGTAGGACCACCAGGAACGGGAAAATCACACTCAGCAAAAGCCTGTTCTCAAAATATGGGGATTCCCCTCATCATGGTCGATTGGGGTAACTTTAGAAGTTTTGGTAATCAAGCAGAAGTTAAACTCAAACGCTTATTGCGACTGGTAGATAGGCTTAACCAAGTAATTTTGTATTTTGACGACTTCGATAAAGGCTTCGCTGGGGATGACGACCTGGCCAAACGGCTTGCGGGTCAGTTGTTGACTTGGATGCAAGAGCGCACATCAGACGTACTGGTCATCGCGTCGGTTAACCGGATGGAATGGTTACCACCCGAACTCACCCGCGCTGGACGGTTTGACTATTTATTTAAGGTAGACCTACCCAACAATGGGGAAAGACATACAATATTTAAGCTTCATGCCGCCCGATTTGACAAGCGCTTCCGCAATAGTAACGACCCCTGGAGCGAGGACGAATGGCGGCGTATCCTGAAAGCGACTAACCGTTGCGTAGGATCTGAAATCCAGACGATTGTTGAGCGTGCTGCTTTTAGTATTTTTTGCACGATGACAGCAGAAGATACCTACACATCCTCAGAACTCCCACCCCTAGAATTAACCATTGAAGCGCTGCTTGAAGAACGCCGCCAAATCAACCCGCTTGCTATCCGCGAAGCCGATAGAGTCGAGTCGATGCGTAATAAAGCTGACCAACAAGCTTTACCTAGTAGCCTGCGAGATGAAAGTAAGTTTGCTGTTGGAAACATCAATATTTTCAGCTAGCAAACGTCAGAAATCAGTTATCAGTTATCAGTTATCAGTTATCAGTTTGAAGAAGAATTCAGCAATTCTGAATTCAGTATTCAGAAGGAAGAAATAAAGAACTGCGACTTCTGAACGCCAGGTGCTTTATGCCGGGAGACCCGTCCACCGCACTGGCTCCTCCTGACTTCTGAACGCCAGACACCTACGGAGGGAGACCCTCCCGCAGTGCTGGCTCCTCCTGACTCCTTCACTGTTTACTGTTTACTGTTCACTGTTCACTGTTTACTGGTCACTGGTCACTGTTCACTGTTCACGCTCTTTAACCACCTTATCACTTTACTTATCTAAAATTATGAAAGTCACAAGACCAACCACTCAAAGAATAATTCAAACAAAAGGCGCACAAACTTCACCAAAAAGCCTATTCTTCAAAATTCTCTTTGTCGTTGGACCAATTGCTGGTTTTACTGCTGCCCTCTCACCCCTATCACTCTACTTTTGGAATCATCAACCCCAGTATCTACCTATTGGTGCAACCTTTACTAGTAATAACCAAACTATCACACTAGAGGTAGCTAGAGTTGCCCAAGAACTATCCAAAGGACTCAAATTCCGCAAGTCAATACCGAACAACCACGGGATGCTATTTGTTATCAACAAATCAGAACCAATTAGCTTGTGGATGAAGGATACTCACATTCCCCTAGATATGATATTTCTTAAAAGTGGAGAAATTAAACATATCGTCAGGAATGTACCACCCTGTACAACTCAGGAATGTCCTAAATACAATTCAGTGTACCCTGTAAACCAAGTCATCGAATTACCTGCTGGTAGTGTAGATTCTTTAGGGTTAAATAATGGAGGATTTCTCAAAATCAATCTTAAATAGCCTCAACTCCTAATCAAACAACATATTAGTAAATATCAGGCATTCAATCCCTAAAGATCATGGTCTTTAGGGATTTTACTTTGCTTAAAGATAGTGGCCAAATACACTTTTATTTTTGTCAATCCATAAATGAGAGCGTCAATCTTGGGATTCTTGTTGAGCCGCTCGTTGCACTTGTGAGATTGTTAAGTTAAGTAACTCAGCAATCTCTTCGATTGTCATACCACGCGTCAGCATCCGGGGCACCAGCTCCAGCTTCACTTCATGTCGTCCCTCTTCCTTGGCTTCCTGGTAAACTCTAGTTTCTTCTAGATTAACTCCTAACATTGCTTCGACCTCCTCGCGGCTTAGATTGGCAAACTTGTAAACGGCGATTGTAGTGATCACCTCTATTATCTCGTCCTTGAATGGGTTAGCAGTCTCCTCCACCCGCACCCGCTCAATCAACCGTCTTGCCTGATTAACCATCTGAGCTTCGGGGGCGATGGTCAACTGCATCAGGCTAATCCCCACAGGCTGTTTATCTGGGTTGCCCAACTCATCAAGATAAATCCGTCGCACCTGTGAACCAGCAAGGAGCGAGCGATGTATCGCGGTGTTTTCTGGTTCTAAGCTGCGAGACTGGAAGATGATAATCCCGTACCAGTCATCGTAGAGCGCGGGATTGCGATACAGGTACAGCAGAGACTCTGAGAAGAAGCGATGGTAGAGCAACTCATCCTTTTGAAATTGCACTTCTGCAAAGAAGACAATTTGAGGCGAAGCATTAGGTGGTGGTAAGAATACGCCATCAATCCGGAACGTCGGTTCCTTCACTTCAACCGACTCAAAGCGGTAGTTCCTAGCATCCGGTGGCGGTTGCTCCACTAATTCAAAAAGTAATCCAGGGGAACGCTTGAAAAGCGCTTGAAAATGGCATCTCGTCTCACAAACGTCTCCGGTTCACTTTTGTTTTTGCTCTTACTATTTTTACTCCTGAGTTTAGCAAATCACCAGACGGCTAACACACCCTATTAATTTGCCAACAAATCTCACGGGCGATCCACCCGTATTACGCCCTCCGGTTTATCACCCACAACCAAGCATGAGAATCAACTTTCGCCGGTTCCTATTTTCAAAACAGACCTCCACTCGCTGTCGCTTACAACAAAGTATGTTCAACACCGTCCATCTTTGAAAGACTTATGGGCAATATAGCTCAAAACAGTCTTGCTACGCGACCACGGTTTCCCCTAAATACCTCGGCTTCGGAAGGAATTTTCACACAAGAAACTGTTAACTATATTTATTTGCCTATACAACTCTGAACTATGGTGAGTACCTCAGGTCAAACATTACGAAAAAAGTTACTGATTTAAATATTGGAATTTGTCAATCAAAAATCTGATAATTTTTAACTAACAAACTTTCCGAAAAAATAGTGTCTGAAACTAGAAAATTATTAGATGCTTTGACGGATAGAACCCTCATAAAATAGGTTTACAAACGAGAAGTTGGAGCAAGGACTCAGGACTGGTCACTCACTTCTTGATGACTCCTACAAAGTTTCATTCACTCTTCAATCAAAATCATCTACTTTTTTATGAGAACACACTACGAATCCGAATTTGATAATGACCGCGTTAAGAGCTATGAAGAAGAATATGGATATCCTGCTCCTGTTCGCCGCAAGCGTAATTGGAAAGAAAATGGCACAATTGCTGCATTAATGGTAGTGGGAACTGGGTTAATGATTGTAGATATCTCGATTCACAATATGGTGATAGCAAGTTTGGCATTTTTAACTGCAGGAGTTGCCCTACTGCCAAAAGAAGCAAACAGTCTACTTGCCAATATTGATAAATTGCAGCGCAGGTATGGCATCAACATTTACACAATACTGTTTGGAATTGTTAGCACGATTTTTCTACTCGACTTTGCTGTTGCACCAGCCAACGCACAGTTTATGAATAACGCAGAAACATTTTTCAAAAACGCCTCCTACTTTCCCGGAATTGACGCCAAAGTTATCGGTTTTATTTTTGCTGTATTACGAGGTTTGTTCCTCATTTACCTGGGTATCGGTCTAGTACGGGTTGTGCAAGCTGCCCGCAATGATGAAGACTGGCAAACCATTGCTAGAACACCAATTATCGTGGCTATAACTGTTGTTGTTGGTGACATTCTTGCTGCATTAGTCGTCGGTGGTGGTACTGGCGGTTAATAAATGAAAAGAACTCAGCAAGTCCTGATTTAGTATTCAGGAGAATAAGAAGAATTAAAGAAGAACTCACTATTTTATTCTAACTTCTGACGACTGACGTCACGAGTGCTTTCTTGGTAAAAATGGACAAACCACGACGCGAATTCCGTACTGTCAACCACATCCTTGGAAAACAGCCGCGCTTCGGACCATTGAGCGCCGACCAAATAATTCCCTGGAGTGCGATCGCACTCATTGGGTACATGGTTGTCAAAGGATTTATGCAACAATCATGGTTAGCAACTGGTATAGCGATCGCTTGGGGATGGGCAACCTGGTGGACAGTCTCTTCAAATCAAGCCTTCTTCGGTAAATTTATCGGCACACCCCGCATCATTCGTGGCTACAAACCATTTGTCTCGCTTGTTCATCCTCCCCAGGAACCAAAATTCAGGAAAAAGCGCAGGGTGTAGGGAGCAGGGGGAGCAGGGGGAGTAGGGGGAGCAGGGGAGGCAGGGGAAGCAGGGGAAGCAGGGGGAGTAGGGAGGAAAGAGAGAGTTATTTTTTGCACACCCTTACACCCTACCCCCTGTTCAATAGTTCTTTCGCTTCTTCACTGTTAAGCGTTCCCCATTCCCTATTCCCTATTCGCTGTTAAGCGTTCGCTGTTAAGAGTTCCCTTTCCAAGTTAAGAAAAATTAACGCACGCAACCACACATTATGAGTTCGACCGCCTCAACGAAACAAAAGGATAAGATTGGCAGAAAGTCCTTAGACATAGAACAATTAGGCGTTGTCAAAAACCTCACGCCGTTTGAGGACATTACCCACCTAGCTGGGATTGCAAGTATCTCACTTGCTGGTCGCAACAGATTAGGCGCACTTATTCTTCAGAAAAAACAAGACATCCAAATCAAATTCTGCTTCGACGTCCAAGGAATTCATCCATCGCTACCCTCTGAACAAATTATTCCCATTTTTGAAAATATTGAGGGCGGACTCAAGGAATTACCCGAACGCGAAACCTTAACTATTCACCTTGGCTCATTTACCGATGACTTCCTTCGTCAACAGGAACTAAAAGGAGTTGAACAAAAGTGCGACTTAGAACAATTAACACTACTGATACGTTCAGAACGCCTGCGTGCTAGAGAACTTACTCAAGCAGGAGTCCGCAAAAATAAGTTTTTGCGCTTCTGGTGTACCTATAGCGTCCTTGCTTCTGAAGATAGTCGCTCTCATGATGCAATTGAAAAAACTATTAAGCAGTTGCAGAAAGCATGGTTTCAGTTTACTGGTCAAATTCACGGTATCAGGCAAGAACGAATTGAAACAATTCTACAGGATAGTTTTACCTCTGGGTTCCAACGGTGGGAGCAACTTTTTACTAACTCAATGGGACTTTCGGTACAAGCGCTGACAAGTGAGGAAATATGGTCAGTTCTCTGGAACCAGTTTAACAAGAGCGATGCACATTCGATTCCCAGCCCCCTAATTTTAGATGAAGAGGGACTTCGAGAAGTTCAAACCAGCGACTTTCACATTCGTCACCTGATGCTGGAAAATGAGAAATCTGTTCCTTTTCTTGATCGCGCTTGGGTAAAACTCCAAGATAAGTATATTGGCGTTCTCCAATTTAGCGAAAAACCCCAAGGATGGGTTGATGAATATGCGCAGCTTCGATACCTCTGGGAAGTTATATCTAAAGAAAAAATCTCCGATACCGAGATTATTTGTCAGCTATCTAAAGCCAATCAAGGACTAGCAAAAACTGCTCTGCAACGAATTACCAAACAGTCAATCACCTCTTCTGCGATGTCTTCTCAAAAGGGGTCAATTGATGTTAAGTCAAATATGAATATTGAGGAGGCAGTCAAAGCACAAGAAACTATCTTAAAAGGGTCAATCCCAATTCATACCGCCGTTGTCTTCTGTATGCATCGTCATAGTCGCACTGCACTAGATGAAGCTTGCCAATATCTATCTAGCTGCTTTTTACGTCCTGCTGTTGTCGATAGAGAAATCGAATATACCTGGAAGACTTGGTTGCAATGTCTACCTATTGTTTGGGAGAATTTACTTACTAAACCCTTCAACCGTCGTCTTCCTTATTTCTCCTGTGAAGTACCAGGACTCATGCCTTTAGTGCGAACCGCTTCAGCAGATAAATCTGGATTTGAGCTAATCGCCGAAGAGGGAGGAACTCCGGTACATCTTGACTTGTACAACCAACATAAAAACTTAGCTGTATTTGGTACTACCCGTACTGGTAAGTCTGTACTAGTAGCAGGATTATTAACACCAGCTTTGGCGCAAGGTATCCCCGTTATCGCCCTGGACTATCCCAAACCTGATGGGAGTTCCACATTTACCGATTATACCAAATTCATAGGAACAGAAGGGGCGTATTTTGATATTAGCAAAGAATCAAACAATTTATTTGAATTACCCGATTTGAGGGGGTATGAACCTGAAGTTATTAAGGAGCGCATGACTGATTTCAAGGATTTTTTGAAATCAACGCTCCTGACAATGGTACTAGGGACAAACCCGATAGGAGTCAGTCCCACAATGATATCAAATATCGAGAGTATTATTACAATTGCAATTGAAACATTCTTTAATGATGATGATATCAAGCTTCGGTATAAACTCGCCCTAGAAAATGGAGTAGTCACAACAGAATGGGCAGATATACCAACTCTTAAAGATTTTTACAATTACTGCTCACCGGGATTTATTAAGCTTGATTCCATTGCTAATAATAGTAAAGAAATACTTGATGCATTAGACCACATTAGATTGCGACTAAAGTTTTGGTTAAATTCACGAGTAGGTCAATCAATTGCTAATCCATCTAGCTTTAAAACTGATGCCAGACTACTCGTATTTGCACTGCGTTCACTTTCTTCAGAAGCAGATGCAGCAGTCCTCGCACTCAGCGCTTATGCAGCTGCCTTGCGTCGTGCCCTATCATCTAAAGCAAGTATCTTCTTTCTTGATGAAGCACCGATTCTCTTTTCTTTTGAGTCAATTGCCGAACTTATTGGAAGGCTCTGCGCCAACGGTGCAAAAGCTGGTATACGTGTTATTTTATCAGCACAAGAGCCAGAAAGTATATTTCAAAGTAAATCAGCTCCCAAAATATTCGCTAACATTACCACACGACTCATCGGGAGAATCCAAACATCTGCAGTAGACCCGTTTGTTAACCGATTTAAATACCCATCAGAAATTATCTCACGCAATAGTACCGAAGCTTTTTTCCCAAAACGGGAAAGTATTTACTCACAATGGTTACTTGATGATAATGGCAAACTGACTTTCTGTCGTTATTATCCTGCTTATTGCTTACTTGCAGCAGTAGCAAACAACCCAAACGAGCAAGAACTGCGTACTTTATTCCTCAACAAATATGCCAATAATCCAATGCTTGGAATGGTGAGATTTTCTGAGGCTTATGTACAGATGATTCGAGGAAATGAGTTAAGTGAAGAAGCGAAAGAACTACTTGATAAGAATAACCAAAAGCAATTGAAGGAGAAGTCAGGAGGAGGCAGTGCGGTGGACGGGTTCCCCGGCATAAAGCAACTGCCGTTCAGAAGTCAGGAGTCAGAAGAAAATGCTGTTCGCGCAGCGTGCCCTACGCGCATATACTGAATTCTTCTTACTCTCCTAAATACTGACTTACGAAATAGCTGAATTCTTCTTCTTATTCTTCTGAATTCTGACTGCTGTATAGCTGAATTCTTCTTCAATTCTTCTTCTTACTCTCCTGAATTCTGACTCCTGACTCCTGACTCCTAAATTCTTACAATTTCTCCACCAAATGTATGAAAATCAAGTTAAAGTTGAAACCGAGTAAAGTAGTCATAATTGGATCAGCGATTGGTCTGGTGACTCTGCTAAGTGCAGCCCCCAGTTATGCCTTCTCAGTGAAAGATTTTTTTAATGAGATTTTAGGTGAACTCAATAGCTATTTTGAAGAAACCAAAAACGAACTTACCGCAGTGATAAATGAAAGCTGGGGTGGGATGAAAGGGGAAGCAAAAACTGCTACCAACAACTCAACCGGAACTATGGGTTTACCAGACCCTGTAGAAAGTGCAGACAAACTAAAAGATCAACTCAAAGCGACGGGTAACTGGAACGAAAGCAATACTGTAGAGGGTGCAGTTGCTGCTGGTAACGAACTGGAACGCGAAACCACCCGTGCTACAGTTGAAAGCGTCTTGGGAAAAGTAGGTCAAGAACGCACCAAAAAAGAAATCTCTCAGACGCAACAAACCGTAACTGAGGTGCAAGAACTTGCCAACCAGGCTCAAGATATGGATGCTTCGCAGAATATCCTCAAGGTTATTTCTGCCCAAAATGCCCAAATTGTCTCAATGTTAGGACAGTCCCGTACTGATGGACTGCAACAAAGGCACGATGTACAGCAAACTAACCTTATGCTATCCCAAATCGCCGAACAAGGTGCAAGCGATCGCCGCCGTCAAAACCTAATAATGGACGGTATAACCGCTCAATACATGGAAATCAGCGGGTTTAGCTCCCTCAAAACCACTGCTGGTAAATAGTTTGCTGTAATCAATGGTCATGTGGACACTCACTTCAAATCGAGAAACTCGCCCACAGGGGTGTCCTCTCTATTGCACCAGATGACCCTCTCGCCACCAAGTCATCAAAGCACCATGTTAGAACATCTCATCATCGCCACCGATCCATTTTTCGGACAAGACATTTTAGAAAATGCTGCTGGTGGAGCGCAACTGGTAGCAGAAGGATTTAACGAACTTTGGCAAGAAACCCTCAACGGTAACTTGTATGGCTCGATGTGCAAAGTTGGTCAGTTTTTCGCGATCGCTACTCTCACCCTTTTTATGGTCGAATTGGGCAAAAACTGGATAAATCAAGAGGACATGAAAGCTCTCTCCAGTTGGATATGGCCTATTATAGTTGTTGGGCTACTAACGAGTAATGGCACATTACTTAGAAGTGGAACACTCGCCATTCGAGGATATATTAATACTGTCAATAATGATATTCTCGAATTTACCGCTGCTGGAGCAAATTTAGAAGTAGCGTTCAACCGAGCCGTTGGCAATATTGCCCTTCAACAGCAAGTCGGAGCAGCAATGGAAAGATGTCGCTCAATTCCAGGTAACACTACTGATTCAATCGCCTGCTTGCAGCGAGCAGAAGCCGAACTCAAAACATCTGCACCTAAATTATTTCATGGAGTTGCCCCTGACAGCGGTAGCTGGGAATTTAACCCCCTCAAAAGTTTGTCAGATGCTAAAGACGCACTCGAAAACCTCTCCCCCGGTCAAATTGCTGAAAAAATTGGTAACTCCATCACCAGTGCAATTGGTTCGATGATAACCGGGTTTGTTGCGGTCATCCTTCTGGCTCTAAACAATGCTTACCAATGGGGAATCGAGTTCACAATGCTTTTAACCGCTTTACTTGGTCCATTAGCAGTCGGTGGTTCGCTACTTCCCTTTGGTGCTAAACCCATTTTCGCTTGGTTAACTGGTTATTTTTCAGTTGGAATGGCGAAACTTTGCTTCAACATCATTATTGGTTTGTGCGGACAGCTTATTGCTAATTCCGAACAAAACCAACCTATGATATTTCTCCTTTTCGTTGGGTTGGTATCACCCATTCTTGCATCAGCTCTTGCCGCTGGTGGTGGAATAGCCGTTTGGACGGGACTAAGTCAGGTAACATCATTTGGGGCTGAAGTTGCAGCAGGAATTGCCACTGGTGGAGCAAGTACAACTGCTACCGTTGCTGTGAATGCAACCAAGTTTATTGGTAACAAAATCGGTAAGGTCAAAAATAATTAATAAGAATGCAGGAGTCAGGAGGAAACCCGCCCACGGCGCTGCCTCCTCCTGACTTCTGACTCCTAACTTCTTATAGTAATTAACAAATAATTATGCTTAAATCTAAGTCTAAATCTCAACCAGCCCGCCTCCTCAGTTACGGTCAATCTATCTCTACACCTATCGGCATGGCAATCACCATAACAGCAGGAGGAACTATCCTATCTGTCTTATTACAATTGGTAAATCTTGGAATAAGTTCTGGTACAAACCGTTATGTCAAAGGTATGACAGTTGTTCAACTTCGAGATGGATCTACCTCAATAGCTAAGTTTGTTGGTCCCAACGAACGTGATGACGAAACTATCAAAAGATTTGTCTCGGATAGTATGATGAAAATGTTCGGTTGGGATGGACTAATCCAAGCCAATGAAAATGGCGAAAATGTTACCAAACCTGACAAGGGAGTAGAAATAAAAACGACAAAAAATAACAGAAAAAGAATTCCAACTAGAGCATGGTCAGCAGCATTTGCTCTATCTGAAAATCAAGACTTTCGAGCAAGCTTTCTCAAAAGAATTGCTGAAATGGTTCCTGATGGCGTATTCAATGGCGAATCTCAATTTTCACTTGTTACTCGCTATATATCCAAACCCAGAAAAATAAAATATGGGAAATGGGAAGTTGATTATATTGCGACACTAGTAGCTTTTGATAGAGAGAGAAACTCAGGAAAAGGGATTGCCTTCAACAAAACAATTACCATCTCAGCTATCGATACTCCCAAGCTACCAGCCAATCCAACTGAACTCGACGAAAAAATTTATTCTGCTAGACAATCAGGTCTAGAAATTACTCAAATTATCGATTACGATCTTTTGAAGAAGAATTCAGGAGGAGGCAGCGCCGTGGGCGGGTTTCCCGACTTGGGGCGACTGCCGTTCAGGAGTCAGGAGTCAGGAGAGTAAGAAGAATTGAAGAAGAATTGAAGAATTCAGTATTCAGCAAGTCCTGATTTAGGAGAGTAAGAAGAATTGAAGAAGAATTCAGCATTTTATTCTGGTTCCTGACTCCTTTCTTGGTAATTAGTTTTTAAAAAAATTATATAGGACTCCTCCGCAGATTTTTGCGAGGCTAGGTACACCTCAAAGAGCCTTCTTTCCTGTTAAGAGTTTTCTCCCTACGCAAGTAATTTCACCAAATCAAACCGAATTCTTATATGTTACAGTTACACGAAAATCATCATAATGTTTCTGATGTAGATAGTTTTCTACCATTCGATAGTGAGGAGAAAAAACATGAGGAAGTAGACGAGAATCAGGAGAATAGTACTGAAGTAGAAGATGAACTTGAAGGAGACGAAGACCCAGCTTTAATAAAAACTAAACACGATTTTGTCACATCCCCTTGGTCAAGATTAGGAATTATTGGTGGTGCATTTGGCGTAGGGTTTTTATTGGTATTTCTTGTCCTTAACGGAATGATGAACGGTAGTAAAACTGGCTTAAAACCAGAAGCTACCCCTACCCCTAGTCCCACTACTACCCCGTCGGAACAGAAAGATGGGGATGTTTACGCCAAACTCGCCCTTGCCAAGCAACAAGAAGAACTTGATACACTCAATGGCAAGAAGGATGAGAAGGAAAGCAAAGCTGAAGCTAAGATACAACCAACAAAAGCAGAAACGCGCCCCACACAACAAAAAGTCGTCACTCAAGAAACTCCTCCACCAAGAAGACGTGTCTATCGAGAACCAGCAGCCGAACCAGAGTTGAAACCAAGACGTAGAGAAATCGCCTCTCAACCAATACCACCTTTACGTCCTACTGCTCCCGTCTCGAAAATCCCCCGTGTGAGTCATTCTAACCTCACTCATTCCTTACTGACAAAAGCTGTAAATAATAACCAAAACCAAACCGTCGCGAAGAACCCACTCGCCGAACTTGAACGGCTGCGTAGCGTGGGAAATGTTGGTCAGGTTAAATATGCACTCACCGCTTTCCCCAGCACAACCGAAAGCACAAGCACGAGTACAAAAGAGGTTACTGCTACAACCGGAGAAATAAGATCCACAGCAGAAGTTAATACTACTCGTTCCCGTCGCCGCAGCCGTCGTAACGAGAGTACTGACACAACCAACAATAACACGATTGAGGAATTACGTCCTCGTTGGAAACCTACCATCGAAAGTAATAGCCCAAAGTACGCAGATAATGAAGAAAGCAGCCAAGCTGTAAATGTGAGTTATGACTACCTCAGCGAAGAAGCACAAATTCTTTATGAGAGAAAACCACAGTATTTGGTTGTTGGTTCATTTGCAAATGCAACCTTGGTCACTCCTCTGGTTTTACCTCAAACAAGTCATAACAATAACAACCGTTCGCAAGCACAAACAAATACGCTACGGTTTGTTGCCCAGTTAGATGAACCACTTTACAGCAATACAGGCGAAATTGCCATTCCAAGAGGTACGCAAGTCACAATCACAATGCTTGCAGTCGATGACTCATCAGGCGTGTATGCTGAGGTAACAACTATCCTTAAGGACGGAACTGAGTATCCAGTATCACCTGGTACAATATCAGTCTTAGGAGAAGCAGGTTCGCCCCTCATCGCCAGACCTTACAAAGATAAAGGACCAGAAATTGCCAAATACGATGCCACTTTAGGAACAATTGCTGGTATCGCCAAAATTGGAGAAATTATCAATAAATCCGAAGAGGTCACAGAAGATTTACCTCTAGGTGGAACAAGAACTCGCACTCGCAATAACAAGCGTAGCATTGAAGGTGCTTTCGTTCAAGGGTTTTTTGGCAAGTTGAGCGATACAGTCAGCAAACGCACTGAACGCGCCACTGAGGAAATCAATCGCCGTCCCAATGTTTGGTACGTACCTAAAAACACCAAAATCACTATCAGAGTCGATAGGTCATTAAAGCTGTGAAATTCAAATATATAATCTATTTTAGTCTAATTCACCTCTGCTGCGCGTCCATATTTGCACCCTTAAAACCTGTATTTGCAAATACCATCCGTCAAGTTGCAGCATCACATGTGTCAGGAGAAACCGCCCAATTACAAACTGTCAAAGTTTGGAACGGACATGGGGTATCTATTTCGTTTTACCGTACTGGAGAAACTATCAAAAAAATCTGGCTGGACGATCCCTCAAGGTTTGTTTTTGACGTTGACGGATGTCTTGAAGGGCTAGGCAGATGCTCTGGTAGTAGTACAGGGGCAGGATTGATTCACATTCGTCGCATCGAGAAAGTCAAAATCCCTGGTCTACCAGAAGCCCCCTACGGCGCGCACATGACGGTCATTACCGAATCCGGGTCAACTTTGAAAAGCTATCACTTCCGGATTGTACCAGGTAGTGGTGCACCCCAGTACAGCCAAATTGAAATTGTTGGCGATACCCCAAGCAAGACTCAAGAAACAAGACCAGAAGTTAGTTATACAGCTTTATCTGACAGCAAATATATCACCAAGGGAATGCAGATTGCCCTCTCCAAGCAATGGGTAACTACAGATAGTACACTCTGGCAACGGCTAAATCAACTTATCGAGTTATGCTCCCAAGGAGAGGAACTTGTTGCTGCTGCTAGCACCGCTGGGGTATCGATGCAGTTGGTTGAAAAACTCATGTTGCTAGGTGGTAAGCGCGTCTTAGAAGTACCATCACCACGCAGTACCCCCTCTGCAACTCAAACAAACTTTGTTTTAAATCAATAATTTCAATCAATAATTTTAAGTAATTATGGATAACGAAAACCTGACTCCCAATTATCAAATCCCAGAAGCCGTAACCGAAGTAACTGCAATCGTACCAGTAGCACTTGTCAGTCAGGAAATCAACAATAATAAAACTAATCGAGCGCTTCAGTATCGCATCTCGAAACTAAATACCCTACGCTACCTTATGGTAGTTGGTCTTGCTGCAGGACTTGCCTTACACGGACTCATCCGGTTTGGGGGTAGCTATAATATCGGTAGTCTCCTATTTGAAGGGAAAGCTGTAGCCGCCACTGGCTTAGAGGAAAAAACCGGGCAACCTTCAGTTGAACTCACGAAGTATTCAAATTTGAACACTTCGACAAATAAAACAGAAGAAACCAAAAAGTCGCAGCCAGTTGCTACCAAATACGTCAACGGTGCACCAACTCCTGATTGGAGCAATATCACGTTCAAAAATATGAAGTTTGGGGACGCAGGTAGCGTCGAATTCCCCAATATCAAAAACCCCGGTATGAAGCAAAGGCGTACTTGGAGTGCAGGACAAAGCCTTGCGGAAGTTATGGAACTGGGCGATTTTGAGGCTACTGAATTCAAGATTGAAGATTTCACGCTTGAAGATATCGCTGACATCACAGGTATTCAACTCAAAAATCTCAAACTCTCGGATTTTGAGACACTGAAATGGCAAACACTTGCAGATTTTGCACAAGCAATTCCCAAGTTTGAAGATTTAGAAGTGGGAACAATCCCGCCAATTCAAGAACTAGTCACCAAAGTTACGGGTTTAAGCGCAGACTACCAAACTGTTGGTGAGGTACTCGATAACTATCCTGAACTTGCAGAAGCCGAACTCGGTAAGTATGTCCAGCTTGATAAGTATAAACTAACCAGCATCCCCGGCATCCAACAAGCACAGTTTAAAGACTTCTACAACTGGCAAAACACCACAATCGGTAAGATTCCGGGACTGGCAGATGTACCATTTGACCAGTTCTCTAGTTTACCAATTCCCGATATGAGCTTCATTGGTAAGGTAGACTTACCCCTTGGATCGCTTGAAGGCGGACGGTGGAAATCCATCTCTGGTAGCTATCAAGACGGGTTTAATGTTTCGTGCGAGAAAAAATGCGGTCACATTGAGGTTTCAGGAAGTGATATTGTTACTGGTTCACAATGGATGTCCGGCAAAGACCAAAAGGTTAAGGGTGGATTTGGCATCTTAGGTAAACTCAACGGTGGAAAGGAACCCACCGGACGCCATCCATTTGGCAAGTCTTTCAAGCAAGTTATCTGGGACGTTAAAGAAGCTGATGGTAGCATCACCACCGCAATGTTTTTCCGTATCTGCAAGCGGGGCGGATTTGTTGACTTGGGATGCAGTCCCTACTTCATTGGTCCGGTTCCCTTTTTTACCTATAAAGAGATGGACACCATTATCCTTGGTACACCTCTCAAAGTCCCTCAAAAACCACTATGAAGAAGCAGGGCTGATTCATTCCGTAAGGGTAAGAATTTTGTCAATATCATGGTTTGAGTCGAGAGGAGC
>NZ_CP030119.1 GCF_006968745.1 Brasilonema sennae CENA114 | reverse complement strand
GACAAAAACTACTTGCGCTCCACTTTGGACGTTGCTGTTTTTAGAGTCGGGGCATAAATTGTTAAAATGCTGTCTTGTAGCGCTATCCACCTGACGGGGTGACCCTCGCTTCGCTCAAATTCAAAATTCAAAATTCAAAGTTCAAAAAAAAAGAAAAAGGATGCAAGCCCCGCTCCTTATGGTATGGAGAGTGTAAAAAATGTTTTCCGAGACGCGCAGCGCGCACTTCGGAGCGGCACGAAGTGCGGAAAACGGCGTCCTTGTTTCAAGCCCCCAACTTACGTTATGAGGTTCTTAATTTTGAATTTTGAATTTTGAACTTTGAATTCCCCGAAGGGGGTGACGAGGGGTCTAGAAGGGTTGGTATATTTGTTCTTTGTAGTGTGCCGAAGGCAAGATTTTGCAAAATACTTTCACCCGCCCAAAATTTTTTAGATGCACCATTAAACCCTCATCGGATACTGAATGAAGTTTTGCAATACATACCGTATCTAAACATACCTTGTCTTGTGGTATAAGTGCACACTTTGGAAGGTTTGTGGTTTGTAAGGGGACATACTGCTGTTATGCGAGAGTATAGCAGCAGTAGGCTTAACTATCCTTATCTTTTTATAGTACTTTTATACTAAGGATATCAGTAGTAGGTAAGGGATTGCTATAGGGACAGTAAGGGATAGTTGGAGATGACATTTTCTCCGTAGCCTGTTATGGTATAGCAAAGTACATCATCATTACTGTTAAATTCTCATTTGTCGGTAGGAATAAGGTGTTCAATTCACGCGCCTTTGTTTATCTGCGAAATATTTTGTGGGTTGTAGGCAATTTATTGTTAGTCGAAAACAATTTTATTTTTCAACTACGTTGCGGTTTGGGCTGGTATTTTGCGTGGGAGGTGGAGTAGGAGAATAGTTGAGAATTCAATCTTCAATTAATAGTTAGTGAGGTTTGGATATTAGGGATGAGTCAGACAGAGTTTGAGGTGATACCGCAGATAAAGCGGAGTGTGAATACGGTGACGGGGAAGATGTTTAAGTATTTGGTATCTAACCCGATGGAGATGGGGTTGGTAGAGACAGTGGTATATACCCTCAAGGCATTTTGGTTACCCTTGGCGATGCATTCGGTGGGGATAGGTGGAGAGGAATTGAGGAAGGTTGCTTTGTGGGCAATTGGGGTATTGGAGAGTCAGATTCAAATGATTAAGCGCGTGTGTGGATTGGAGGGGATATCGCAGTTGGTGCTCATTACACCGATGGTGGTGGGCCAATCTTCTCCCCAAATTATGTCTTCCTCTGTTGTGTCTCAAGAACAGGTCATAGTTAATAGTAATGGGCATATTCCCCAAAAGTCTGTTGCTTCTTCTGAGGAACCATCGCAAAAAGAGGAATTGGATGGAGAAGATGACTTTTTTGATTCAGATGAGGATGTGATACCGTCAGGAATGATTGAGGGGGATGCAGGGTTTAGTTTGGAGTTTTCAAGTATTTGAAACAATTTGCCGATTGCCAAATGATATCTTGTTGCTGGGGTTACTCTAAATCTGCTTCAACCTATACCACTTCTTTGAGAGAACTGTCTTAAGAAAAACTAGGGTTTTTGAAATTCTTGTAAACTAATTCACTCTTATTTAAGAGTAGGTTAGATTGGTTGAAAATCATTTATATATAAAAAAGATATGGCTAAAACTAGTGGTAAAGCTCAATCTAGGAAAATTGTTTTAACCTTGGATATGGGTGGGAGCAAAACTAAGGCTATTGTGCAGGAATATCCAGAGGGTAAGCCGCAAGTTTTGCTGATGGACTCGGAGGTTGCTGATGTGGCGAGGGCATCGGTTGAGGGAATAGATACTGAGGGCATACCCGAATCTCGTGCTTGGGTAGGTGTAGGTGGAGAGTATTATGTGTTGGGTGCGCTTGCTCGTCATCAGTTTCGGGGAATATCGCAACTGAAAGAACTAAAGTATGAGCTGGCAGTACCCAAGGTATGTGGGGCGATTTGGTTGGCTAAGGAAAAGTTGGGATTGGAGAATGATGTTTCTGTTTATTTGAATATTTTGCTGCCGCCGGGGGAGACTCAAGACAAGGTTCAGTTGGAAACTCGATTGAAGGAAGTATTTAGAGGATTTGAAACTCCAGCGGGTAGGATGCGGGTGAGGATGACTTACTACAATGTGGCGTCTGAGGGAAGTGGTGTATTTTTCCATCGCAGACGTACTAGTGGTGGTGCTATACCTACCTCAATGTTTGTGATGGTGGGTTATCGCAATGCGAGCGCTTTTATTGTTCGGAGTGGTGTTCCCAGTCGGGGAATTACTAGCGACTTGGGGATGTCTTGGCTTGTCAACAATTTTGTTTCCAAAACATCAGGACTCAGTCCTGATAATACTAGTATTGTCGAGGTTTTGGTTGAGGCGGGTGCAAGTTGTGACTCCCAAGTGTTGCAGAAACTTTCTCGCAAGCGTAAACCTGATGAGATAAAGGCTGATGGGGAGTCTATGTCTAAGGCTCTATTGCTTGTTAGAGATGAGTACTGGCGAGCGATGGCAAGGTGGTTGCGCTCCCGGAGGGAGGATGATGTGTGCGAGTTGGTATTTTGTGGGGGTACAGCTGATTACATTCGCCCTGAGATTGATGCTTATTTTGAGAAAGAGGGTATTCCAATATCTTGGCACGGCGATATTGTGATTCCAGATATAGCCAGTAGCCTGGGCAATCGCATGACAGATGTAGTTGCTTTGCACGAGCATATGGTATTGGAATTTGATAGGGTGACTAATTATGAGCGCTCTCAATCTTTGTTTGATGCTCCTACGGTTAAACCTGACTCAGTTACTGATATTGAGGTGAAGGCTAATACTTCCACGAGGCTTGTTCCAAACTATGCTCCCCGTCCTGTCCCCAAGGAGTTTCTCACGATGAGCGATAAAATTTAGCCTGTATAAGCGTGGATGTAGAGTACTGTGCGCTCTACGCAAGAGCCGTGCCGTAGGCATACGTTATCGCAACGCCAGACAGTTTATCAGTTAAACTGTCTGGCGTTGCATTAGTTTTTATGGAGACGCAGACGTACCAACTATCAGCCCTTTTGACTATTGTGGCTTGTTTGAGAGCAGAAAAATCTGATAGTGGACGGTGCATTCAGGACGGGTACTGAACTGATAGTCTAATTAATTTTATTTTGCTAAATGATAGTTTTGTGATGTTCTCCAAGTTGAGTTGTATGTAATTATCAAACACTGATTTGTTGTAAATTGTTCGGTACGTAAGGGAAGATAAAAACTTGATTGCTTACACTTTTCAAATAAAGAAATACGCATCTATTATGTTGACTGCAAAACAAGAGTTAGACTACGGTTATGCCAGCTTAAATCGATCTGGTTGTAGGGTTCTAGAGGGTTGGGAGGGTCAAGCTTTTCGACCGTATGAAGTAAAAACCCTTTACTACAGAAATTTACTATGTGGTTTATTGGTAACTTTGGAAGGTTTGGAATGGATGACGCTTGATATCCTGCGTGTCTTGTTTCCAAATGATAAGTTGTGCAGGAATGACTTGGCATTGCAAACTTTGTTTGTAGTTTTCTGTCCAAAGCGATATACGAACTGTGGAGATAATTTATCCTCTAGAATAGTTATTTTCCATGAGGTTTTGTTTGGTTGGTTATCAAAATATTTACCTGATGAAGTCATCCATGAATTTTACGAGTGGTTTGCCAAAACTACCCTACTTTTAGATATGGGTTGTCATCATCAATCTCGACCAGAAGTAGTTGCATCTTTCGCCTAGAACTATGCAGATGTACAACTACTATAATTCTGATGATTTGGTTGTCCCCCAGGTACTAGTTAATGCAACTTGTGGGTTAATTCGTTCTCATCTACAGCGTTCTTTTATTACAATTGAGTCTTTCTTATGTCCTATTTATGAAACAGGTAAGCCGTGGGATATAGGTTGTTGTTTGGGATATGTTGTCTACACCCTACCTTCTGACATAGCTTATATCAAGAACTACGAAGATATTCTTTCTCGATTAGGACATAGTTTATCTAGGGTTTTGTACGCCCCAGATGATATTCGTCCTTACGGGTTAGTTAATGTAGTTTTGGATGTACGCCTAACGAATGCTCATCCTTTTACTCAAGCCTACTTTTTAGAGCATTGTTTCAAACTGGATTATTGCAAATAAAAAGTTCTTTAAAGAGAATCGCAGTACTACTAGTTGAGTGCTGCGATGATAATTTCAGTGAGATTTCTATAGAAATGTGCTGACTCTCTGGAAGCTTTATAGTTTCCTCTAATCAGTTTTCTAGAGTTTCTTCTGCTGTTTCTATCTCTTCTTGAAGTTTAAGTAATTCCATAAGCTGTTCTATTAGTTTATTAACTTTATTCAGTCTTTTTTTATCTTCATTCAGAGTTTTGTCTTTCCTGAGCAGCGATGATATTTTTCCTACTCGTGTTGCTAATTCTCTTGTAGGCGTTTCTTGTTTCTCTTGTTTGCTAGCTTTTAGGGTATCCCCCACTATCTTTTTTATCTGTGATAGAGATAGCTTTTCCTCTATTGCCTGTTTTAATACCTCTTGTCGTTGCTCTAAATCCTTTATTTTGGAAATGGTTGTTGCTTTAGTGTACTCCAGTTCGCCTTTCGCCAGTACTGACTGAATGTCACCGGGTAGTTTGAGTAGGGGTAGGCGGTTAGCTACAAATGATTGCCAGGTGATTTTGCTTAACTTGGAAAAAATGTCTTGTAAAGTCAGTGCATCGTCGCTAACCATAACGTTATGGTTAGAATTTCCCTTAGTTTCATTATTCATCTCGTATAGTAGTGAGATTACCGTATCTTGATTAAGATCTAGCTCCAGAGCGAGTAATTCCAGAATGCCGATAGTTTCTTCATAGGCGTTGAGGTCTTCTCTTTGTAGGTTTTCTGCGAGGCGGATGCGGGTGGCTGTTTTCTCATCGCAGTCAATGATATTGACGGCTATTTCTTCTAATCCTGCAATTTTGCAAGCACGGAGGCGACGCTCGCCAGCCATGAGTTCGTAAGTGTTGCCTGATGTATATCTGACTGCGATAGGTGCAAGAAGTCCCTGAGCTTTGATATCGTTTGCCAGTGATTGTAGTGCTTCAGTATCAAAGTAGCGTCTTGGTTGGGATGGAGGGAGGATGATTGAATCTATTGGTAGGGTAGTAGTGTTTTTCTTGGTTGATTCTTCTTGGGTTGCACTACTACCCAATAAATCATCGAGTGCATTTTTGTCATACTCTTTGAGTTCAACTTTCTTGATAGTCATATTTCTAGTTTTTTGAGATAATTTGCGATTTCTTCTAAGATACTAACTGCAGGGTGATTTTTTTTCCACAGAGCAAGTGGAAGGTGTGCTTGTGATGCACTAGGGAAGTCTATCGATTTGGGAATAGGAGTAGTTATGTGGACGCGCCCCCCAATTTGGTTTTTGATAGCTTCGAGTATACCTGATTGTTGAAGGGTGCGTTGGTTGTGCTGGGTTGGGATAAAAGCTGCGATTTGTAAGTCTTTGTGTCCTCCTTTTTTGAGACGGGCAATTGTTGTTAGTAGTTGTTCTGTAGCTGCGTAGCATTTATATTCTGTTTGGACTGGGATGAGTAGATGGGTAGCTGCAAGTACGCTCATAATGCTTAAATAGCCCAGCGAGGGAGGACAATCGATTAAGATGTAATCGTATTGATTGGCTATTGGTTCGAGTACTAGTTTTAGTTTTTGGCGACCGTCGGTTGTGATATCGCGCCCTAGTTCAAGTTCAGCTCCAACTAAAGCATTATTGCTAGGTACAATATGCATCTTGTGGATAGGTTCGTGCCAAATATTTAGGGGTGCGCGTTCGGTGATTGCAGTATATATTGTCTGCTCGTCTTTTAGCTCTTTTGGTTCGATTCCCATGAAGGTTGTTAGGCTTGCTTGTGGGTCCATATCGACAAGCAGAACTTGGTGTTTTTGGGCGAGATGATACCCCAGATTGTGTATAGTTGTCGTTTTCCCCGCACCCCCTGACTGGTTGAATGCAGCGATTATTTTAGTTTGACTTGTCATTTTTTAAGGGTGTTTTATACTTAACTGTTGCGATTCTATCAAACTCTGATTCCGAAAAAATAAAAAAATAATGTCAGTATGACTGTCTAGACTGACTCACACTGACATGATTCCAAAAACTGACTGTTAGAATGGGATGTCGCTTAATTCTTCGTTACTATCGCTGTTGATGTTTTCTTCGAGTAATTCTTGTGCGAAGTCGGGAGTTTCTTCTTTTGTAGCTCCAAATTGTGCTAATTGAGGAAGTGTTTTCCCAGTTGAAATGAATCCTCTAATGACGAGGGTAGCAACTTTTTCTTTGTAACCTTCCCGTTCGTTGACTTGTAAATTGATGTATCCGGTAGCTACACCTTGAGGGTATTCGCCACTCCCTTTGATATCTACGGCTGGAGTTCCTTTAGCACGGTAGGAGATTTCATCTATTACCACGCCATCTTTACCCCGATAGCTAAATTCAGCTATTCCGTAGGTGATTAAGCTACCCTCTTTGTCGTGGGTTTCATTAACGCTTTTGATGACTACTGTTGTATTGGTTTCAATCATGGTATTGTAGTTTTTTCACTAATTGACTACTCCCCAACCAGTTACTTTGGGCTGAGGACTATTTTTTTGCACAGACATTTTTACCAGATAGTTTTCTCAACGCGGGACAACTCAAGGCACGAGACTGTCCTTAGAAATTGGCGTTAGCTAGGCTTATGGTTTGTTCTTCCTGTAAGGAGGATTTATCTTCACTGCGAGGAGAACCTAATAATTCGATTGTTTGGACAGTTACTACGGGTTTAGAGCGCATTGCACCTGAGTTTTTGTCTGTCCATCTATCAAATCCGAACTCGCCTAATATGGAAATTTGGGTTCCCTTTTTGACGTAATTTGCGATTACCTCAGCTGTTGAACCCCAGGCGATGAGGTCAAACCATAATGCTGTTTCACTTTTGTAGGGAGGTCTAACTGCAACCGAAATACTTGCTTTTACCGAGCCACTTTCAAAGTAGCGAATGTCCGGATTTTGACCGCAGCGTCCGACGATTGTAATACGATTGAGATAGTCGCTCATAGGATTTGTGAAATTTTTAATACTTTACATTTCTACTGCGTTAGCACTTGTTAGTTTGTGGTTGTTTGTAACTGTGTGGAGCAAGTCATAATTTTTCTGATATTTTGTTTATTTATTGGTATAAAAATTGTAGATATGGGAAATATATATGTATCGATTTATTAATTTTTTATGGAAACATTTAAATTAGAAATAGACTCAATGCGATCGCTTCAATCCAGATTTGTCAAATGTAAGTTGGTCATGCTCGCTCTGATGTGGATGCAGTATGACGAAGATCAACAAAGAATTGAGAGTGCTGATTACTCGTCACCTTTACTTGTAGACAATTCTGAATGGTGGGATAGAAATGGTGGTCCGGATGTTGAACATTTTAGGAAGGTATCTAACACAGTTAGGATTGGTGCTTGGGATGAGGTGATGTCACTTCGTTTGGTAGACCTTCTTTCTCCCAACCCGACTTGCTTGCATGATGCTTCCTATTATGCTCTTGTGGCAATTGCAATGTATTTAGTAGATGGTGAGCTTAAGGGAAAGTTTATTAATCCTGCTGACCAATATTTTGCGCGTAGGATAGTTTATCAGAGCCTTCAAACTATGGGTAAAAAATATTTTAATGGAACAGATTGTTTTTCCCTAACTGGAATTGAGGACTCAGATAGTCTTATGTGGGGATTGGCGCTGCATTATCTTGCGCTTGAGATTGCAGCTGAGGGTGGTTTTGGTATGGGTAATAGCGATATAGATGATAAAATTGAAGATTTTTTGTCAGGTATGGATGATGTTGAAAGGGCTGAATTTGATATTGAACTTGGGTTATTGCCAGATGGTTATTTTCAATGTAAACCCTATATTGAAAAATGGACTGACCGCACTGTATTCTTATCAAAATTAGTCCACAGGATAGTGTATTACGTATTTGTTGGTCACGGGTATGATGCTAATCGCCTTGACGAGATAATGTCGATTCCATTTAATTCTCGCGTCTCTACTACCTTTCAATCATTGTTGGTTGCTGCTGTTTATAGGATTGGTTATTTTATTACTACTTCTGGGGTTGAGGAATGGCAGGAAGGTAGAAATTGGCTCCTGCGAGAAGCTTTTTCTAACCTGTTACCCTTTTACGAACGAGGTAGAAAAGATGCTGCAAAATTGTAGATGAAGAAGAAAAAATCAGGTTGGTTTAACCAATCCTGATAATACTTGATGTATGGTTGCACAACTGTCACTGGGTAGTAGGTAATAGTTGTTTAAAACAGTGATAATTGTGGATTATTTATCTCTGTAGATTGATTACTTTCTAAGGGTTTTTGCTTAAGCTTCTTACCCCATTCGTTGCTTGCACTCTTGATGACACGAGTGCGGATATCGGTGGCGATGTTTTCATAATCATGCTGGATTTGTTTGTAATTGATAGGGGTGCTACCAATACTTTCCCACAGTTTGTCATAATTATAGTTTGGGAATGGTTGGTGCTTGATAAGGCTAGTATGACTGCAATAAAGATAAACGTTGGTCCACTCCCAAGACAGTGGAACCTCAAATGTGATTGGCATCATTACAGCAAGTACTTCGCTTGGAGTAGCAAGTTTCCCGATCTCCCCTTTATCTACCTCCTCTAGGATTGTATCTAATCTGTCAATTACAATTGCTTGCCACACCCAACTGGGGATAGTATCTCTCCATTCTCGCCCACCAGTGATTGTGGGACCAGCTAAATATTTAATTAATTGTGCATCCACCTCTGCTAGTTCTAACAAACAAGCGAATACCTTTCTATCCATCCCCATGCTGGCTAGAATCTTAAGCATCTTTTGAAGGTTAGGAGTTAGTATTTTCTCTCCTTTTAATTTACTATTTTTGATTGTTTGTTCAATATCAAATAGGCTTTGTTGTTGCATTTTAATCTCCATAGAAAAAGCCGCTAGCTAGTAGAAATTAGCTGACGGCTTGTTGGTATGTAACGATGATTTTTTAGGGTATGAACAGGTTATCCCACACGTTTCTAGTTGATATGTGACATTGGAATTGTTCTCTTGCTATTGTAAATTTGGCAAGCAGCTCGGTGCTTTTAGTCTTTTCCCACCAGTTTGCTTGTAAGTAGGTGAGTAATAAAGCTTGAGTTGATTTATCCTGTTTACTTGTCCAATTACTGACATCCAGGGCTGTAATTACATTTTTGGGAGGTAATTGCAGTTGGTCGAGTATGCTTTCAGGTATGGAATTTAACAAATTGTGGAATGCGATCGCGCGACCTGGACTGCCCGAACAAAGTTTGAGTATGTCTTGGTGTAAGAATATTTTCTGTTTTTCCAGAATAGTTTTTACTTCGTCAATAGGTAGTTGAGCAAATGGTACTATTTGACACCTACTTTTGATGGTAGGCAGTATATTCTGGGCTTGGGATGTGATAAGAATAAATATTCCTTTTCCTGGTTCCTCTAAGGTTTTGAGTAGGGCGTTGGCGGCGGTGGGTGTAATGGTGTCGCAGTCGTGGATAATTACTACTTTGTGATTGCTTTGAATAGGAGAAGTTGAAACAAAGGTGATGATTTCCCGTACCTGTTCTACTCCGATAGTGGAATTTTCCTCTTGCGGGTGTACTTTCAGCATGTCTGTGGTGCTACAGATGTAGGAGGCAAATAAAAGGGCGGTTTTGGTTTTACCTACTCCTTCGACGGTGCTGGTAAATAAGTAGGCAGAGGCAATTTTACCGCTTGCGATGGTTCGGAGGAGCTGCCTCTGTGAGGCGATCGCGCTATTTAAGATAAGTTTTGCGGTATGCTGAGCGACTATCTCGTTAAAGAGGTTGTTCATAGGGTGCAGATTTTAATGATGGTAGGGGTGAAGTTGTCAATGCCAGACTTAAGTTCGCCCTCAAGTTGGATCAGTGCTATGAGGGTTTGTTTAAGTTTGAGGGCGCTTACAGTTTCAACTTCTTTTTTGAGGAAGTACAGCCTTTTGGGATTGTTGAGTGAGGCGAGTGTTGAGATTTTGTTGTCGCTCAGTTTTTCTTCTACCCCAGCTTTGGTAATTAGCCAAGTGCGGAAGTAACTTATGAGAGTAGCGACTATCTTGAGAGCGTGTTCGTTATTGTCTAGCAGGCGATAAAGTATTTGTGCTGCTGTATTAGCTTTACTATTTTTGATGGCGTGGGCAAGTCCAGTACAACTGGTATTGTTGTTGCTAACTAAGTGTGAGATATCCTCAATATCTAGTTTTTCCCCTTGAGCGTAGATAGCAAGCTTGGCGAGTTCGCTATCGAGCCTTGCAGTATTGTTTCCAATTGCCTCTACTAGATAGCTTATGGCGGTGGGAGCAAGCTTTAAGAAGTGGGTTTTTAGTGCAGCTTGAATGAGTTTTTCTATCCCTTCTTTATCCCAACTGGAGATGAGGGGAAATTCTTCAATCTCAGCGTGTTGAAGTAGTTCTTTGACGGCTTTACTTCTGCCATCAGGCTTGCTTTGTGAAGTAATTAACAGTAGGTTTTGTTTGGGTATTTTGGGAAGAGTTTCTTTGAATGATAAAATTATTTCATCCGGGCATTTGTTTAATATCGTTCCATCTGTGATGTGGACAATCTTTCCTCCTTCTCCGAAAGGAATTGTCATCACTTCTATTATTGCTTGGGATATTGCTGACGTTTTGTTATCAACTCGGATGTAGTTGAATATTTCCCACTCTTGGGTAGTAAAATATTTGATTAATTGTTCTACCCTTTTTGAAATTGAATGGGTATCTTCCCCATAGATGAATTTTACTGGCATGGGTATATTGCTGGATTTTTTTATATATACTTGCGTTAGCCAGTAAGTGGTGGTAAATAAATCTTGTAGACTTTATACAATAGCTTTTTTTAGCTTTGGTTTGATTCTAAAAAATAACTGCTAAATTTATTAACCTAGCAGAATATTTTTGTTTTATGACCGTACTTTTTTGGCTGCATTGATGTTTAACAGTTCGCGGCAGTCGGCGAGGGTTCTTTGCATTATTTATTCAGGAAATTTTGCTACTTATACCTCCTTGAAATTTACTTTTTCATTTTCGGTTTGCTTTCTTACCCTGATTGTAGGATGTTTAACTGATTGGTTCCCGTGATAATTGCGCCAGTTATCTAACTCATTGAGGTATTGTAATATAGCAGATGCACCTGCTACTTGATATAGTGAAATAGCCGACTCCCACTCCTGAAAACTTGCTTTTTTCTCATTAAGAATTTTGATGATAGCAGTGGGAAGTTTGATTTCCTTGCCAGTATCTAAATCAAAGTGTGGTGTAGTTTCTAGAAGTAGTTCTTGTTCTGATAGAGGTACACCACTGCTTTTAAGATTTATCTCATTTAGTTGGGCAGTTATACCTGATAGAGGTAGAGTTTGTTGGGTGACATGCGTAACTTTTCCCCGGTAACTTCTTTTTTGTTTAACCTCCTTGGTTTTGACAACCACAGGATTTTGGGGAGTGGGTATCAAGTAAGCTTGTGGGAGTTCAAGTGATAGTTGTTCTTTGAGTCTGTAGGGTACGGTTTGCTTTTGAGCTGGGGTCATCTTATAGGAAAAGTTTGCTGTTTTTCTGGGATCGCCAAACTTGCGCAATTTGACTTTAAGCTTATAAGATATATTTCCTCGAATGAAAGTATGGCTATCAAGAACTACAGGTATGGTATGTTCCCACCATTCAACTTCAATAACCCGGTCGCCATCTAATAAATCATAGACGTTGGTTAATCTGGCGTGGGGTTTGTCTTTCAAGAAATTATCTAACCACTTGCGTTGTTTTTTGTTGAGTAGTGATAATTTTTTAGCCATTGTTAGAATAGGGTCAATTGTTTGCGACTGTCTAGCATTTGAGGGTTTGCTATTTGCAAGATTTCTAGTCGTTTTTGGGCAAGTAAATTGAGATAATACTGTGATGAATAGTTCTGCGAACTTTTTATATTTGTTACACCTTGAATGCTGTAATAGTAGGTGACGATATCTCCAGGTTTTCCTAGTTTTAGAAGTTCTTTTTCACCTTCACGAATTTTGCGAGTGATGGCGAGTTTATCTTTTGGGTAGTCTCTTGATGAGATCTGCGATTTGACATTTTTGTAATGTTCCTCTGCGCGTAGCTGATTTTGAATGAAATAGGTTAAATATTCAACAGGAAATTCTTTTTCTAGTTTTGAGCGAGAGCGACTTCTCCAACTACCTTTGCGGATAATCCTGCCATCTTTTAGCCACAAGAGATAGTTCTTAGTTCCCCTTTCGGGAATAAACATGGCTTCGGCAATAAATTCTAGTTTGACGATTATCCCTTTGGGTAATTGAGATTGAAGTATGGCGTACACCTCTTCTACATTAGGGTGGGTAAAAAACACACCATCAGTATCAACTTCTATAGGGACTGCGCCAGCTTGATTGATTACCTCAATCATAAACTGTAGGATACGCCGACCATAAGCTGTTACCAGGGCTGCTGCTTCCATATCATTAAAGGCAAGTTCAGATGTGCCGAAGAACCCAAACTGAGAATTAGCTAGGACTTTGGTGGATTCTCTTTTTTCCTTGGCAACAATATCTCCAGTCTTAGCAAGTTGTTCCAGCCTTGATTTTTCTTTGACTAAATATTGCAAAATGCTTAACCCAATGCGATCTGTATCCTTACAAGAGACAATCCCAAAAGACAGTATGGCATTGGGATACATTGAACTAATGTCTATGTATCCAACTTTCTTATACAGTCCGGGAACAGAATACGCTATTCCCCCTTGGAATTTGTACTTGCGGTCGGGTTTAGGTTTTATCCCTTGGTAGTGATGCTCGAAAATTCTCTCCCACTTGGTACCATTACCTGCGAGGGCTAGTTGTTGAAGGTTCATTCCCGGTACAACTAGCGCTTCGTAGTAATATGAGGGTACTAGCCTCGACGCTATGAGTTGGGTATCTTCTAAGTCGTAAGTAAGATACTCCTTAATTTTCTGCCATCCCTCACTACCCCAACCAGCTTTCCAGCAAACTAGAATTTCCTCATAGGAGAGAACAAGTCTCGCTTGAGAGCGTAATCCCATTTCCAGGACGGCTTGTTTGAGTGACCGTCCGTTGGTAAGGGACTTAGCGACGAAATCCCATCTGAGAACGCAGATATAGATATCTATATGCAGGCTGTTTCGGATGAATACTTCTCGGATAGTTAGTGGTGTACCATGTACCTGGGCAGTTCCGATAGTGCGCGTTCTAGATGCAATTCTAAAGGGATGAGCGATGCCATGTAATTCGCAGCGGGTGATAATAAACGGTAGGTCAAACTCAGTCCCATTGTAGGTATAAATTACGTCTAGTTTGCTTATTTCTAGGTGTTTAAGAAACGAGATGAGGATTTTGCTTTCGGAGATATCCATAAAAATGGAGACTTTCCCCATTTCACTCATACAGCCAATTGCATAGATGCGATTCTCTCTTGGGTTGATTCCTGCTGTTTCAATATCGACTACCAGAGTTTTGAGGCTAGAGTAGGTCGAAATATTTACTGTAGGTTGCCACTTCGGTATAAGAGTGGTCTCTTCCCAGAATATGTCGAGTTTTTCCTCATCAACTATAATTTTATTACCAAATTTGGTAATAAAATTTCTATGGTTATAACTCATAAATTCTGAACTTTACGAATTACAAATACCAAATTTTTGATGTCGATAATGTAGTGTTTACTCTGATATTCGCCCTCGAAAACACTCCAAGTGTTTTACGTCGAGAAGGCTTAATTATCTGCTTCTATCAGAAAAAATCTCCCCTCAAAAATTGGGGAAAGTGGATGTTTGATTTTTCTGAGGCGAAAAGTATTTTTACGCAGTTTGAAGCTTTTCTACTAGTTGTACCCATGCTGGAGCCTTTTTTCCATTAATGGGTGTAAGCTTCTGCCAGTGTTCCTGCAACTGCGCTTGTGATAGATGGGGTAGTTGTTCTTTCCCCCAATTAATGGCATCTTGGGCAGTTTTCCAATTCTTCCAGGGTTGAGCTTGGGGACTGCTTGTGGTTGAAACTATCTCGATAAGGGTAGCTTGCAACCATAGGTGCGCGCCTTCATCTCGCATGAGATTTTGACGTGCCATTAGGAGTGCGATCGCCGACTGAATGTGGTTAATACTCCACGATTTGGAGATTGTTGTAAGTTCCTTCCAGGTGTCCTCCTCTAGTTCAGTGAGATTTCTGCCATTCGGGTTGGTTTTGCAGATAAGTAGGTCTTTTAGAAAGCTGACAAGACTAGTGTGGATGGTGATTGGGTGCTTGCCATATTTCATCCAATCTTGGAGAATGCCTAAATTGCCTGTCATTTCTCCCTTGGTAATATTTTCACAGAAAGTGACTAAATCGTGTTCGGGAATAGTACCTGATAGTTCCCATACCCAGTTGGGAGTGATTTCCCCGAATCCTAGTAAGGTTAGTTGGTCTAGGAGTTTGAGTGAGTCGCGTAGGTGTCCGTGGCAAGCTTTAGCGATGGCGGTTAATGCTGTAGGAGTGATATTTATACTTTCTTGGTGGGCAACTTTTTCCAGGTAATCTACAACTAGTGAGAGGGAAACTCTTCTAAAGTCAAACTTTTGGCAGCGGGAGATGATAGTTTCTGGAACCTTGTGTACCTCGGTGGTACAGAAGATGAATACAACATGGGTTGGTGGTTGTTCTACTGTTTTGAGTAATGCTTGCCACGATTGGTGAGAAAGGGCATGACATTCATCTACTATTAAAATTTTGCGCCTACTCTCGATTGGTTTAAGTTGAAGGTTAGAGACTATCTCGCGGATGTTATCTACTCCTGAGTGACTGGCGGCGTCGAGTTCGGTTACATCAAGGGATGAGGAGTGAGAAATAGTCTGACAAGAATTGCACTCACCGCAGGGTTTGGTTGTTGGTTCTTCTGTCGATAGACAGTTGAGGGATTTGGCGAGAATGCGGGCTGTACTGGTTTTACCTGTACCCTTGGGACCTGTAAATAGATAGGCTGGGGCAATTTTGCTGAGTGCGTTCGTGGAGTGACTTCCTCCTGAGAGGATTGCATTATCCAGAGTGCGTACAATATGTTCTTGTCCAATTATTTGTGAAAGTTGCTGGGGGCGATATTTGAGATGCAGTGGTGTGTACATATTTGAGAGTGTTTGATTTTACAGATGAATTTGTGTATAGCCAGTTTTCTGACTGACTATACTTTTTGGTTTATACGGCTGCTGTTTCTAATTTTGGTTCTGGTTTTAGTTCTTGCTTGCGCTTGCGGGATTTTGATTTGTTGGCGGTAGGTGTATCAGACGGCGGTGTGTCTGTGACATTAGTTGTTTCATTGGATACTTTTTCTCGTTCTGGAAGTTGATCCACCCCTTCTGCTCCTGTTTCATTTTCATTTTCAGGTTTTGAAGTGTCAGTTTTATATTTGGCAAGACCTTCTGGTTTATCGAAATCTTGCACCTCTACGGGCATAATGAGTGTTAGTTGGTCAAGCAATCCACCTAAAGGAGAAATAATGACTGGTTGGAGGGGCTTGTTAAATCTGAATATAACTTCATCGGTTGATATGTGCTTGAGCGCTTCTTGTAGATAGCCACTGTTTAGCCCAATACCAATGTTTTCTCCTATACTGTTTTGGGTCTTGATAAGCAAAGAATCTACCGCGTCCCCAATATCAGTATTACCCGTCATTAATGTTGCCTGTTGGTCATTTACTTCCCATAGAATTTTGACAATTTTGTGTTTTTTCTCTGCGAAATGGCTGATTCTTTTAAGAATTATTTCCATTCCTTTGCGTTCTACCATGAGTTCGTTAGCAAAGCTTTTAGGAATAAGGTGGTTAATCTGGGGAAATTCTCCTTCTAACAACCTGGATGTGAGTTCAGCATTTGGCAAGATAAACTGGATAGTGTTGTTTCCAACCTTGAGGGTACAACTGCTATTTTCGGCTGTTGTCGAGAGGATTTTTCCCAACTCGGTGAGACTTCTTCTAGGGACTGTGAATGAGATCGGCGAGTAGTTTCCCTCTAGCTTGGAGGATACCAACGCAAGGCGGTGTCCGTCGGTGCTAGCGCAACTCCAATTTTCGCCTTGTAAGTGGAAATGTACGCCTGTGAGGATAAGTTTGGTTTCGTCTGTGCTACTGCAATACAGACAAGCTTCTAAGGCAGCTTGTAGCTTTTTGCTAGGGATACTGATTTCAGTGGGGTTTTCTGTTTCTGGGATACTTGGAAAATCTTCTGGATTTCTTCCTACAATGCGACATTTCCCCGTACTGTGGCTGATAACGCAGGTGCGTTCGCTTACTTCAATATCCAGCTCGCCGCTTCCTAGATTGTTAACCGTGTCGGTTAGTAGTTTGGCGTTTAAGGCGACTACACCTGCCTGTATAATATTAGTTATTGCTGTAGTTTTGATACTGACGTTCAGGTCAGTACCAATGACGGTAAGTCTGCCTTCATCCGAGGCTTCGATTAGCAAACTTCCGAGTATAGGGTCTACTGGTCTTGTGGATATGCCGTTTTTGGCTGTTTCTAGGAGTTCTGTCAGTACAGATTGAGTAGTTGTTAGTTTCATAGTGTATTTTACCTGGACATGAATTGTAAAGGTGCTCGTGTGTCAACTAGCACCTTTTAGAATTAGAACTTAATAAGGTAGTTCTTCGATTGTTGAGGGAGGTAATGCAGCTAGTTCGGTAGTATTTACACCTGCTAGCTGGTGATGTGTAGCTACGACGGCGGAGGTTTTACCAATGCGGTGGCTAAATTCAGGATTAGCCTGCATGATTGTTTGGAATTCAACTTCTTTGTCTTCGCAGAAGAATTCGAGGAAATTGCTACCATCAGGGTTAGGAGATTTGTAGGAGTCAACTACTGCTACCCAGGATTTGTCGCGTTGGTTGGTTGCTTCTTTGGGTTCGTGTGATGGTATGAAGGTAGGTTGAAAGATACCAAGGCGGTGGAATTCTTGGGATTTTTCAACAACGGGTATGTCTGCAAACCTGGCGAACGCTACCTCCAGTTCGCGTTGGAATTGTTTGTAAGCCTCACCAAATCTAGAAGAGGCTACTCCTTTGATTGATAAAGCGATTGGTTTGTTGTGGAGGTTTTTATTGTTTCCATCTACTAGGTTAATTAGGTAGAACCGTCGCAGTACTACTTTTTCTTTCCCCAAAGCTTGGTACATATCATACCCGTCGCCGTACTCGTATATACCGATAATTGCACCATCGTCCCTTTGTTCGATATACCGGGGTGATACATCGAGGATGTGCATACGGGGTGATTGCAGGAGAATTCCCATTTCTGGAGTACCACTGGAGAAGGTGTGCTTGTGGGTGGGTTCGCCTCCTTGCCAATCAATGTTTCCTAAGTATTTGTCTTTGACGAACAAGCCAACCTTTTCTGCTTCCATGTGATTGATTATCTGGCAGATGCAAATATTGCTGATGGGAGCGTTATATTCAGAGTTGGCAAATTTTGATACTAACGTTTTTCTCTGTTCGAGATTATCTGGAATTGCAGTTTGTGGTTGTTCTTTTTGTTCTTCTTTTGTATCTGGTTTGATTGGATTTTTAGCCATAATTATGGTTCTTGAACTAGTTCAAATAACCTGTGCATTTGCATATGTTGTGGTAAAAAACTAAAGTCGTCTGGATTTACAAACGACTCTGAAAGTGAGTGAAATTTTCAAGTATTATTTAAGTAACATCTTCCAATTCATATGAATATTCTTCTATATACTTCTTGTTCTTCACTCCTTCATACCGCCTAAGTAGGTCAACCTAATTAAACATAAAACGTTCAACTTGATACTGACCTTGCACGGCTCTATTTTCTATACCCTCAATAATGGCGATTGCCTACGGCAGAGCTAGCCCCTAAGGGGGCGCTACGCAAACGCTTAACGCTAGTTCATATTCATCCTCAAAAACTCGAGATGCAAGCTCGTCACGTTTGAGATGCAACCATTCATCACGGCACTTGCTTCAAGTCGGGCATTGCCCGCCCAACGCAGTGCCTCTTCAATACGATTCATTTGAGGGCTGTAAGGCGGCAGAAAAAAGATGTACAAACCCTGCTGTTGCCATCGTTGATGGTGCTGACGTGCAAGATGGCTTTTATGAACAGACGCCGGGATCGTGAATGATGACGGTGATTTGTCCTGTTTTATGCAAGCGATGTTTAGCAATTGCTGCCTGCCAGTCCATTAGTTGCACATAGGTTGGTGTCTTGAGTGTCCCAACCATTAAGGCATAATCAAAACGAACCTTCGGTTCCCAAACACCGAAGATGTTGACACGCCTACCCCGTCGGCGTGGTTGCCGGATACATTTTTGTTCTCCCCTTCGTCCGTAGCTGTAACTTGTGGGACTAGTACAATAGCAACCAGATTCATCCAGGTACTTCAAATACACAACGCCTAATTGTGCCCAAAGCTTGAGTAATTCCCAATCCAAGCGTTTGGCTTGGAGATACTCTGGGTTTCGGGTTACAGGCGGACTGTAACGCACCCGTTTCCAGTACCACCCTTTTTTTTTAATACCCGTCTGACTTGTTCGGCTCCCAGTTCCACTCGTCTTTCACTCGCTAGTTTCTGGCTCAACTGCCGTGCACTGTATCGCCGTGGTTCTGCAAGCCACTGCTCTAGTGCCTGCCAATCGGCCTGGTTCCAACGTCGTGTTCTTCCACGTCCGGGCGCTTCCCACAGTCCTCCCAAACCATGTTTGTGCCAACGACTGATCGTTTGCCGCACAGTTTGCTCTGCCCAATCTAAGTACTGCGCAATCTTTGGAACATTCCAACCGTAAGCGTTTAGTCTTAAAGCGTTAAGCGTTTGCGTAGCGCCCCCTTAGGGGCTAGCTCTGCCGTAGGCAATCGCTCTTTGCTTAGTTCTCGAAGGCACTCGTTGCGCACAACTGAGTTCTTTGAGTGTACGGTCTTCTTCACAGGTCAGCGTTATTCTTAGCGGCGCAGGCATCGGTTATCACTTTATTGCTGTCTTCTCCCTATCTTACGTTTTTTTAGGTTGACCTACTTATTAAGGTGTTTGGCAATTTCTTTCGTCTGGGACGACCTCAACCCCTTCACCGCACATCTTATGAGTATGGCCAGATTAGCTCGTTCTTTCTCATCCTCATTCATCTTCACTAAAAACAATCCCCACAGGTCTAATCGTCACTCCACGGTTTTGAGAGTGACGCGGTGTCATGATATTTATTTTTAGTATGAAATGAACTGTCGGCGTAATAAGCTATGACAGGGAAGTAAGAATGATGACAAACAAAAATACTGCCAATGATACGTCTTCCATGACAAAACCTCTCGTAAAACCTGTAGTGTGATGGAGATGAAATTAAGTGATTCCTCTGTGGACGGGTAGACTGTGAGTAAATCCGAGAGGTGCATCAAAGAAGTGCGCTTATTCAGAAGCGTCTTGAGGTGGAGAATCCCCGTCGTCCGTCTCCATCTTTGCGTCTTTGAATTGTCGCTCAAGGAAGGACAAGAGCTTCTTCTCGAACCGGGTAAGGGTCGCTCGCGCAGTAAGGGTACCGAAATGCCGGAAAATGGGGACAAGAGCATCCTCCCCGACCCCGACCCCTTCGTAAATTGCTTTCAAACGGCTAAGAAGCTCTGCTCTCTCCTTCTCCTCTTTCTTGGAAAGCTTGAGCGGCACAACATCAGTAATGGCTACCTTGGGGACTGTACGGTCGAAAAGCTCAAGGGTGACTGTCTCCCCTGCCTCTTCCGTCACCACCCCCCAGAAGCCCGCACGATCCGAGAGAAGGGCATCTGTTGAGCGCTTTATGACGCACACGTCTCCCTCCTGAAGTGGGTTTGAAGGAGGTTTCGGTGACGTACCATTCCCTAGAATTTCCTGCTTCACCTCCTTTACGATCTCATGGCTTGGAGCTCGTCCCCCTGCCTTCTCTACCGCACGCATCCATACTTCAACCTGTTTTTCCGGGTCTTTTATCGTTGAGAGGGGACGGATTTGGTACTCGGTCGTCGGAAGAACGTGCACGGCTCGTGCACTTTTCGCAAGAGTATCGGTGACATTTGCAGCCTCGATATAGTGGTATGCTTGACGACGTTTGAAGCCGAAACGTGACTCACAATATTCTGTAAACGTCCGGTAGCTCTCTCGGTAGAGACGCTTTTCATTGATCGCTCGAAGTGCCGTAGCGGCAGCGTAAAAGGAGTCTTCTATCTGGCGTTCTAGTTGTAGGAGAAGCTCCTTCTCTTCGCCGGAAAGCGGCGCATCTTCTCCTTCGGTGATAAGCTCCGCTTCGACAGGGACTACACCCGTTTCTTCGGTCGTAGGCTCATCACGTTCGGCTTTCTCCTTCTCGATAGGAACAGAGGCACGTTCTTCGGTTTGTACTATCTCTACTGCCGCTTCCTGTTGCTCGTTCGGTTCTTCAACGGAAAGCTTCTTTCTTCTGGGCATCGCTTTTTTACCAACAACAATACCTCCGATTTTACACGCGATTCTACACACATAAGCATGCGATAGAGGAATTAGCTGAGTTCAGCACTCCCCTTGCGGCGGGGAAACTATCAAATCTCTATCCTTCCAAGCTGTCCGATTTTGCGAGAATCAATACACCTGGAAAATGGCGAATAATAGCTTTGATAATTCTGCACAACTTCTCCCTTCAGGATACCATCATTTTTGCGGCTTGCTTCGGGTTAGAAGTGTTAAAATTGAAGGTACAGAAACTGTCAGAGGTTGTGTGTTGTGAAGTTACTTTAAAAAGTGATAGCTGCATTTTCTTTCAAATCCTTAAGCGCACATTCAACGATGAGAGATTCTTCAGTCTCCCAAGTTTTCACTTCCCACAAGGTAGAAAGTCGTTCGCTTGAGCGAACTATAGCCTTAGAGCATTTGTCCTTACGGGTTACCCAGTATTGAAAGGTTTCGGCTTTTTCTTTTGAGTCAAACCCAAAATAAGTAGTTTTCCTCACTCCCGTAGGACTAGTAATGGTGGCGACTCTTGGAGATAGGATATTAAGCGTCCAACCATCTGATGTAAGTTCAACTTTTTTGACTTTAATTTCGGGAGAGTTCATAATTCAACTTCGGGAATTGCTGCTAAATATTCTTCAGCTGATATTTCTTTTGCGAGCCATTTATCATGTGCTTCTTGAGGAGTTAAAGTACAGGATGAAGATGTTTGTTTCGGAAAATCTTCTACTTCGGCTAGAAATGGTAGAAGTGTGGCTTCTAACCTTTCTTTGAAAGCTTGGTGTTTTTCTTTGGAATAGGTAAATTGGTAAACATCACCCGTGTTAACGAACAAATACACTAAACTAATTTCTGATGCTGATAATTGGGTTCTCTCATGGAGCAAGAATAATCTGAGTTGGGTGTGAAATGAATTTTCTAGTAACTGAAAGTTTGATGTTTTTTGAATAGTCCAATCTAGTCCAATTACCTGTTTTTCTTGATAAATGATTAGATCATAGTTAGCATATAGCAACTGTGATTTATAAAGATATTGTGCCTCGGTATTCCATTGTTTGCTGCCGGGAATATCTAGAAATGGTTTGGCTACTTCTACCCACTTGTCTATTTGAGGGTATGCTTTTAAAAATAGTTCTACAGGCAGTCCCAATCCAATCTGCTGCATGATGAGGTGAAACTCACCGCCGAGTTTTTCGCCTTGGCTAATTGGTGTTGTGCGTATGTTGTTTTTGGAAATTTTTTTGTTTTCCCACTCAAGTTTTTCTAATAGACTTGGATTGAATCTGTTCATCATAAAAATCTGTCCTGAGTATTTTTCAGGACAAATATGTGTTAACTCTTGTAGTTGTTTTTATTTAGACAAGATGATATTTACCAAGGTTTGTAATTGTGGTTTTAATGCTGCGACAGGACATAGTCATTAGGTTGAAGTAGCTAGCAAACTTGGTTATTTTTCCTGCTAGTGTTAATTCTAGAAGGTATTGAGATGCGATAGCTGATGTCATGCGGTTTATGAATAGAGTTTGATAATTAAGTATTTGAAGTTCCGCACATGAGAGTTTATTACTGCTGATCTCTTCAGGTTTTGGAATTAGCAGTTCGGGATGCACCAGCGCTGGGGATGGTAGATGTTTCCAGAAAGAGGGATTGTCTGCGTTATCCGAAGCGCTTACAATATCGAAGTCAGGGTGGGTTCCTAATAGAACTTGTCCGGAAGTGCTTGTGTTACCGCAGTCCAGCCAGAATAGATCAGCTTGCTCGCGGCTTTTGCTATATTCCAGACACGAGTGAATTTGCGCCCTAGCGGCGGCATTGTCTACGCAGCCGATGATAACCGTGAGGGTATTCCATCTGTATTTTTCTACATGGTTGGGGGAGAACCGATCTGAAATTGCTGTGACTTATAGCCCATATTTTGCACTACATCTCGTGGCTAAACACTGTGCTTTGGGCAAACTTATCTCTGATGGTTGGTAATTTTGGCGTGCAATATTTTTAGTTTCGACACTATCTCCATCAATGATGGTGAGGTTAGCCTTTTTATCGTTTTGCTGTAGCTGTAGTATGAGACGGCAAACATCTTCTGCGAGGTATCCTCCTGTGCCACCAGCCCCCACTAAGATAAAATCTACTTTGCGGTGGGGATGGGGGAGAACGGGTAAGAAAATTTCTGTATCGATTTGTATCATGGCTCAAATATAAAATTGGGGTCAATTTCAAAGAAGTGGTTGTACACCCCCAAGCGGGTGTATATGGTGGGAGTTGTATTAACTGTCCCGATAATTCCGAATATGCGGAACTTGGTTGAGTCGATGGCGGGTATTATCCTGCGCACCTCTCAGTTAAATCCGGACGTGCCCATTTCTGTGCATCCGGCTTCTGACGTTCTAGGGTTTCCCCTTGCTCATGTGGTGGTAATCGTGACAGCTTTCATGTACTGCCAGAAGATTATTTTTCTTCCAGTTGTCGTGATTGTCGTCGATGTGGTGTAAATGTACCCGTTCATCGCTGAGTATTTTCATACCACAGTATCCACATGCATGGTTTTGCCGCTTTAGGGTTTTAGAGGTTTCCCCGTCGTAGAGCTTGCTATTGCGCTCGCTCCAGTAAGGGATGTCTCCGTCGAAAGGTGATTTATCACCCTGGACATTGACAAATTTGTTTTCGGAGTAAGGAACTGCTGGGAACGCCTTATCTAGTAATTTCTTACTAGTGTGTCGGTTATTCTTTGCTTCCTTGTTGAATACCTTAAATGCTCGTGTTTCGATGTGGTATAGCGAATTGCGAGAACCGTCCATCTTACAAGATCGGTGGTAGTTCCTCCATCCTCTAACCAAGGGCGCTAATCTCTTAGCTTTTTCCTCGGAACCATAGTTAGAACAGTTGACGATAGCTCTTACCTTCCTGTGGAATGCTTTGAAGTTATCCACGGAAGGGACACATCTAAACTTTCCGTTGCTTTGCACTTTGAAGTGCCAGCCGAGGAAGTCAAAGCCATCTGTCGATGCAGTAATCTTGGTCTTCTTTTCACTGACATTCATTCCTCTGTCTGCAAGGAACTGATTTATTCTTCCAAGTATCTCTTCTGCGTTGTCTTCGGGTCGGAGTATTATAACCATGTCGTCAGCGTATCTTATAGACGGTTCCACAATGTCCCTTAGGGACGTACGTGGAGTTATCCGTCTTTTTGAATCCACATGATACCTATGGATACTTTCGATTCCGTTGAGTGCGATGTTGGCTAAAAGTGGACTTACTACACCACCCTGTGGGGTTCCCTGTTCTGGAAACTCTGGGTTAATCCCAGCCTTAAGGCAGCGAAAGATACCTTTCTTCATACCTTGCGGGGCAATGAGATTATTCATTATGGCGTTGTGGCTTATCCTGTCGAAGCATTTTTCTATGTCGAGTTCTATGACTCGTTTTTCTATCCCATTTGCTTGAGAGCTTAGGTTGAGAAACAGTACTTTTTGTGCGTCTTGCGCTGAACGTCCTGCCCTGAATCCGTAGCTCTTGGCGTGGAATGTTGCTTCATGTGCTGGTTCTAAGGCGTATTTCACAAGGCACTGCCATGTTCTATCCGCAATAGTGGGAACTTTTAGAATTCTGGTTTTGCCATCCTTCTTGGGTATCGGGATTTGTCTTAATTTGCGCGAGATGCCAATCAAGGTAGTTTACTTTGAGAAGTTTCTCAAGTTCAAAGCGTTCTTCAATAGTTAAGGACGCTTTCCCATCAATACCCGCAGTCTTTTTGCCAGCGTTTAGCTGAGTTACTTGTCGAATAGCCAGTAGCCGTGCTGCTTTAGATTTCAGAATCAGTTTTTGGATAGACCGGGCTTTCCGCATGTCTCCTGTTTTAACTGCTTTGAATAGCCGAACTTGTAGGCGAAACAAACTGCGTCGGAGTTTCTTCCACGGTAATTTGCTCCAAGATTCACTAGCATTTCTACTGTGTCCAATCATGCTCTACTCCTACTGACTACTTTCTGAACACCTCGGACCAATTACGGTCTGTCCTACCCGAATTAAAGGAGTTCTGCCGCTCGTCTGGCTTACCTGGGTTTTCGACCTTTTCCCAAGACCTTTAACTCGTTTTTATTCGTTCCCCGGAAGAGATTGTTATGTGCCGTCAGATGGAACCAATTCAACCGCTAGAACCCCTTACTCTTGCCGTTCACTCAGAAATTGTCGGCGGGGTTTCAGCTCTAGCGAAGTCAGGGGTTTGTGTTATGCCCTGCTTGAAGATAGGTCGCTTTTTTAGGTTCTGTTTCATCTTGTACACTTCCCATTAGCGCCAGTGTCAGCCCATAACGACCGTCTGATTGCGCCCTGTTCCCAGCTTCAGCCTCCGAAATTCCGAGTTCGGTCACTGTGGGCAGATAGGGAGTCACCTCTGAGTTTGAGGGGAAGGGCTTTCACCTCCATCCTTTCCGAAGTTCAACCCTTGAAGGGTTGGATTGCCTATGTACGGACTGGTTACCGCGATTCAGCAATCAACGAATCGCACTCCTGACTCTTCTTGGTTGTCCTGGCATGAGGGGGTTGCTTTCATACAGCCGTGGCTGTGTACTTCAACCAGTGCTTGGCTGTATTTGAAGTTTCCAGTTTCTAATGATCGCACATGGGTTGAAGATGCTTCTTGCAGTGGAGTATGATACCACCAGATGTTATTCTCAACCCCCAGGTAAAAGAGGATTTCTTGATGAGGATTAACTTGTGCAGCATTGATAATGTCTGCAATGATGCTTGCTGGGACTTTCGGTACATTTAATTTGAAATAGGGTTGTATTTGTGTCAATCCTGGTATCTGGGTATGAGCGATTTGTAGGCAGATTTCTAGTTCTGGGCGGTGCGCTCGCGCATAGACTCCATCAGCTGCAAGCCAGTATTCCTGAAGCTTTTGGCTATAGGGAGGAAGGTTGTGACTGATGGCATAGTTATAACTGATGAAGGGGTTATTCATGTTAAAATATATATCTGGGTATATCATTTGGAGTTTTGACTCTTTGATAGTTGCTAGTTAGTAATTCTTTTGCTGGGAAGGATTTTGTACCTTGCAGGCTAATTAGTAGGTTGCAGACATTGTGGAGGTGTGATTTGCACTTGTTCTGACTGAAGTCTTCGTTAAAAGAGCTTCTCCAGAACAATTCCCAGGCTTTATTGATTGAGTTTGGATTGCAAGCAGGTGGAGTATTTCTGCCGAAGCAAATTCTATTTGAGTCATCCCAAATATTTGGTAAGGGTGCCTTGTATAATTGACAATCCTGCTTGAAGGTTTTTCCTTTAATTGCCCACAGGTAGTAGCTGCTATTGCAGCCAGCGAATAGAAATGCTGGCATAGGAATAGTTATCGTTTTGTTTTCTTCTGAGGTTTGTATTGAGACTGAATATTTTTTGGGCGGGTAAAATTGAATAACACCCTCTCCAAAAGGTGTTTTTTCCCACCACAGGGTATTGGGAGATAGCCATCCAGAACTTACAGTTTTAGTTGTAAATGCCTTTTCTACTGCTTCTGGTGATAGAAACTTGTACTGTGTTTTTTTACCCTCTTTTTCTACTAGTACAAACTGTCCTCTGAGAATGATTAAATGCCCTAAAATTTCCTGTGTTGGAATGTTTGATAATATGAGTTGGGCATTGACTTCTGTATTCATGTGGCGGCTTGATTCCAGATTCTGACGAGTTTTTTTCTATTAGTTACTGATGCTTCTATCCAGTCTGTTAACTCTTGAAAGTGCTCTAGCATCATAGTAGCTTCTTGCCATTGCTCTGCTAGTAAAATAATATTTTCTTCACTCCATTCCCACCAATAACCGGTTTCATAGGTTGTATCTAACCAAATATTTCCTGTTGAATGAGCGAGAACCATGAGGCTAGTTACTAAATATTTGATAGGTGATTTGAACTTTTTACATATTTTTACAAGTTTTTGAAAGTTTATATCTTCGTCATTTGTTAGGTAGTCAGGTTCAAACCCAAATTCTTCTTGCCAATATTTCAAATTGTATCCATTGCCCATAAGGGAAAGTAAAAATTTTTCGCTCATCTCTAAATCTTCAAAATTCTCATTCCACCATTCAATTTTTTGTGGTAATATAACGATATTTTCATATTCTTCGTATGCTTCTATTTCATCAATAAATTCAACGGGGAACAAGTCGGAATTTACTAGCTGAATAAATTCAATTTCCCTGTCTGAATATATGCAATTAGGATGTGTTTTTGTATTTAAGGGTGTTGTTGATTCACTCCACTGTTCTGGAAATAGTTTTTGATATAAGCCGAGTAAACGTGCTTTTTGAGATAGGTTTTCCAGATAGATGATTGTTTCTTTGCAGGTGATGGGTATTTTAAATAGTTCTAGTGATATCATGATTTTGAGATATGCCGCTATATAGTAGCGGCATTACTTGATTACAGTACGGGATAATTGCTGGGTACAGAGGGTTGTTGCCTGAGAGAGCTAAAAACTTTGTCGATGTATGTTTCCCAGCTTTCCCCTATTTTGATTGTTTTGTTTATGTTTCCCTGCAGATCAATCAAAACTTCCAGTGTTAGTTGATTTTTTCTTTCTAGAAGTTTCAAATCCCAGGCTAACTCAAATGCTGGGTTAATTTGTTCGGGTGCTAACTTGAGTTCGGTGATGCAATTGCCCTTCGTTCCAGCGCGCTTAATTAGCCTTATTTCGGTTGTATCTCCTAAGATCTGTCTAGTAATTTCGGCATTGGCGTACTCTGGGAAATAGGTAGTGATTGCTAATTTTAGCTTTTCGTCACTGATTGCTGTTTCCTCTGGGATAGGTACTTGCTGCCCTTCAATAATGGCGATGTAATTCATAATTATTTAGAAAAGTGAAAGTTGTTTTTTGTTAGATTCGGCTTTTTGATAATCTTTGGGTAATTCTCGCTGTTGTACTTGTCTTGTTTGAGTGGAATTACTGGTAGTATTTATTGCCTTTTCAGCAGTTTCTATGATTTTGGGTAGTATTTCTTCCAACTCTCGGATGCAGTCTTTGATGGCTGGTTGTGAAGTTATTTCCTGATAGTCGATAGTTTTGATGATGGGTGGTGCGTTTCTGATACCAATTGATAGGATGGCTTGTCCTTCTTCTGGATGAATTTGGATAGTTATTATATAAGTTTTGGTTTTTGGGGGGTTGTTACTATCGTCTTGCTCAGAAATTTCATCATCTTCTTCTAAATTATTATTGTTATTAGGATTAAAATCACTACTGTAACTAGCTTCGGAGTTAGTTACACTTTCTTGGTTTTGATTGTTCATGAAAGGTTGGCAAATTTTACGAGGGTACGAATGGTAATGCCCGTTCTGCGGAAAGACTGCCATTTGTAGGCACACTCTCCTGGTTTGTATTTGGGTGACAGCTGACTCCATCTGTCCCAGGCATCAAGTAAGATAGGACTGACTGACTTGAGTGCCATTCCAACTTGAATCCAGGTTGTGTAGTCCGAAGCAAACCGGGGATGGATAACTTCTAAGAATGTGAGTGCAGTTTGGATATTGGTTTTGATGTTCGGGTATAAGTTGATGTACCTGTCTACCTTATCTCTGCGGTTGTATTTTTCTTGTGGAAAGCTGGTTAACCTTGCTTTCTCCTGCTTTAATAACATTTGGGCTATTACCCAATCTGGTGCGATCGCAACTTGCTTTTCTTGAGGACTGCAACCGGAAACCCACTGGTAGTATCTCCCTTCTGGGTGATAGGAAGGAGGTAGAACTGAGGCATGATTTTTGCCTCTGAACTCTAGGTTTGAGATTTTGCTGGAAGTGATTGATGAGTTTCCAGGAATTAGGTAGAGAAGCTGGCGCTTATATTCGCCTCCAGAAGTAAAGGCGACTGTCGGCGGGAGGTAAGTAAGTGCGCCTTCGTATAACTTTTGGGGAGAAATTTTCTCCATCTCATCCTCTTCGAGTTTTTTGTTGAGGATCAGGATTTGACCCCAAGCGCGTGGTCCGTCGCAGTCAATAGCAACGATGTGCCCTTGGGGGTGATAGTTACCGCAAACAATAGCAACACCAGTCGCGTGTATATACCTTTTCCCCGACCAAATTTTGCATCTAGTACGAATGAGTTCGGCTTGTAACTGTTTGGGGGAATAAGTTTTATGTTGCCATTGTTTTCCTCCCAGAGGGCGTTTGCCGAAGGTGGGTATAATTCGCCATATATCGGGTAGTGTTTCCAGGGACGAGATGATTTTACGTGCCTGGGTGTGCATGATTTTGTTTGATTCTTAATAGTTAACTTTGGTAGTTCAATGCATAAGCTTTTTTTAGTGATTAACATTATGATGTTAGGGCCGGCAGTTGTAACTACCTACCCTATGTTTTAAGCTAATCGTCGATTAAGAGCATTTTCCACTTGATAAGTACCAAGGGTGCAGTTTGTATTGAGGGGGAATGTGGGGAATTCGGGGTAGTTATTCATGTTTTTTGTTACCCTGCACAGTACCATTACTCCCTCCCTCCCCTTTTTCTCTTGATTGTGATAATAGCTGATGACCTCAAACTCATTATTACCTGCTTCAAACTTGCTTCCTGCGTGCTGAGAGATAGCTTTTTTCCAATTAGGTTGCCAGACCATGAGAGTATTTATTGCCATTGACCTAACAACTGGATCATCAAGCTTAGTAAGTATATCTGGCAAGTAGTTACACTCTTGGGTGATAACTTCTCGCGCATAATTTACCAGCCAATACTCGGCTTCCTTGAGGAGGGTTTTTGATTCCGTATCCTGACATACTTCGTGATGACATTTAGACATTAAATATGCTCTTTGCTCAAAAACCATTCCATTGGTTCGCATTTTTAAATCTGATGGATAATCAATCATTAAATCAGCTAGTTCATTGCTGATAGCAGGTAAAGGATATGGAATATTTTCTTTCTTTAGATTAGGGCATATTTTCACTTGATACCCTAAACTGACTGCATGATTAACGATTAGATAAATATCTGATGCAGGGATATAATCACCCAACTTATAATTTGTATCTAAAAGTAAATATGTCGGCGCATGAACAATTTGGAATTTTTGAGGTGATTGCTCGCAGTCAGGAACTAATTCTACGTACATAACACTAACCAAAATACTTTTGATTTTGGTCAACGTTAGTTACTAGTAGTGGTTTAATTTATGTTAGTCAGTATTACATTTATTATCTATAGTCCTGCCCTATTAATAGGGCAAGACTATTTTTTAGAGGGTTTGTACTTCTTCCTGGATGAAATCTTGAAGTATAGATAATCCAACTTGTTTGGAAATGGCTGTATTGTCATCTGGGCATCTGTAGATAACAGTACAATTGGAACATCCATGCTTGCATGGGCAATGTTCCACTAGGAATCTTGCCCTGGATACGACTTTTTCCAAATATTGAAACAGCGTATCGCACATTCCGGTTCCTCCTTCAACTGTATCAAAGAAGTAGCCGAATGAATTAGATTGAGTTGGTTCTTGATGGAGTATAAAGTCGATATCTTTACTGCTGGCTCCATGTTCGACTAGTGGTAATGCTAGCATAAGTTGATGTGCTAGACTGTGGATGCAAATGTCGGTTTCGTTGTATTCAAATAACTCTCTTTCCTCCCTGGAGACGTACTTCTGATTCTTGATTTCTGACCTAATTTTTTCTACTTTTGATTTGAAAAAACTTCTTGCTTGTCGGTCGATTGTAACTTGCAGACAACTGGTAGAATAACTAATAGTAAAAGATTCCTTATATGAGACTTCTTCTACTAGCTGGATTATGTCTCTTTCTGTGAGTTGACTGTTGCATATGAGACAGTTTTGTAACTTGCTTGCTAGAGATTGATTGTGGTTTCTACAATCTTGATTTGGACAAGTCCATCTTGACTCCCGATTGTATATTTTGTATCCGGTAATCGACTCAGATATTTTACATATTTTAGGTGTGAGTTCTATCACTCCCCTTGGTAGTTTGATTGACTTTGCTTTGCTAGTAGTTTTAACCTCCTCAAATTTAATGACTCCTTGAGGGCGCGTAAATAGGTTTGTTTGTCCAATAGGCTTGAGAAAAGCTTGTCCCTCTTTGATTTTTAACTCTGATGATTTATACCAAACAGGGTTGCCATCAAAATCTTGGGCTGTATAAATTGCATCAGGGTATACCTCTCTTAAGGCAGTGTTGATTGCACTTTGTTCAAATTCCTCTCCGTTTGAGGTATTTATGTAGTTGATATTGTTGTTTCTGCTCCCCCTAATTTTGATATCGCCGTGTATGTAACCTAGATGACGGGCGCACGCTAGCTTACCGTTGAAGCTGTATACAAGCTTATTTTCATTAATGAGTTGGTTTGCGATCGCAAGTCCTGACTGCCCGAAATGCGTGATAATTTGATTGATTGTCGGGCGTGATTCCTTACAGCAGGCTAAGATATGCCACGTGAGTAGATTTTCAAAATTCGGATTAAAATTGATGACCTCCGGCGGATCGGTTAGCAGTCGGTTGGGATGTTTCGAGTAGTACGAGTCCAAGATTGATTGTCTGGAGGGGATAAATACCACCAGTCCTTCTTCTTTTCTGCCAGCACGACCTGCCCTTTGGCGGAAGGATAAGATACTGCCAGGATACCCGCAAATGAGAACAGCATCTATACATCCCAGGTCTAAACCAGCTTCGAGAGCAGACGTTGAGACAATGAATTTCACTTCTCCGGATTTGATATCTGCAATTATTTTTCTCCTTTGGTTGTTTTTCAAGTTGGCGTAAAATGCAGAAATAGTATTTTGAGACAACCCATTTTCGCTTAATATTTTGCGGATAGTTTGGGTTAGGGTTTTGACCATTTCCCGACTGTCGCAAAAGCAGATTCCTACTACATCTTTACTGACGAGTAAAGCTGCTATTTGAGCAGTTGTGTACAGGATACTGTTCTGGGGTTTAAGACTGATAAAGGTGGTTTCAGCTTTTCTTGCACCATTTTGGTTAATTACCGTAATATTTTCTCTACGATTGGAAATCTTTTGGGCTATCTCTTGACTGTTGTTGATGGTAGCTGAGGCGTAAATATACTTTAGTTTAGATAAATTCCCTCCAGCTGTTTCTATCATTAGTTGGGTGCGACGGTTGAGTAGAGCAAAGTTTGCACCGAAGATTCCGCTGTAGAAGTGAGCTTCATCTACTACGATTATGGAAATTTTGCGTAGTGTTTCAATGAAGTTGTAGTTATCAAATTGGTAGTTGGTAAGTTCATGATTCCAAACATCGGGTGTGACACAAAGAATCGAAGGTTTATGTGTATAGAGTTTTTTACGTTCTTGAGCTGGAGTATCGCCATTAATATTGAGAATTGCAGGGCGAATAGACTCTGGTAGAAGGTTGATGAACTCCTTTATTTTCTCCTCTTGGTCAAATGCTAGGGCTTTAAGGTTGAAGAAAATGATGCATGAATTGCCTTTGAGACATTCGTGAATAACGGGAAGTAGGAATGATATTGATTTCCCACTACTTGTTGGAGTTTCGAGAATTATATCTGATGATTGATTGTATGCTGACCATGCTTGAATTTGGTGGAAGTATAATTGATTTATTCCTAATTGGATGAGTGCATTATTGACTGCTGAATGAATGTTTTCTGGTATCGGTTGACTCTTTGCTGCTTGTTCGGGAATCACATCGCAGTAGGCAAGTTTATTTCTACCCTCTAGTTCGGTTGCTATTTCTTGATATATTAAATTTTTTAGAGATGGCGCATCTTCAACTGTAGTAAGATTTCCTTGCTCTATCTCTTCTTCCCAATTGAAGATAATTTGGCTGATATTTCCTTTTCTGAAATAAAGGTTGTTACCGATGATTGTGCTAATTTGAATTATTCCGTGCTGCTTGGAATAGATGCTACGGCTTGGTTGTAACCACTCTGGTCGGTTTTTCATCAAAAATTACCTACTTGTTGTTTATAACAAGTAAGCGTTAGTGATAGTGGTGGTTTGACTTTTACCGTTTGGAGATATTCCTTCTTTGGGAAGTATTATTTGGGAAAAATCTGATTCTAATCCATTTGGTTGGTCGTGGATTCCAGAATGACTCCCTACCCCGAAATTTTGAGGGGGTACGATACATATACTATGATTTTAACTCCTCGTATTTTCAAGGCAAATAGAGTTGACTTTTTTTTATTTTTTATAATTATGAGTGATTTTTAAGAAAATATAAGATGAACTTGACGATTGAAATGTATAGGTTAATCTGGATTGTGTGTGGATATTTACTTATGAAATTTCAGCAGAATTCTCAAGTTAATCTGGTAATTGAGCGGGCGAAACAAGAGAAATTTAATGATAACGAAATTGCCCTGTACAATGATTTTTTTGCTGAAGGGGGGATAAAAAATCCTGCCAAGATGACGGAGCAAGATGCCACTAACTTTGTTAAATTTCTAGACAGTTGTGATGCGTCGAACGAATTTGTGGTAATGGCTTTGACTAGGTTGGCGCAGATTGCTCCGGCAGATGTGATAGCACGAGTACTGGAGAGTGATGCTGATGGTGATGGCTTGACCCTTGCTGAAGAGCTAAAACTTGGAACCAAAGCTACTCAATATGACACACCTGCTCAGATAGCTGTCGCGCGGCAAAGGCAATTTCAGGCTTTTCCATCCAGAAATTCTGAATTTGAACTTTAATGAGTTCTTGCAGGATCGGTTTCCTCACCGGTAAGTACCGTCGCGGTCAACCAGAACCAGAAGGGACACGGCGGGCGACGCTTGGTGATATTGGAACGGTTAGCGACGTGGAGAAAGCATACCTAAAATAACGCGGGAGGCAGATAGCCCCGAAGTACCTCGGTCAATTCATTTAATTTCTTGACCGAGGTACGTCATTTATGTCGGGGTGGAATGCCGGCACGGGCGAATTTATTCGCCGTCAATATCGCTTTCTCTTGCCCAACCCTCAACAAGTTCACTTATGCTTGTTCCTTTAACTGCTGCCATTTTTTGCAATTTACTCCATGCTGTAGGCGTGAGGTGAATTCTGTGAGATTCTTTAAGCTCAGAGTGAAGTGCTGGTTGATTTCTTGTCCTCTTTATTCCTTTCCCTGTTGACATATTCAGAACTGGTACGGTATTCTAAGTAGAGGATAGCACAAAGCAAGGAGGTGATTAAATATGCCCCGGAGTACCAAACCATCATTCGTTTTAAAACAGATAGCTGAATCGAGCAAAAAGTCAACCGAGGATGTGGCGTGAATCCCCGTCGCTGTCTTCGCGGGGAGGGTTCAAGATATTGTAGAAGTTTTGGATGAAATAGCTCGTAACCGTGGAGTCACCGTTGCTCAGGTGGCGCTCAATTGGCTTTTGCGTCAACCTGGTATTACATCGGTCATTATTGGAGCCCGCCCTGGAGCAGCAACTCAAAGATAATCTCTGTGCAGCAAATTGGGAGTTGACACCGGACGAATTGAAACGACTCCGTTCAGTCAGCGCTACACCACCGATCTATCCGTATTGGCATCAGCAGAAGTACGGTGATGAGCGTATTCCACAATCTCTGCAATAGAGCATCATCAATCGCTAAGACGTATACTTATGTGATGAGAGCGCAACGTGCGGACAGTGTCTTTCAATCCGTTTCGTTCTAGTGCTGACAACACCTCCTCAAGTGTCTTTGTCGGATTTTTGAGCGCTTGTTGCTGTCGGAGTACCGTACGATACACCGCATCCAGAGATACTTCAATGCAGCGCATGACAAACGCATGACTGATGCACAGCCTCGATCCGATAGGGGGCTAACGTCTCTTGAGGAAAATCTTTTAAATTGAAGGTAATGATGGTGTCACACTGACCGACAATTGCGGCTGCAAGGATATGGCGATCGTCAGCATCTGGCAGTGACAGTGTAGGAATAATGGTTTCGTACCCTTCTACAAGTGCATCCTCGACATGCAGATCCATTAAGGTGCGCGTGCGTTCCAAGTATGCAAGTGAGAGGTCAGGCCGATTTGCACAGACGTTGCGTATCCATTCATCGTGTATCATTGCCGACCAGCGAGGTTTGTAACTACCAGTGGTGGCAAGACGCATAAGGAAGTCGCGTAAAGGAGCAGGATACAAGACACATGCATCAAGGAGGGCAACGGCAACAGACATCCATCAATATCCCATGTCGAGTTCCTGTGCCTGTTTTGTCAACTCGTCGAGCGCTTGATGGCGAGCTGCTTCGTTCTGTTGCTTATACTGTAAAACATCAGAGGCGAGTACGCGCCGATAGACTCCGACTTTACGAGAAGGGATTGTTCCAGAGTCGAGTAGTTTGACTAAATAGGGACGTGAGACGTTGAGTATGTCTGCAGCTTCCTGTGTCGAGAGTTCTGCCTGTAAAGGTAGGATGGTGACCGGATGTCCTTTGCTGATCGTCTTTAGGACTTCGGTTACAAGCCGAAACATGTCGCCTGAAAGAGTGATTTCCGCGTTCGCAAGAGGCGGTTCGATGATTGCGAGTGTTATCTTGTCGGGTGGATTGTCAAGAAATTGTCCCAGAGAATACAACGCCGCTTCAGCCATGGTAGCGACTTCGGGAGTAGGAATGAGAGGATCAGATGGGCGAAGCGTAGCCATAGGTTTTGTCTTTTAGGATTGCCATCTTGCTTAAGTATACAACGTACAAAGAAACAGGCGCAATGGCAGAAACAGGCGAATCTCGTGAAATAGACGAATCATGATCTAACAATGTTAATGACGCGCTACTGATAGGTCTTCTTGATCGACGAGTGTCAAATATTAATAATTATATTTAATACATCATCTTTAGAGATGTTAAATTTGCGAGCAATGTTGTTTATATTGGCCTCCCCGTTCATGTGTTCCAGTAGTATCAGGCGAATAGTTGATTCAGATATCTTTACCTTTTTGTCTTGACCTGTACTGGTGTAAAAGCTTTTGATAAATTTGTTGATTTCTGCTCGTTCGAGTTCTTGCCAATATTTTTTGCGGTTGCTCCAAAAACAATTGCCAGGTGCATAATTCCCAGTGGGATCGATACGGGCGATAATTGTATTATTGGGAGCGGTTCCTATATCTAAAAAGAATTGGTTAAAATTATCTTTCCAATCTGGATGTACTTCGATTCCACAACCGCCATGTTTTTTATAAAAGGGGTGTTTCTTGTTATAACAAACTTGTTTAATATAGTTCCATGAGTGGTATTCTCTTGGGTTTTCGCTTGTGATTTTGATTGGCTTCTTTCTTCCACAGCCACAGCTTAGGGTATTACCAGCAATTAAGCTATGCTTATAGACATATTTCTCAATTCCGCAGCTACAAAGTACTAGAACTTTTACAAATCTACCTGCTTGTTGTATTTCTTGGTTATCAATTACTGTTAACTTGCCAAAGGTTTCTCCTATTTCTAAAAGATTTCCTTTTTTAATGCATCCACAGCTTTTTGTTTTGCCGTTGAGAAGATTAAACTTAAATACTTCTCTTCTTGTTCCACATGCTGTGCACTGGCATAGTATTTCTGTCCCTTTATTTTCAATGACTTGCCAATAACCAAACTTTTCTCCAATGTCAATAGTTCGACGACGCATATTTAGTAATCTTTCTTTAAAAATTGAGCTTGTATAAAAATATCGTTAAGTGACATACTCCGAAGAACAAGACCGTCCTGTTGAGTAGCGTAGGAGAAAAGATAATTTGTTCGTTACGCTTTTTCTCCTACTCAAAATCCGCGTATTGAGGAGGGCTAGCCCCAACCCGCTTAGTTATTCTGGGATACTTGCCCGATTGAGCCTTGTCTACGATGTTTGTTACATTAATCTGGTGCCACCAATCATCACCAAAATCGAACCAGTAACCAAAAGCCTCATCAATAGATAAGCCCAGCGAAGCAATTGAAGTACTAGACACATCCCCTGTAGGCGTTTGTGTCAAACCGGAACTTGAAAATGCTTGTTTCAAGCAGTACCGTCTTGCATTTGGATCTTGCGGGCCACTTCCTCCCACTTGAAATTCGTACATATGCTCTTCTTGGCGGTCGAATGCCTTGAAGATAATTTTATGGAGATCCTCTAAAGTATTGCTGCCTTTAATCTCAATTGTTCGAGACACCACTGAATTCTCCGCAATAAATTCTTCAGTAATTGGACCGTCAATTAAAAACACATCCAGCACATATAGTGCATTTGGAGAAGGGTTCACTGCTTTTTCATGATGGGGTGATGCTTGCTTGTCACCAATATACTCCGATTCACCATTGTCCGGAATATAAGGAATTAAGCCCTGTGTATATGCTACTTCCTGAATTTCTCGGGGTGTAAACCTTGCATCCAAGATAAATCCATCAACAGAAATCATCCAAGTCATGGGGTTGTCGTCTAACTTACTGGAGAGACACCAATCAGGGTCCATCTGATGCATATCCAGGGTATCTCGTACCTGTTTTGATTTCGACTGCCCGGTGCTAGGGTTCACACCAAACCACTGATAAATTTCCTTGGCACTAATGTGGGGGTCTTGTGAAGGGTCAAAGAGAAAATTGACCATACCGATAGCATGAGTAATCCCACAAGCCCAAGTTTTCTCCCTACCCTTTGCTAGTGGAGATGGTTTCTTGCGACATAAAGCTGCTGTCGCAAAGCGGAGTAACTGGGCATATTCATCGTTCAAATGTTGTTTGGCAAAATCATCCGTTATCGCTACAATGCCATTGAACTTTTCTTGCATCGCGTTGGGAACGTTTTCTGATTTCTTAGTTTTAGCCATACTCATTACTCTGGTACGGACAGTTAGCCTAACGTTACGGCAACTAGGAGTTTAACCAGGATACCTGCAAGTGCGATCTGCCTTTGGCAGCAAGCTTTGCTTATCACAGCATAATCGTACATTAACTGATTTCCCGTCATTGTTAATAAATTAAGTGTAACTTTTTATATATCGAACCTTCTTTAGCATCGGCGACCCCACTGGATGTAGAGTGTTAAAGTAGGTTCAAGCGTTTGCGCGCACCAAATCGAAACAGCTGATATCGCCGAAATCGAAAAACACAAACGTGAAAAGTCACAGTAGGGCGATCGCTTACAATTTAACCATGAGCATATTCTCCTAAATTTGTCAGCACGGTTAATATGACTGACGTGAACCCTGTGAGCATAACTGGAACTATTACGATCACAGTGCTGCCTCAAGACAATGGACACTACATTTGTCAGATGTCACCGGATTTGGGTGATTTTTCACAAGAAAATTTGCAATGCTACGGTCAAACAAAGGAACACGCGATTGCAATTGCCTTAGAGCAGCTAGCCTCGGAGTATCGCCAGATGGCTCAAGAACGACAAAATATAGATTGGGACACAGTGGAACGATTAGACTCGCTCAGAGCCAATTGCCAAGCATTATCATGTCATTTTGCACTACGAACGCATTGCTTCTGAAGAATCAAAGTTTGAGGCAATGCACAATACGATTATGGGAAATACGGTGGTTGAGAATGCCAAAATCACTGTGATTGAGATTGATCCAGATATACCAATTGATCCGTTAGCGCGATCATGGGATTGATTGTTCCAAACTTTCTTCATACGCTTAAATGGTAATTTATATACAAAAGTTACAATTTTATCTACGGAGTTTTTTGATAAGCGCAGATGGTAGGCTGTACCGGGTATTGAGCCGACAGGTGCTAATCCAACCGATTTCTGAAAACGTAGAAAAGATTCATGACTTGTTTGAGTCGATGAGTCAAGCTGTGATGATTTTAACAGAGCAAGAAGCGCGATCGCACTGGGCTACAATTCCCTTAACTTCTAATTGAGCGAGAGTACCATGTCTGCCAAAGGCTTTGGGCAACCCCGATCCACAAAAACCGATAAGTTAGTTGAGCAAGCGGTGCGTTACTGCCAAAAACGCAATCCAGAAGCGCTTGACCAAATATTTGACAATCTGTCTGTTAACTTAAATAAGCAAGTGGTGGCGGGTTGTTTGACAGCATTCTGTGACGACACCGACATCTGCAGCTGGTTGTGCGGGTATTTTGCTGGGGAAATCAACTGCGCCGAGGACAACAACAAACCGTGTCATCCCATCATTGAACTTTCCCGAACTCTAATTGAAGCTGGCATGGAACCGTTTAGCGACTTCATGCCCTATCCTGGTTGTCGCATCGTCATTCTTAACGCAGACAAGTTTGAAGCACTGCCAGCAGAAATCAGGAACACGGTGCAGCAGGCTTTTGATGTAATGGAGAATTCAAACGAACATTTGCAGCAGGTGAATGACGCTCTGTTGCAAGAGTTGGTGGTGACGGTTAAGGAGTAGGGTGCTGCGCTCTGTGCAATCACCACATTTGTAGAAGTTTTAACTTGAATGATACGCAAAGGTGAGCGTCGCTTTTGCTGATTGTTCTGCTTACACAGTGACTTCAATCGAGTTGGGCTTGTCCTCAAGAATATCGATTTCAACCGCAAAAAGTACTTTCTTGGCGATCACAAAATACTGTATTTTTGAAGCATGAGTGCTTCACATAGTGAATTGGGAGCAATTTCTTAAAATCTCCCTGCTGTCTTCCTAGAGAGTGTCAAAATTCCACTCCTGCTGACTTGACGTTAGGTGTAACAGTAGCGACGGTTTGGCGTTGGGGGGAGGAGATATGTTCTGTAGGGGTATACTGTATTTTGATTTCTTGAGCGCGCCATGTTTGTAAGTCATTCATAATATCCTTGAGAGGAACAAAATCTACGACTTGTTCACCCCTTTTCTGGGCTTTATCAGTCTTGTAGGTCAAAATTTTGAAGTACATTTCCCGCTGCTCAGCAATTGGCAACTTGCCGTCGTTGTCTTTTATGCGCTCTTGAATTTCTGCATTACCCTGGTTCATCGCCCCTCCCCAGTCAGGACCACCATACTTGACCATGTTTGCCCATTCCTCGGCGATATAGGGGTGAACTTTAACGGGGATATGCATGGCTGCTTGTATTGGTTGTTCTTTGGGTGTGGGTGCGGGTGCGGCGGTAGGCTGTTCGTTACCGAAGATTTGTTCTAGGTTAAGCTTTTGGGCGTTTTGGGCAATAAACTTCATTTGGTTGATATCGTAGTCAGAGATATTCATTTTACTGACTTCTTTGGTAATGCCAGCTTCGGTTTTAGTCAGATCAAACCGGACAAGTTCCTGAGTACCTCTTTCCTCGGTGGTTTTAAATAGTTGCAGGCTGGCTTTTTTTCCTTGAGGATCACGGGTGCGTTTAATGGTAAATTCTCCTACGGCGAGTTCATCCTTCCCTGCTGTCAGGAGTATGTTGTTGAGAGTATCCAGCATCTCGTTTTGTTTGAATACCTCAAGAGTTTTGATAGTACCAGCAGGCGCAAGAGAACCAAGTGTATTTGCCACATCCCGGATATCTGAAGAATTCAAGTCAGGTAGTTTACCCTTATCCTGGAGGTGTTCGTTTACCATCAAAAATTCCTGACGTTCTACCCCTAACATTTCTTTAGGCTGTTTGGTGATTTTGGGTTCTTTGTTTGCCTTACCAGGTTTAAACTCTATCAAGGAGTTGTTCCAACCCTGAAGTTCGTCACTGCGGCGGTGGATGCTGATGGTATCCCCTTCTTGCCGAATTACAAAAGCATCACTTCTGTAAATACGAGAACCATCTTGCTCGATGGTTTTATATTTTTTCAACATTTCGGTTGCAGCTTGGACAATATCTTTGTTTTCGCCGTTGTAACGTTCTTTTTCTGCTCGTTTGTTTTTTATCTCGTATACTGGTACTTCTACTTGACGTGCCCACTGTTGCGCTTGCGGTTCTACCCCCTCGGAGTTGGCTGCTTGTTGGTAAGTATATTGACCAGTATATTGTTCCTCTTCCTCCAAATTTTCTCTTTTCGGAGTTCTGCTTGGGCTTTCTTCTTCAACAGGTTTCTTATTATTAGTAATTTTTTCTTCGGAAGTATAATTTTCATGATTTTCTACCTCTTCCTGAAGGTTGTTGATGACAGATTCTTCAAACTTCTCTTCGGCTTTCTCTGATATGATTAATACTATGGAGTTAGTATTTTCAATATTTGAAGGTTGGTTATCTATCTGATTACTTGGTTTTGATAGAAATGTTGCACCAGTATTATCTATTAATTCTGTTTCCTCATTATTCTGAATGACCACAATAATTTTCTCATCTTCATCTGGTGCATCATCAAAATCTGGAGGATTGCTAATATCTATATCTTCTAGAAACACAACTGTCTCTTCTGACGGCGGTGCATCTTCTATTGGAGTATATTCTAATGATTGAATATCTTTGGCATCAGTAGTCATTAAATATGTTGCATCTTCTTCCATTTTGTTATTATTTAACAGTTGCGATGACATTTTATCATTTGCTACTATGGATAGATGTTTGAGTTGGTTTATTAGAATTTTAAAAAGCTGATTATTTACGTTCCGTTCATACTGAAAATTACTATTAGATTCTAAAAAAATGGGAGATTGATAATTTGGAATCATATCAGATGAAGGAGGTAGTAGTTTTACGATTGGTTCGTAAGCTACATCTATAATTTCATCTTGAGAGAGATTTTCTGTGACTAAGTTTATTCGACATTTACCTTTTGAATCTTGTTCGTAAATGATAGTTTTCTCGCCTGATTCAGTATAGGCAGTTATCTTGATAACAGGTTCGTAATCTGTGGTGTAATTATCACCTAAATCAGGTACGTCTTGTACAATTAGGGCGGCGATAGTTTGTGCTTGATATTTGCTAGGTTCGTTTTGTGTATTATATTCAACTGTCATGCTGTACTGTACATTATCCATGTACATATCCGGCATGAAGACTACTGTGTCTCTACTACCTACCTCCTGGTTTAAATCTACCTTTTCCCATTTGTAAGCCCCAGGGGTAGTTTCATCGGGTACGAGGTTGTAAGTATCCTTGCCAACCTCGACTGCGATTTTATCTATTTCTTCCCGTTCTTTAAGTATTTCTTGAATCTTTTTAAAAGTGTTAATCAAGATTTTGGCTAATTCCAAGGCTGCTTTACCAGCAGTATCAGCTACTTGAAGATAATTATCTGCTATTCGTTGTTGTTGTGGATCAAACATGGTGGTATTGGTAATCTAATGTAAAAATTCAGCACTTCTTGAGTCAAAAGTGAGCCAGCGCGGTCTTGGGGAGCCAGTCGCTTGCGGGGGTTCCCCCCGTTGTGCGACCTGGCGTGGTTTCCCCCATGAGCGACTGGCGAACCCCGAAGGGGTCAGAATTTATAAGGAGTCTATGATTCTTGGTATATTCATTTCATCAAATGTTATTCTGATTTTTTAACCCTTCTGACTCCTGTAGAGTGCAAGGGCGCAGCCCTTTCTGGCTCCCGAATTATTACAATCTAATGATTAGTAATAATGCTTTAGTTTCATTTTTAAAAAATTATCACGACAAATATTATCTAGATTATTGCTGTCGTAGTGATAGACTAGGATATTATCAAAATCATGTTTTTCTAAACATTTATTTCATTAACAATTCCATTTAGATAAGTTTTGAGATTTGCTAATTTATATTCCAATACTTATAAAAAATTATGAGAAAAATTCTTTGTAACTATCCACAGGTAATGGTGCATTTCCTGCTTGTACAGGTGCTTGAGGAATGGGGAAACGCTTGTCTACCTCTTTGACCCTGATATCCAAATCTTCTTGAGTTGGTCTTTTTTGGGTACTTTTTCGAGCAAGTTTTGTGATAAGTTTATCCCAATTATTCCCGTTTTCTGACTCTAGCGAGATGATATATTTTGGGACTTTAATACTTTTTAAAATTGGTACAGAACCTTCCTTGTTGTTGTCGTAGGCAGGGTTGATAAATACGCATTTACCGGGTGGTAATTTGAGAAATTGAGCGGGTTCAAAAAGCTTTCTGATTTTCTCTTGTTCTGAGATAGATGTTGAAGCTTTTCCCCCTCCAGTTGACCGGGATTTCTGCTTATATTTAATTTCCTCTTCACCGAGGTAAGCACTAAAAATTCTTGCAGATTCCTCTTCACCTGGGTTGAATACAAACTTGGTGCCACAAGCACCGAGGATTGCTTTTGAGATTTCCTTGCCATAAATTTTCTCCAACTGCCCCATGTTCTGCCATCCGAGAATTCCGCAGAATCCTTCGCTTCGGGATTCGTTAAGCCATTTGAATAGGTCTGGGAGAAAAATCGATGGCAGTTCGTCAACGCTAACTACAAGTGGACCAGTTTCTTTTCTCTTTTTGGCAATACTGCGGGCGACGGTCATATGTAAAATTGAAGTCATAAGCGGACCAACTGCATCGCGGCGTTCGCGGTCAAGTCCGAAGATAATCATCTGTTTCTTGCCTACCTCTAATGGTAGGGTAGTTTTGCCGACAAAGCAGCCAAGCGTGTTCTTTGCCATGAAACGCGTAAACATGAGCGAGGCGGTACCAGCAATACCCGCGATGGTTTTTTCACTTCCGCTGGAGCTAAATAATTGACCGAAGGCTATCCGTATCCACGGATTAAGACTTGCTGCCATTAGGCGTTCGACCATCTTCTCGCTTGAGAGAATAGCTGCTGCGGTCATGATATCGGCAAACTCCCCAAACTCTTTGGTGAGCATGAGAATTGCTTGGGTTAGCTGGTCACCCGCAGGACCGAAGAATGCGTCTTCGTTTCCACCACCAAGCATACGGAAGTTTTTGTTGATGACTGTAGCCAACTGCCGTGCAGTTTCAGCATCGCCACTGTCGCGCAAGAAATCGATGGGGTTGCATACTTCAGATTCAGGAAAACCCGGAGCAAAGACGTGTACTTCATACCCTTTTGATTTTGCGTAACTGGCGATTTTGGCTTGACTGGGGTATTTAAAATCGTATAGAACAATACCAAAACCTTGGTCGATAGCTGAGTAAAGCATGGGGTTGATTGCCGAGAAGGATTTACCGCTACCAGGTGCCCCAATGACGGCTGTACCTCTTTGAACATCGGGTACATACATAGGTGTCCCCCCACTCCCCTTGGGTAGTTTTTGTCCCTTGTACTTATGTACTCCGATATACAAGCTAGCGCTATCGCACTTGGGGGAGGTGACTTGCTTGATGGCTTTTTTCTTGGCGCGTGCTGTTTCTTTTCCTCCACCCCAATAGCTGGTAGCAAGTTTGCCTTTCTTACCTCCAGAGAATATATGTAGGAGAAATAGTGCTAATATTCCCCCAGCGAGTGCTAGTCCTTGGGGAGACATTAGTTGGTTGGTATATTTGCTAAAGTCATAGTCGGACGAAGGTTTAGTTTCTGTAGCAGTTTTAACTTTAACGGTTTTGGCTGTGGCGAAATATAAGTTATACATAAAAATTGGTATGAAAAAATATACTTTTGGATTGCATATTTCTCTTTATGGTGTTTAAAGAGGAAAACTTGAGATTGACTCTAAGGGAGAGTCTGCCCGTAGCGACTCAGGTACAAAGCACTCCCCTTGCAGCGAGCGATCGCCGCATCGTGACTTTTTACTTTAGACATCTTTGAAAACTAATCTCAAAGCATTGCGCTGTCTGAACTAATGTTTAATTTATGGAGAAGTCTTTTGTGTTGCGCTCTTGTTTGTTAACTAAACTTTTACGGAGTTGGTTTTTTAGGCACTGTGAGGGGTGTGCCTAAGATAATTGGGTCCATCTCGCTATAGTTGAAGAATGGAACGGGACCGATAAAGTAGGGCGTGCAGGTGCGACCAACGAAGGGGATTGTTTTGCAGAAACGGAAGAACATCGCGGTAGTTATACTTCCGTCAGCTTCGTTGACATCCCAAATGACTTGTTTGAATGATTTACCAAAGGGATGTCTTCCGGTTGGTTCTTTCCCAACGTTTACGCTGCCAAGGATACCGAACCCGCCCTTGACTTTTTGGAACTTGCCTGACATCCATGCCGCACCAGTGAGGATATCGCTTCCAGCTACTTCGATGTGGGCGCATTTTTTGTTATAACAGGGAACGTTAAATCCTTCTTGCTCGCTACCCGATATTGATTTCCACCTGCCGTTTTCTACCTCTTTAAGTACCATATCTACCTTACCGATATAGCTGAGATCGGGTACGGGTACTCCAGGTAACTGGTCGAATGGTACTTTTCCCAATCCCGGAACCTTGCCAATAATAGTATTTTCCCAGTTATTAAACTTTTTGAGGGCGGCTTTTTCAATACCGGGAATGCTGGTGAGTTTGTATTTATCAAGTTTGAGGTATTTGCCAAGTTCGGCGGTTTCAAGTTTGGGGTAACTTTCGAGTGCTTCTCCTATAGTCAGACTGCTTGTTGCATCCCCTGTGACTTTAGTAACTAAATCATCAATTGCTGGAATATCGGCAACTTCTAATTTGGATAATTCTGGGATAGCTGAAGCTAAGTCGCCGAGTGACTGCCACTTGAATGTCTCAAAGTCTGATAGTTTGAGATTTTTGAGGCTGGTACCCGTTATTCTTGAGATTTGAGTGAGGTTAAGATTTTCGATTTTGAATTCTGTTGCCTCAAAATCTCCCAACTGCATTACCTCAGCAAGTGACTGTCCTGCGCTCCAAACACGCTTTCCTTTAAGTTTTAGGTCTTTAATGTTAGGAAATTCGACTTCCCCTGCACTTGAAAACTTCATGCTATCAAAGTTAATTTTGCTCCAGTCAGGGACAGGCACTCCATTCACATACTTGACCGCAAGAGGTTGTTTTTTCAGTGTTTTAGCTTGTTTGGTCGAATGATTCAAATTTGAATCATTCGACCAGAGGTTTGCTGAAGTGTTCCCGAAGTTTGCTGGAGGGAGTATCCCCCCAGCAACTTCTCTCAAATTTGAAACATTCGTTGGTGTAGCTGCGACAGCTTTATCCCCAAATACGAGACTGCCGATATTGTAGTTACCCCCGAATCTAATTAACCCGTGCAGGGCGAGTCCTGCTACCATACCAGCAACCATGAGGTAGCGCCAAGTGTTCATTTTTTGTTCGCGCCATTGATACCCTTTACTTAGTTCATTTTTAGGAGGGTTGTCATTGGTGGTTGTAACTGGGACGATTGCAACTATCTCCGAGTTGACTTGGATAGCACTTGTTTGTGGCTGTACTGTTTCTGTTGTAATATTTATTACTTTAAATCTGGAATTGTCTGTCAATAAATCTTTAGTTTCCATAATCTTTATTACTTTTCAACAACTAGCTTTTTTGGTGTAGGTTGAGTATTACAGCACATTGCAAGTAAATGAAGTACAGTACTGAGGTCTAAAAGGCAGACTCTAAGCCCTTTCTACTTCTGACTCCTGAATTCTGCTGTATTTGTTTCTACAGGTTTGGGAGAGGGCATCTCTAGCAAGCGTTTTCCACCCATAAGCATGAGCTTTTCAACTAATTGCATCGATACTCCGGCGTTGGTTGCAGCGATAGTGAGTTCTTCTCCTTGCGATCGCAACTCGACGAGTTTGGTTAGTCTTTCCCACAGCGGGGTATCGCTGGTTATCCACTGTTTGGAAAGTGCAAACTGCATTCCTTTGGCGATATACTTGCTATCAGATATGGCGGTGTAATCAGCTTTTGGTTGTCTGAGTTCCCGGTCATTGCTTGAATCGCCTATAATTTCTAACTGGCTGTATTCGGGTTTTCCCGTGCCGGGTATAATACGAAAGTGATAGGATTTTTTGGTACTTCCAGATTCAGTGATTACAGTGAGATGTGTGCCGTAGGTAGCTTGTGGCAAGCCGGGGATTTTTACTGTTTCGATGCGGCGAAGGTGAATAAGTCCTGCTCCTGTTCCCTCTCTTGAACATCTCCCTAATCCTTCCAGACATCCATCCACGTCAATTACGAACTTAGAGGGGTCATCCAACCAGATTTTTTTAATAACTTCCTCGGTGCGGTAAAACGAGATGGATACCCCGTGTCCCGCCCATACCTGAACTGTTTGCCCAGTCGCTTTTTCTCCTGATACCTGGGATGCTTGCACCTGCCTTACGATACCTGCTGTAGCGGTTTGTATAAGTAGTACGAGGGGTGCGCTCGCGCTGAAGAAAAGTAAGCTTAAACCAAATAAATATCTAGCTTTCACGGCTTAATACAGTTTGATAGAGCGATTGACGACAATAGAAATTTTGGTATTGGCAGGTACATACCAGATGTTGGGACGGCTAGTAATTTCACTAGTAGCCTTTTGAGTGCGGCTGCCCATAGTTTCAGCAACTTTGCCGAATGCACCTTGTAAAAATGCACCTGCGATATTGCGGTTATTGCCTCTAGAACGGGTGCGACTACCACCGAACAGTAAATCTTCGGTTATTTCTTCAGGCTGGTTGATAATTTCCCCCACCTTTGCAAGTCCAGCGATAGTACCGAGAGTGGCGTCACCAAGAGCAATTTCACCACCCTTATCTTTGTAGGGACGGGCAATAAGGGGATTGTTACCTTTACCCAGGATTGAGATTGCGCCAGGGGAGATGGGGTATTCGGTACCATCTTTGAGTATGGCGCTGACTGAGGCGGTGATATTAAATCCACTATCTACACCAGTCATAGCAACTGCTACCTGGGTGCCAGCAGGGATGGCTATTCCACCTGTATTACTTTTGATTGGTTCATCTAGGCGAGCAACAAACCTGATATTGTTATTTGCACTGCCTTGGGCAAGTATCAAGGGAGTAACTAGGGTAGCGCTTGCGGAAGAACCTACTACTAAATATTGAGTTTGTCTTTCCTCTAAAATTTGGACTTCATCACTCAGGTAGTTAGCAGAAGCGAGTTGGGTTTGCTTGCTATAAGATGCAGTCAACTCGACTGTATTGTTAGTTGGTTTCCACCGGGGACGCAGTTCTTCAACTTCCCCTGTGTTGTTGGGTGTACTGTTGATTGTGTTTTCAACGCTTGTTTCACTGCGACGGTTGCGGCGACGGCGGGGTGTTTCATCACCATTCGGTACTTCCTCTTCACTTACCTTGCTTGCAATGGTGGTGTTGTCAGCGCTGGTATATTCAACCCTACCGATACTTCCTAAGTTACGAAGGCGTTCGAGTTCGGCGAGGGGGTCTTTCGGTGTTCCTAACATACTACCCCTGGTGGGTGATAAGGCTGTGCGTGCGATGCTTTTTGAGGAGCCGCCAAGGGTGATTGCGCTCCGCGCACTGCCAAAGGCAATCGCATTATTATTTCTACTAATTGGTAGGGTTATTCGATCTTTAGTTGCAGTTGGACTTTTGGGTTCGATGGAACGAGATGCGAGTACCGCACTGCGCCTCGTCGCTCTGTATTCGCCTTCAGGGTTTGGTTCCTGATATACCCGTCTCTTAGGAGGGGGAGGTGTCTGTTGCGGAGTAACTCTAATTTGACTTGCTGTTTTGTTAGTGTTTATGTTGGTGGTAGCTGAGGCTTGTTTTTCTTTATTTGGAGTTTTTTGTTCAGTCTTATTTTCTTTGGTTTCTTCCTCTTTACCGTTCAGTGTTTCAAGTTCTTGCTGTTGCTTAGCGAGCGCTAGTTTTGCATAAACATCCCCGTCTTTCTTTTCAAATGGTGTGGATGTGGGAGTAGGAGAGGAAATTGCAACTGGAGTTTGGGCAGTATTGCTGCCACTGTTCATCATGCCGTTAAGGGCGACAAACATGACTAGAAAACCTACTCCAAATGCACCTCCAATAATACCAAGTCTTGACCAGGGAGAAGTTACAAAGTCGTGTTTGGTTTGAACAGCTGCGGGGTTTTCTTCCTCTTCCCCCTCTTCTGGTTCTAATTTATCTTCGGATTCGGGATTTTTCACTAATTTCTCATCTAACGGTAAGAGTGCATCAACCGAATTAGCTGGTTGTGAATTCCCGTTATTACTAACGCTGTCTTGAATGTCGTTTTGCAACTGTGACATAATTATTTGATTGAAAGAGATTAATAAAAATTAATTTGTCGTATTATTATTTCTTTTTACCAAGTTCATAATCGATAATTTGAATGATTTCTAAACCAGAATTTTTTGCTTTGTATACTTTTTGAGCAATATCAGTAGTTTGGGGTGGATTCTGTGGTGTATCTACTGCTGCAATAGTTATTGTTTTATTAAAAGGTAAACCTTTACTTTTGTTTCTTTCGCTATTGAATGTAACTAAACTGGCGATAATATCAACTTCCCACTTACCCTCAGATATTTTTCTAGGTGCGGAGATGTAGTTGGTGACGATTGTGACTGTACCTTGTCCTGAGAATATACCTTCAGGAATTGTTGAAGCTAGTGTTTTGAGGAAGCTGGCACGAAAATCTTGGTTTTCAGATAAAGTAAATGCTGCTTCCCAAACATCACTGGGAATTTTTCTTCTACCTCCATTTTCGGTTTCGATTTCTACTCCCTTATCAACTTTTTGAATGAGCTTACCATTTTCGTCGGTGTTGATAATTCCATCCCAATTGAATAGCTTCACCATGCTATTGGTGACAAAAGTTTTAATAGTTTCGTTAGTTCTTTCTCCTGGACCAAGAGTTTTAGCTGCTGCGGTTGTTCCATCTTGGAGTTGTACAAATGTCATGCCCTTCATGTATTTGGCAGCAGCAGAATTTACTCCAAAATTGACAAATTGTAATAAAAGAGAAAGTATGCCTGCTGCTGCGCCTACTGTAGTTGTGATTGCAACTGGTGCTGATGTAGATTGTCCGTAACTAAGGAGGCGAAGTGGCTGTGATTTTGATTTTGATTTGAGCATGGTTGATTATCTTTTTCTGGTTTTTGAAGCGATAAGTTTTGTAGTATTAATAGCTACTGTCGCTGCTGTACTTGCTCCACCAGTGGCAATTCCTGCTGCAACTTCAGATCCAAATGATGTGACTTTACCTAGTCCCGTCCAAACGGCTATTCCACCACCAGCAGCCAGGGCTGATGCGAGAATGGGGGATACTAACCCGACGAAAAGGAGAAATATCATAGGTTGGTTTTGTTCGGAATTGGCAATGAGTTGTCCGCACAACCCGATAATGATGTTGAAGCAAAGTTTCGCCATTCCAACGGTGAAATAGCCCGTTAACCAGGCAAATATTGGTTTAGCACCAAAGGGGAGTAACGAACCACCAACTGCAAGCGGACCAAGGAGGGCGGTTAGCAGCATGGTAAATTCGATTCCCCACTGGTACGCATTATTGAGGGCAAGTAATATGACGGCGACAAAACCAGTAATCATTGCACCAATGGTACTGGTGATTGTGTTACCGACTTTTTCTAATACTTGACCTGGGGAAAGATTTGAGAGTGCGTCTTTGGCGTCGGATAGGGACTTAAGGGGGTTAAATTCCCAACTCCCAACGCTTGGTGCTTCTCCCTTAAATAGGTCGGGCGCAGATTTTTTGATTTCGAGTTCAGCTTGTTGGAGACATGCGATCGCATCTTGAGTACTACCGGGAATTGACCTACACCTTTCCATTGCGCCTCCGACTTGCTGTTGGAGGGCAATATTTCCAACTGCGCGGTTGAATGCTACCTCAAGGTTTGCTCCGGCAGTGGTAAAATTTATGACATCATTATTAACATTATTGATATAACCTCTGATAGTGAAGGTTCCGCTTCTAAGTAGGGTGCCGTTGTTTGCCAACAATGCAATAACTATGATGGGCCATATCCAACTTGACAGTGCCTTCATGTCTTCTTGGTTGATAAAGTTTTTACCAAGTTCCACCATATACAGGGTGAGAGTGGCGATCGCAAAAAACTGTCCTACCTTGCACATCGAGCCATACAAGTTACCGTTGAGGGTTTCCTGCCAAAGTTCGTTAAATCCTTCTGCTACGAGTTGCGCTCCGCCAGCAGCATTTTCGAGAATGTCTTGTCCAAAAAATGGGTCGGTGGCGATTATGAAATGTTCTAACATGGTGCTTTAATTACCTGATGCTGAGGAGGTCATCTGGTGCAATGGAAAGGACACCCCTGTGGGCGAGTTTCCCGACTTGAAGTGAGTGTCCACATGACCGTTAATTACAGCAAACTATTTACCAGCAGTCGTTTTGAGAGAGCTAAACCCACTGATTTCCATGTATTGGGAGGTGATACCGTCCATCATCAGATTTTGACGGCGGCGATCGCTTGCGCCTTGTTCGGCGATTTGGGATAACATGAGGTTAGTTTGCTGTGCGTCGTGCCTTTGTTGCAGTCCATCAGTGCGGGACTGTCCCAACATCGAGACAATTTGGGCGTTTTGAGCAGCGATTACCTTGAGGATATTCTGCGAAGCATCCATACCTTGAGCCTGGTTTGCCAAATCTTGCGCGTCGGCTACTGTTTGTTGGGTTGCTTCAATTTCCTTCTTGGTACGTTCTTGCCCTTTTTCTCCCAGGACGCTTTCAACTGTAGCACGGGTGGTTTCGCGTTCCAGTTCGTTACCAGCAAAAACTGCACCCTCGACAGTATTGCTTTCGTTCCAGTTCCCCGTCGCTTTGAGTTGGTCTTTTAGTTTGTCTGCACTTTCTACAGGGTCTGGTAAACCCATAGTTCCGGTTGAGTTGTTGGTAGCAGTTTTTGCTTCCCCTTTCATCCCACCCCAGCTTTCATTTATCACTGCGGTAAGTTCGTTTTTGGTTTCTTCAAAATAGCTATTGAGTTCGCCTAAAATCTCATTAAAAAAATCTTTCACTGAGAAGGCATAACTGGGGGCTGCACTTAGCAGAGTCACCAGACCAATCGCTGATCCAATTATGACTACTTTACTCGGTTTCAACTTTAACTTGATTTTCATACATTTGGTGGAGAAATTGTAAGAATTTAGGAGTCAGGAGTCAGGAGTCAGAATTCAGGAGAGTAAGAAGAAGAATTGAAGAAGAATTCAGCTATACAGCAGTCAGAATTCAGAAGAATAAGAAGAAGAATTCAGCTATTTCGTAAGTCAGTATTTAGGAGAGTAAGAAGAATTCAGTATATGCGCGTAGGGCACGCTGCGCGAACAGCATTTTCTTCTGACTCCTGACTTCTGAACGGCAGTTGCTTTATGCCGGGGAACCCGTCCACCGCACTGCCTCCTCCTGACTTCTCCTTCAATTGCTTTTGGTTATTCTTATCAAGTAGTTCTTTCGCTTCTTCACTTAACTCATTTCCTCGAATCATCTGTACATAAGCCTCAGAAAATCTCACCATTCCAAGCATTGGATTATTGGCATATTTGTTGAGGAATAAAGTACGCAGTTCTTGCTCGTTTGGGTTGTTTGCTACTGCTGCAAGTAAGCAATAAGCAGGATAATAACGACAGAAAGTCAGTTTGCCATTATCATCAAGTAACCACTGCGAGTAAATACTTTCCCGTTTTGGGAAAAAAGCTTCGGTACTATTGCGTGAGATAATTTCGTAGGGATATTTGAATCGGTTAACAAACGGGTCTACTGCAGATGTTTGGATTCTCCCGATGAGTCGTGTGGTAATGTTAGCGAATATTTTGGGAGCTGATTTACTTTGAAATATACTTTCTGGCTCTTGTGCTGATAAAATAACACGTATACCAGCTTTTGCACCGTTGGCACAAAGTCTTCCAATAAGTTCGGCAATTGACTCAAAAGAAAAGAGAATCGGTGCTTCATCAAGGAAGAAAATACTTGCTTTAGATGATAAGGCCCGACGCAAGGCAGCTGCATAAGCGCTGAGTGCGAGGACTGCTGCATCTGCTTCTGAAGAAAGTGAACGCAGTGCAAATACGAGTAGCCTGGCATCAGTTCTAAAGCTAGATGGATTAGCGATTGATTGACCAACTCGTGAATTTAACCAAAACTTTAATCTTAACCTAATGTGGTCTAATGCATCAAGAATTTCTTTACTATTATTAGCAATGGAATCAAGCTTAATAAATCCCGGTGAGCAGTAATTGTAAAAATCTTTAAGAGTTGGTATATCTGCCCATTCTGTTGTGACTACTCCATTTTCTAGGGCGAGTTTATACCGAAGCTTGATATCATCATCATTAAAGAATGTTTCAATTGCAATTGTAATAATACTCTCGATATTTGATATCATTGTGGGACTGACTCCTATCGGGTTTGTCCCTAGTACCATTGTCAGGAGTGTTGATTTCAAAAAATCCTTGAAATCAGTCATGCGCTCCTTAATAACTTCAGGTTCATACCCCCTCAAATCGGGTAATTCAAATAAATTGTTTGATTCTTTGCTAATATCAAAATACGCCCCTTCTGTTCCCATGAATTTGGTATAATCGGTAAATGTGGAACTCCCATCAGGCTTGGGATAGTCTAGGGCGATAACGGGGATACCTTGCGCCAGGGCTTGTGTTAATAATCCTGCCACTAGTACAGATTTCCCAGCCCTGGTGGTACCAAACACAGCTAAGTTTTTATGTTGGTTGTACAAGTCGAGATGTACGGGTGTTCCTCCCTCTTCGGCAATGAGTTCAAACCCATTTTTATCACCTGTGGCGGTGCGTACTAAGGGTGTGATTCCTGGTACTTCACAAGAGAAATATGGAAGGCGGCGGTTAAATGGCTTTGTTAGTAAATTCTCCCAAATAATAGGTACTGTTTGCAGCCAAGTTTTCCATGCGTATTCTACTTCTCTCTCAACTACCGCTGGTCGTAGGAAGCAACTAGAAAGATACCTGCAAGCTTCATCTAGTTGATAACGGTTGTGACGATGGATACAAAAGACAACTGCCGTGTGGATGGGGATAGAACCTCTAAGGATAGTTTCTTGTGCCCGCACAGCTTCTTCAATGTTCATGTTTGCCTTAACATCGATGGAACCTTTATCGGCAGACATGGCGCTAGATGTAATTGACTGTTTAGTTATACGTTGTAAAACTGTTTTTGCTAGCCCTTGATTTGCTTTGGATAGCTGGCAGATAATTTCGGTGTCGGAGATTTTTTCTTTAGAAAGTACTCTCCAGAGGTATCGTAGTTGGTCGTATTCATCTACCCACCCTTGAGGTTTCTCGCTAAATTGCAAGACACCGATATACTTATCTTGAAGCTTAACCCAACTACGGTCGAGAAAGGGAACTGATTGTTCGTTTTCCAGAACTAGGTGTTTGATATGAAAATCGCTAGTTTGTTCTTCCCTAAGTCCTGCTTCATCGAGGATGAGGGGGTTGGGAATGGGTGGTACTTCACTACGGTTAAATTGATTCCAGATAACTTCCCAAATATCACCTGCTGTAAGTATTTTGGCGCTTAATCCCATTGTGTTGGAGATAATTTGCTCCCACATTTGGAATCCAGAGGTGAAGCTATCCTGCAGAATGGTTTCGATTCTCTGGTGACGAAGCTTGTGAATTTCTCCAGTAAATCTTTGCCAGTAGGTTTGCAGTTGTTTGATTGTTTTCTCGATGGGGTCGTTGCTTTTGCTATTTTCAGCTACGAGTACGGTATAGGTACACCAAAAGCGGAGGAACTTATTTTTACGTACCCCTGCTTGAGTGAGTTCGCGTGTTCGCAGGCGTTCTGACCTAATAAGTAGTGTTAGCTGTTCGAGATCGCATTCTTTTTCGATTTTCTTTAATTCTTGTTGCCGGAAGGTATCATCGGTAAATGAGCCAATGTGGATTGTTAGGGTTTCGCGTTCAGGTAATTCTTTGAGTCCGCCCTCGATATTTTCAAATATAGGTAGGATTTGTTCAGAGCTTAGGGATGGGTGAATACCTTGGATATCAAAGCAAAATCTGATTTGGATATTTTCCTTCTTCTTGAGAATGAGTGCACCAATATTTTTACGACCACCGAGTGAGATACTTGCAATTCCTGCTAGATGGGTAATATCTTCAAACGGGGTAAGACCTTTTACTACTCCTAATTGTTCGGTTTCGAGGGATTGTCTGCCAAGTTTATCTTTCGGCTTGGTTGATTTAGTCGAAGTCATGGCGGTATGATATCTGTGTTAATTCTTAAAAGGAGAAGGTTATCAGTTACCAGTTAACAGTTAGCAGTTATCAGTTATCAGTTACCAGTGTCGTTTTCCGTTGGATCTAAACAGTTATCAGTTATCAGTGTCGTGTCCCCTTGTTCACTGTTCACTGTTCACTGTTTACTGTTCACTGTTTATTGTTCACTGTTCACTGTTTACTGTTCACTGTTTGAATTGCGTTTGCGCTTAGGAGCGGGTTTTTTCCTTGGTTCGCTTTGGCGTGGATTAAGCAGTGAAACAAAGGGCTTATATCCACGAGTGATGCGGGGAGTACCGACAAACTTACCTAAGAAGGCTTTATTTGATGTGACTGTCCACCAAGTTGCCCATCCCCAGGTAATTGATATTCCTGTTGCTAGCCATCCTGCTTGAAGAAATCCTTGAACTACGAAATACATGATCAGTGCGATCGCACTCCAAGGAACAATTTGGTCGGCGGGAAATGGACCGAGGCGGGGTTGGTTACCTAAAACTCGGTTGACGGTACGGAATTCTCTATCTCTAAGCATATTTAATGAAAGTAGGAGTAATTTGTATCACTCCTATAGGGTTGATTATGGTGCTCTTTTGTGTTTAGCCGCCGCCAGTACCGACTACTAATCCAGCTAGGATATCGCCAACTACTACAGTGATGGCAATAATAATTGGAGTACGGGCAATGGTCTGCCAATCTTCGTCATTTCTGGCTGCTTGGACGACTCGGATAAGACCGATAGCAAGATAAATCAGGAACAGACCGCGCAGTACTGCGAAGATAAAGCCAGTTATTTTTTTATCTATACCAGGGAAGTACTTTTCATTTGTGAAGAATTTTTCAGCGCTGTTCATGAATTGCGCGCTGGCTGGTGCAACTGACATATCCAGCAGGAATACCGCACCTACCAAGCAAAACATGATTGTGTAAATATTGATACCGTACTTCTGCTGCCATTTCTCAAAGTTAGAAAGCAGGCTGTTTGCTTCTTTGGGCATTAATGCGACGATGGCAGTAGCGAATGCGAGTGATGCCATAACCATGTTGTGGATTGAAAGATCCACAATCATCAATCCGGTACCAACAGCCATCAAACCGGCGATTGTGCCATTTTCTTTCCAAGTGCGGCGGCGTCTCGCTGAAACAAGATATCCGTATTCTTGTTCGTAGGATGTATAGTCCTTATTGTAATCGGGGTCGTAGTTTGTTCTCATGTGAGTGTAATTATCGATTTATGAGAGCTAATTTTTGAGAGAACTTGTCGGGGAGATACTCTTTTGGGCAAAGTTCAACGGAGAATCGGTATTGGTTAAAACTCTTGAAAGCCTTGTGGCTTATACGTTTATTCTATAAGTGGAATGAATTTTGATACATCCGATTAATTGTTTAAGTTTTGATGTTATCTTTGCCTATACAGTGTTGAAGTTAATTTAAAATCTAGTTGAATTGACAAAACTAAAAATGTATCTCAACACTATCTTTAAGCAAAGTAAAATCCCTAAAAACAAGGATTTTTAGGGATTTTATGCTTGATTTTGGCTAATGTGTTGTTTGATTAGGAGTTGAGGCTATTTCAGATTGATTTTGAGAAATTCTCCATTATTTAACCTTAGAAAATCTACACTACCTGCGGGTAATTCGATGACTTGGTTTACAGGGTACACTGAATTGTATTTAGGACATTCCTGAGTTGTACAGGGTGGTACATTCCTGACGATATGTTTAATTTCTCCACTTTTAAGAAATATCATATCTAGGGGGATGTGAGTATCCTTCATCCACAAGCTAATAGGTTCTGATTTGTTGATAACAAATAGCATCCCGTGGTTGTTCGGTATTGACTTGCGGAATTTGAGTCCTTTGGATAGTTCTTGGGCAACTCTAGCTACCTCTAGTTTGATAGTTTGGTTATTACTAGTAAAGGTTGCACTAACAGGTAGATACTGGGGTTGATGATTCCAAAAGTAGAGCGCTAGGGGTGAGAGGGCAGCAGTGAAACCGGCAATTGGTCCAACGACATTGAGAATTTTGAAGAATAAGCTTTTTGGTGAAGTTTGTGCTTGCTTAGCTTGAATTCCCCTTTGAGTGGTTGGTCTTGTGACTTCCATAATTTTAGATGAATAAAATGGTAAAGTGATTAAAGAGCGTGAACAGTGAGTCCAGTGCTACAGGAGGGTTTCCCTCCGTAGGCATCTGGCGAACCCGATAGCCGTAAGGCGTGGCGTTAGCCATAGGGTGAACAGTGACCAGTGACCAATGACCAGTGGTAACTGGTAACTGGTAACTGGTAACTGATAACTGATTTATTGATGTTTGCTAGCTGAAAATATTGATGTTTCCAACAGCAAACTTGCTTTCATCAAGAGGGCTACTAGGTAAAGCTTGTTGGTCTGCTTTATTACGCATTGACTCGACTCTATCTGCTTCCCGGATAGCAAGCGGGTTAATTTGGCGGCGTTCTTCGAGTAGTGCTTCAATTGTTAATTCTAGAGGCGGGAGTTTGCTTTGTGAGTAAGTATCTTCTATTACTGTCTGACAGAATATGGTGCTAGCAGCACGTTCTACAATTGTCTGAATTTCAGCACCCACACACCTATTGGTGGCTTTAAGAAGTCTGCGCCACTGTTCTTCGTCCCAAGGATCGCCACCATTGCGGAAGCGTTCGTCAAATCGGGCAGCGTGCAGTTTGAAGATAGTATATCTTTCCCCGTTGTTGGGTAGGTCTACCTTGAAGAGGTAGTCAAACCGTCCGGCGCGGGTGAGTTCGGGTGGTAGCCACTCCATTCGGTTGACTGAAGCAATAACTAATACATCAGACTGTCTTTCTTGCATCCAGGTCAAAAGCTTACCAGCTAGGCGTTTAGCTAAATCATCATCTCCGGCAAAAGCTTTATCAAAATCATCAAAATAAAGTATTATTTGTGACAATTTATCAGCGAGTTTTAGCAGGCGTTCAAGCTTAATTTCAGCTTGGTTCCCGAAACTGCGGAAGTTCCCCCAATCTACCATGATGAGGGGAATACCCATGTTTTGGGAACAGGCTTTGGCGGAGTGAGATTTACCTGTTCCTGGTGGTCCCACTAACATGATACCTTTGGGCACCTTGAGGTTATATTGTTTGGCGCGAGGGGTGAGGAGGCGCTTGAATTTTTTAAATGACTCTTGCATGAGTTCTAACCCACCTAGTTGGACTTTGGGTGGAGGTAGAAACTCAATATCGTAGAGGCGGTTGAGCAGTTGGATTTTTTGTTTGAGCAGAGATTGTGCTACGAATTCGGAGTTATTGAAATCGGTGGTTTTTCTAACCTCCTTGAGTAGGTTTATGATGTCAGATATGTACAACCCCATCCCAGCATTCGCCACTGTGAGATAGTCTGTGTTTGTATATTCTGGGAGTAGGAGGCTGGTTTGAGTGAGAGAGTTGATGATTTCGCTAACATCAGGTAAATCTTGTTTCCAGATAGGAATCTCGGCGGAGATATCGCTACTAATATCAGCAGTTGCTCCTAGGAGTAGGGCAACTTTCCCAGTATTTTGGTTATAAAGTTTCAGGTTGAGTAGTGAAGATTTCATCCACTCTGACACCAGTAAATCTTCAGTTTTTTTTGGGCTATTTTCCTGAATCCAGGGATATATATTCTCGATAATTAGTATCCCATTTTCTTGATATTCTTTCCAAAAATTGAGGATATGAAAATAATCTTCTTTATTTTGTCTTGGTTTAGGAATATAGTCTTGAAATTCTCCAATCACTAATTTTGAATTTTCAACTGTCAGTTCCTTGATTGTTTCCTCTCCTAGGTTCCACAGGTAGCACCTTTTTCTGGTGGTTTGGCAGAACTGACTGATATGAGTGAGTAGGCGCAGTCTTTCTTGGAGGGGAGATTCGCAGGCGATGACGGGATATTCTTCTTGAATCAGTCCTGAGAGTATCTGGAAGCTGTACATACCTTGTCCGAAGTGCTTTTAGCGTATTTTCTTCCATGTGACTGACAATTGGCATCCAATTTTAGTTGTAAAAAATATGCAACATCTGTTGGTTTCAATAATATTGGTGTACTTGTAAAACTGGGTGTAATGGGGAACCAGATCATGTTCATTTGATTATCAGCTACCCACCATATGTTGAAGTAAGCAAACTAGTCAATAACCTTAAAACCGTTTCTAGCCGTTTAATCCGCAAGGAGTTTCATGAACACGTCAACCAGTTTTATAACAAACCCGTATTTTGGACAGGTGCGTACTTCGTTGCGTCCTGTGGCAGTGTCACACTTTCTGAACTTAGATCCTACGTTGAGAAACAAAGTAGTCCTGGCAATTGAGGGGGTTCAATACCCTCTTAATTGCCCCGCAATTCCCCATCCCCGCCAACCGTTCCAGTGTGGCGGGAGTACCCAAAGGGAGATCTAGATGGCGAAATCAGCATTACCAGTTCCATCTTTTCCTCAAATATTTGTCCCGCAGTTGGTTCGAGATAAGAAATTTGCTCCCGTGACTGCACCTTCGGGTACGGGTGATGCCCCTGTGGGGGCGAGTGAGAATCTATTTGGGAATGTCTTGAAGCATTATTTTGGTGAAGGGGTTGTTTTACCCCAACAGAAGATGTTACCTCCAGGGCACGATTTACATTACACAGCTGATTTTCTGATTGTGGAACCCACTACTGGGCTACACCTAGATGTTGAAGTGGATGAGCCTATCTCATTTGCAACGGGAAAACCTACCCACTGTATTGGGGAGGATAACTACAGAAACAAGTGCTTTGTTGATGCTAACTGGGTGGTGGTGCGCTTTGCGGAGGAACAGGTTTCTAGCCAACCGGAGCGTTGTGCGCTTGTCATAGCTGGTGCGATCGCAAAACTGACCGGCAATACTACTTATGAACAGAAGTTGCGCCATGCAGGTAGGGTAGACGCTATTAAGCAGTGGACACCTCGTCAGGCTACGAAGCTGAAGAAAAGTAATTACCGTCAGGGGTATTTGGCATCTAGGAACTAGTAAAGTTTTTCAGCTATTTAGCCTAGAGCGCTGGGCTACTACTGGTGGTATTTTCGAGAAAAAATTAGGGAGTTTCTCAAGATGAGCAAGTGTGTTACATATTATACGCAGACGAATCAAATTGACCAACTTGTCGAGTCTTTCGGCACAACACTAGAGAAACTTACCCTAGCTGATAAGCTTGCATTGCGGGTAACATTAACATATTGGTTATTCCACTGCGAAGTTGCTGATTTAGGTGAGTATACTTTAAATCATGCCTTAGAGGATATGATGCAAGGATATTCAGAAGACTGTCAAATTAATCTCAAAGAAGCGATTGCGATTTTAGGAGGTATTGGCAAGGATGAAGCAGAAGGGTTAATTGAATCACTTACAGCTCAACTGCGCTATTTGTAAAAAATATTGAACTAACGGCTTTGGCGCTAAGTAGGAAAGCACAAATAAACACAACTATGTTCAGAAAGATTAAGGTATTGAAATCCTCTTCCCTTGAGCTCCGGCTGCCTTGTCTCAACGACAAATATTTGTGCTGACCTATTTATCATACGGGAATTAGTTTAAGTTCTTTTAATCGTTCCTGAATATCTACTACCTCAACTTCCCAAAATTTTTCAGATGGTTGCACGAAGAGCCGCTATCTGGTGGTTCCCAATAGCTCAATACGCTTGGTGTTAAGACATTTATTCGTTGAGACAGCAGGGGAGATGGGGAGATGGGGAGCGCTTGGGTGATGAAGAGTTAACGTCCATTACCATTAGCGGGACTTAAACATTTTTGAGGCAGAAATAAGCCCCAAACCTATGCAGGACAAGAGAAATACACCAAAGACTCAAAAATGCCTGAAACCCAGATATATCAAGAAACTAGGCAAAACGATGTCAAACTCGCTCTATATATAGATTTGAGGTTAAATTCTTGCTACTTTTTGTCTAAGTCCCATTAGTTCTTTCGCCTCTGCTCCTCTGCTCCTCTGCTCCTCTGCCCCCCTGCCTGCCTCAACAGATTAATTTCCTTAACTGAACTGTATTGCCCAATAGCTAGCTGCTAGAATTATCCCGTGTATGGATGTGCTTGCAATTGAAGCAGCTTTTCGGTTGTGTCACTATGCGAATCCTTTTCCTGCCTTAATACAAACCCACTTGTTAGTATCCTGCCTTTCCCAGATTGCTTCCCATAAAGGCGCTTCCATTATTAATTTCCAATTTCCTGGTTCTTGTTGGGCAATTTCCTCAAACTCAGCAAGTGTTTTTGGTTGACCTACTTCAGTCTCGCCGTCGTAGTAAGTTTGTCTGTTTTTGGTTATCTTAGCCGTTCCAAATCCTACTTGAACTACTATGTCTAGAGGGCAAATACTGCCGATTGGATTGCGAGAAGTACCAGTTGTATTGAGATGATAGCTCATTATAAAGAATCCATAAATATTTCTTTCTAATGAGCATTAGCTATTGATTGTAGTCTAATTATTTTTAGCTTTTCTTTATAACTTTTTAGCCAAACGATACGGATATTACTCATTTTTTTCTCTGACTGGTAGCAGTTGATGACTGAATGATTGAATGTGGTTATGCGCGGTGTAACCTGACATATGGTTGGCGAATGCAGTTTGCATATCTAATATGAATACCAGAATAAACAAGCTGCTAAATCCATAGATAAGGATGTAGAGTAAGTTGTCGATAAAATGAACTAAACTTTCCATTTGCAGTTGCCTTATAAAACTGAATTGTTGTTGCTTTGATGAAGAAATTTAGGCAATTTATTCTAATATTATTCAGCGAAGCTGCTGTGGTGTATATTTTCGGATATTTTTATTCTTTATCCTTATAAGTACAGTATGTAAGAGTTAATAAAAAAATGGTTGAGTAAAATCTCAACCATGATGGTAATATTTCTGATAGGGAATTTGTTTTATCGAGCTTGGCTTCTGCCATCATCTGTGGTTTTTATTGTTGCGATTTTTTCCACTTGATTGTACTTTAAACCGTACCTGCTTACCGATAGTTACCTCAGCAACATTGTTGATATCTTGACCCGATTTGTAAGCTTCGATAATTGCCTTATTATTAGCTTGGTACTTGATAGTTCTAAACTCATTCGGAAAATCTTCATCATCTACTTCTAATAGTAAGTTAGCCACTTTAGGCGGGTTATCTCTAATTTCAATCACCCTTTCCTTACCGATATTTTTGTCATTGATTAATCCAATCTCGTATAAATGGATGAGGGTGCGCTTGATTTGTTCAAGTTGAGTTTTGCGGCGTGAAATTACCTGGTCGTGGAGTTCGACTACTCGTCCTTTTCTTTCCTCCCAGGTTCCAAGGTCAAGATTTAACTGGTCAACTACCCAGGCGATGGCATCGATTTTGGTTTCGATACCATCCTGAATAGTCATAAGTTCTTGTACAAGTTCCTCTACTTTACCCTCAGAGCCTAATTCGCTTGCTTCTTCTATTTGTGACCACAGTTTAGCTGCATCCAGGCTTAACTCCTGGAGGGTAAGTTGGTTAATTTCGCGTTCAATTGCTTGAGTCATGATTTTTTCCTAATATGAAAAACCAGTAGTATTTAGCTACTGGTTGTTGACTATCAAGAGTGATGGTTGGAGGTAAATTGAGCTTAGTAGCTGTACTGTAAGTGAAAATAGTCTGCTTTATCCTCTGTTAAATTAGCAACGGTGTTGTAGTAATCTGCCTCATTCATAGGGGTATTAACCTGTTGAATTTTTGGTATGAGTTTGGCTGATTTATGATGGGTTTTTGAGTTAGAATTAGCAGTAGTAGTTTTCATCTCTATACAACTTCAATTCATGAGCGTGAAGTTTTTGCGTCAGCATTTGTTGTGATGTTGATTTTAAAAGGGGAGATTATTTTATTCTCCTGATGATAATTAATTACTATTGATTTGTCTTAAATTATTGGTTTTGTTACCATAAAGAGAGTTGCCCTGGTGATATGTTTCCCCGTCGCCGCGTATGGAATAGCATGTGGCACGCACTGCATAAAGCCGCAAGATTTTCGTTTCGATTGTCCTCGGGCGTGTAATTCCAGTGGTGGACAACTAATGTTTTGATGCTACGTTCCCTACGAGATAATCCTTCTTTTTTATCAGTTGGTCTCAGACATTGCATCCCGCAGCGCGTACATCGCCAGTCGGATTTTGATTTAATTTCAAGCGCGATAGTATCCCAGTTTGAAGGATACCGACTGCGGTTTTTGCTAGCCATTAATTAGTTCCTTTTGGGTTGCACAAAACTAATTGTGATTATATCGGTAATAATAGTTCTCACGCCTCGCACGTAGTTTTTACCACTGGTTAGTACAACCCGTCACAGAAGTGTATTTTCAGCCAAATCCTATTGGAGCGCGGGAATCTTCTTGATGTTGAACTGCAAATTACCTGATGATATATCTATCCTTACTTGATTGGGTGATGAAAACCTAATTTGCGTAAAAATTATTAATAGACTGCCCCCATCAGCATTTTTCCATGAGCTATTAGTCTTATAATGACCATTACTAGTCGATGAGAACTAGTTCATGGTTAGGCTATATCGATTTGTAAAAAGACTAGCTTCGGTAGAACACGGTCATCCTTTTATAGTCTACGTCGGTTACTCGTTTTGAATGAATAGTGAAAAAAAACCGCAAGCCTGTTCAATTGCTTACGGTTTTTGTGGATTTGTAGATGTAGATTTAGACGTAATAGTGGTAGCCTAACCACCCTTCATATTCCCAGCTATCAGGGTATCCCCGTTTCTCATCGCCTTCGATGTATTTTCCTAGATAGCGAGCAATATGTTCACTGTTCCAGTACCAACTACCATCAGTTCGACGACAAATCTTGGTTTCTAACCAGTTGTTTGTACGAACGAGACAACCTCCATCTTTAAACTGGATAGCTGGTTTGAAACAGTTTCCGGAGGCGTTAGATACCCAGATACCAAAAACTTGAAAGTGGAATTGCATAGTCGAAGCGTGCATGTTAAGTGACTTCTACTTTTCCTGGCGTAAGCCTCCGTTGATTAGACATCTGGTGAAAAATGCCAATACCACTCTCTAATTGGCTTTCAACAGGCGATAAGCCTCTGGCTTGACGCGCGCGTCAAGCCAATTTCAAACATCAGCTAGTCTCCACGCAAAAATAAGACTTTGAGACAGTTACTGTTGATAATAAGGCAAAAATAAGTATCTTTACACATCAATTTTTAGCTGGTTAAGTCGCGCCATCCGGATAGATTTAGTTCAAAGGGATGGGGTTAAGAACTAATGCTCTTTGGTTTTTAGTATATGTACGCATAAAACTTTATATAAAGTTAAGTTAACACATAAACTATGCACGTATTTAATGAGCAGCATTCTCTGCAATTTCTTCTCTATCAGAATCAGTAAGAAGTACTGCAAGTAGTGATTTGAGGGCTTTGCGGTTAGATATAAACTCTTCACCGTATAAATCATCTTGCAAAGCAATAGCTTCGGGCGTAAGGTATTAATTCAGAAGAAGGAGATAGCAACCGCTACGCGCGTTGTGCGCGATAAGCCAGAGGCTTATCGCATGTGCGTATCGCCTAATTACGATCAACATGAATCTGATAACCCGCAACGCCGGGTTAATAGTTGCTGATTGTGCGCTTTATACAGAATCAAATATTAAATCAATGTCTGCTCGGATTGTAAAAACAGATAAAATATTATTAATTACGTCAAATAAATTTTCCATCAATCAAATTGAATGACCCGATTTATTCATGACCAATTCGCCAAGGATTATCTGGAAGAATTATTAAAACCTTATGGAGAAGTACAAGCACCCAGTCGTGTAGCAGGAGAAGTTCGAGAAATCGATGTTTTATTTTCTCCTTCGATAGAACAACAAAGCGCCAATTTAGAAACACTAGGGTTATTAGGAAGATTTGCAGCCAATCCTGCTATCTTTGAACCCTTACGGGTTCGCCAGTCGCTCATGGGGGAAACCAACGCCAGGTCCCTACGGAGGGAAACCCTCCTGCAGGACTGGCTCCCCAAGACCGCGCTGGCGAACCATTCCGCTTCGGCTGCATCTAAAGAAGAAATTTGTGATTGTCTCCTGAAATTATTAGAAGTTAGGGGCGCATTACAACGGGAAGCTAATAAAAATAAAACTCCCATTCAAGAATTAGAAATTCCCAAATTATGGATACTCACGCCAACAGCATCCACAACGCTGTTATCAGGATTTGGTGCTACTCAAGCAGAAGAGTGGTTGCCTGGAGTACACTTTCTGGCAGAGTATTTGCGGACAGCCATCGTAGCCATCCATCAGCTACCGCAAACCTCAGAAACACTGTGGTTGAGAATCCTCGGTAGAGGAAGGATACAAGAGCAGGCAATTAATGAGTTAAAAGCACTACCATCAAATCACCCATTCCAGAAAGCGGCGTTAGAATTAATCTACAACCTGCGCTCCTATCTTGAGAGTAAATCAAGATTTAGAAGAAGATGATAGGGAGTTAATTATGCAGTTAGAACCACTTTACCAGCAAGACCGAGAACAAGCCAAACAAGAAGGGATTCAACAAGGTGAACGTCTTGTAGTGGAAAATTTACTACAAGTTCGTTTTGGTTCATTAGATAAAGAATTAAGCGCAATTCTTGAACCAGTATTAGCATTATCACCTGAAGAATTTACCCCATTACTCATGCAATTGTCACGCGAGGAATTGATTACTAGATTTGGCAGACAATATAGGAGCAACAGATAAATCTCGGAGAATGAGATACTGGTATGGAGAAACGCTTAAAATTGAAGAAATGATGGCGAAATATCCGATGGAAGTTTAAGGTGAATAGTCAACAAGCCAAAGTATCAGAGTGGATTGCTATGTAACGGTCTGCTCATGCTTTATCCTGCTATGTAAGAGTTAATTCGGTTTTCGAGAACAGCTATATCTTCGGGACAGAGTTGGCGAATTCGGCTGTATCGTCGCGCTGCTTCTTGGGCTAGTAACTTTCGTCCTTCACCAGGAGCATCTAAAATATTTCGTTGTGCAGCAAAAGGAAGAAAGTAGGTTTCTTTAGGATTAATTTCATTGCGGATGAATTGCCAATTCCAATCAGCAGGTAAATCATGACCTGCTAAAACCCAAACCTCAATTTCCTGCCAAGCGTTCTCTGCTAAAAATAACCTATTACCAGTTAAAATATTTGCAGCTTGTTGCGAAATATTATCAAGCATCCCTCTTCTTCCTTCTTTTCCATCCCGGTCTACGCAAAGTAGGAATAAGTTAACCATACCTTTGTAACGCTCAATAATTTCTGAAATCCGTTCCCATTTGAGAGCTTCATTAATGCCTCCTAAAAGTGGATCTTGACAAACTCTGACCTTGGTTTTCGGTTTTCCTAATGCTTCCATCATCGCCGTAATTATCGGCTTAAGCATATATTGGTCTTTACGAAAATCTTCTGGAATCACAAGTACATTCATTGGTTTGTTTCCTCGTCTTCCAGAAAATCCACTGCATCTTCCAACCATCCAGATTCATGAAGGCGTGCCAAGTCTTGCTCATTGATAACACGTCTTGCTTCTGGAATGTCAACAATGCGTTTTATATGTGCATCAGGTTTATCCCAAAAGCGATAGGTTAATGAGGCATATTCTAATGATTGCGGACTTAAAAGTCTGAGCAACTGTGGTGAGTGAGTGGTTGCTACAATTTGGATTGTTCCTTGAGAAACTTTGCGCTCGATAAGTTCCAGAAGTAGGTGTAAGCGGGTGGGGTGAATGCCGTTGTCCAGTTCTTCAAAAAAATAGAATCTTGCTGGTTCTTGTCCTAGTAAAGCAGCTATCATTGCTAGAAAACGTAACGTCCCATCTGACGCACTAATAGCAGATGTTTTTTGACCATTTTCTTCAATTAATTGAAGCAATATTTTTCCAGTAAAATCAGCAGGGAACTCAAAATCTTTAGCATCCATTGGGGTTAGTTCTTGTACCCATTGGAGAAGTGCTTGTTTACTTTCAGGGTTTTCACAAATTTCTTGCAATACAGAAGATAGGTTTTCACCCCTGTCTCCCAGGACTGTTTGTCCTGGCAAGGAAGGTAGTCGCATGGCATCTGGGCTTAAATCTAAAAACCGCATTGAACTTAGGGCGGACATTGCAGCTAGGGCTGTTTCTCTCACTGATGGTGATGGAATTGCCGCTGCAATTTGTGAAAGCACAGGACGAGAATTGGTATAAGATAAAATTGGATCATAAGGAGTTACACCGCCTACTTTCACAGAGAAATTATTCTGCCCTGACTCCTGATGAGATTGCGCTTCAAAAACGCTATCAGATTGCCCTGCAATTGTGAGACTTTCGGCAATAACAATAGGGGCTTTACCACTTGCACCAGGATTCACCTCAATCCGATAAGTTGCTTCTTGTGAGGAATCATTTTTTGCCAAGGTAAATGAAACTGCTAGTGCAAAAGTTGATTCATTGATAAAAGTGACTTCTCGCGTTCCGCCACGAATACCCCGCCATTGGAGAACGCCCCCTTCAATCCATTTTTCACCAAAGATTTCAGCTAGGTTGTAATTACGAGAAATACCATGAAGAAAGCGAAACGCATCCCGAATATTGCTTTTTCCAGAGGCATTTGTCCCTACTAAAAGGGTCAAAGCACCGAGAATGAGTTCGGCATCTTTGAAATTTTTAAATCGTTCCAGACGCAGTTTTGTAAGCATGACTACTGCTCTTGCTGCTGTTGACGTTCTGCTGCTATTTCTCGTTTCACCTCTTGTACAAGGTGAATAATTTTATCCCTGGAATCATAGCCAGCCTCGGTTTTGGGTGCTGAGATAACTCCTTTGGCGCTTGGCAGATTTTTCATATGCCTACGGCACGCCTGACGGCTATCGTTGTGAACCAACCGTCGCAAATTGTGTTGATATGTAACAAGTTTGAGAAATCTGGACACAATTAATACTCAGTCAATTACTGTATTCCGCCAAACCTTTTATAATCAGCTTGTCGATATCAATAATGATATCAAATGCCAGACCAAAAATCCCCACCAAGCGAGATGATTCGTGTGCCCGTTCCACTCATTGGGGTGGTTCGGCGACTATCAAAGTTACACAGGCAGGGTCATACAATTGCCTTGCTGCAAGCCTTAGAGGAATTGCTACTCCGATTTGATATCAAGAATGATATCGATGTAACAGCAGGCAATAAATCAGTCAAACAGCAAGAAGAGAGGCTTTTGAAACTGGAATCCCATCTTGCGGCTCTTGGTTCTTCGGTAGAAACAAAACTAGAGGTTATTACTAAGAAGCTAGAGTTAATCGAACGGGCAATTGCCTCTGGGAGATTAAGTCACAACACTAAACCGCGAAGACTTGCTTACCCGTACCAACAAACACAAGTTGAACTACAGCCTAGGACAAACGAAAGCCTTGCCCAAAGACTTGGTGTCACAGCTCAAGGTCTCGTCGCTGAAAGAGAAAACAAGAGCGTTAAAGAATTTTTGAGTTGGTCCCGGAACCGCGATCCTATGAGTATTGCTTGGGAATGGAAAACTTCGGACGGACTGTACCACCCCCAACGCTAGTAAGCTAATACGCATTTAACTTGGCCTTTATCAATTTTGGAGAAAAAGCGTTAATCCTTCTCCCCTGCCCCTGGAGCCCCTCTGCTCCTCTGCTGTCTAAATGTGTAAATTAGGTGCTTAACAGCTTACTCGACCAACCCAAAATTGCCGGGTTAGGGCAAGCGCTTGGGAGCAGGGGAGCACCCGGTGCAGGGGGAGAAAGAGATTTTTCTGCTGTTAAAGAGTGCAAAGCAACCTTCGGTTCGCTAGCCGTTTCATTAAAACCGGAAAAATCTGCGGTGCCCTATGCCTACGGCACGGCTGCGCCTATCGGGGAGAACCTCCGGTTCCGCTAGCCCCAAAGGGGCGCGGCGCTAACGCGCTCCGGTGGATGGAATCTTTCACCCAGCAGGCAGACTTTGCGCGCCCGGTTGCCCAGATAAAGAGCGAAAAAATGAAACCCCAATAATTACAAAGAAATGCAAACTATTACTTGACTAATAGCAATTTTAATGCATTCAGTTGTGCCAAAAACCAAAGTGAGTGCTACTCGTGGTCAAATTGCTTGTATACTATATTTCCGGAAAATATATCCGCACGTAAAATTTCTTATGTTGCGTCGCTCTTAACAAATTTAATTAGCATATTTTTATAGTACCAAAAAGCGGGACAATAAAAATCAGACATCTTAACATCAGACCAAACTGTAATTTAGTCTTGTTTGTTAGAAAGTAGGAAATATGACCAAATCATGCAGGGGGGCAGAGGAGCAGGGGGGCAGAGGAGCGGAGGAGATGGCAAGAGAACTTATAAAAAGTCACAAACAGTTAGAGGTATATCAAATGGCTTTTGATACAGCTATGAAAATTTTTGAATTTTCAAAAAAGTTTCCTATAGAAGAGAAGTATTCGTTGACTGACCAAATTCGGCGTTCGTCGCGTTCTGTTTGTGCTAATTTGGCGGAAGCTTGGCGTAAACGTCGTTATGAAGCAGCATTTGTCGCGAAATTGAATGATTGTGAATCAGAAGCTGCTGAAACTCAAACTTGGATTGAATTTGCTGTCAAATGCAATTACATGGATGTAGAAGCAGGGCGAGAACTTTACGGCAATTACAACCGAATTTTGGGTGGTTTGGTGAATATGATTGCTAACCCTGAGCCGTGGCTAATGAAACGTTGAAGTTCTTTCCCCATGCCCCCAATACGGTTCAGTTAAGATATTTATTCGTTGAGACACTACTAGGGGATGGGGAGATGGGGAGCAGAGGAGAAAAAGAGTTATTGTCCAATAATTCTTTCCCCTCCGCCCCTCCGCTCCTCTGCCCCTCCGCCCCTACCCCTCTGCCTCATCTATGACTCTTTCTCTCGTCCACGTCCAAAACTACCGTAAGGCTATAGCAGAATTGCCTACTCCTGCTGCTCAGGCGAAGCTCGTGGCGTTATGGTTGGATGGGAAGGCGCAATCGTCGGTGGTGGCATACCGGTGCTATATCAAGCGTTTTTTGGCGTTTTTACGGAAGAAGCCACTCAAAAGTGTGACTTATGAAGATTTGGTTGAGTATAAAACAACGTTTAGCGCCCACAGCGAGAGTACGCGGCGTATTCATCTTGCAGCAGTTAAGAGTTTGATTTCGTTTGCCCATCAAATTGGTTATTTACCGTTTAATGTCGGAATGGCGTTGAAATTGGGCGAAATGCCGGATGCAATTAACTCTCGGTATATTGATGAGGCGGATGTGAAATTATTGGTGCGTGCTGCCCAAAAACTTTGCGAACGTGCAAAAACTCCGAAGCGTCAAGAAATTGCTCGTCGTAATGTGTTGATAATTAAATTGTTGTATGCGGCAGGGTTGCGTGCCAATGAGTTGTGTCACCTGACGTGGGGGGATTTAACCGCCAGGGGTGACAGTGGGCAAGTTTATGTGCGTGAGGGCAAGGGGAATAAAAGTCGCAGTATTTTGCTGAAACCAAAACTGTGGGCTGAGTTGATGGCATTTAAAGGTGATAATGTTAAGTCCTATGATGCTGTTTTTACAAGCCAAAAGGGTGGACATCTAGAACGACAAAATCTTCATCCGATTATTAAGGCGGTTGTTGAAGAAGCAGGGTTAGATGAGAAGATTAGTTGTCATTGGTTACGGCACGCACATGGGAGCCATGCTGCTGAACGTAAGGTGAATCCAGTGTTGATACGCGATACGTTGGGACATAGTGATTTGTCGGTTACGGACAGGTATTTACGGGCGCGTCCACATGAAAGTAGTGCGTTGGAGTTGATGGATTTGTAGACTGTTTAAGAGCTAATTTTTTAATAATGCGTTGTGCGACTTGTTCATTCATTAGGTACTTTTGCAACAAGTAGCTTGAAATGACCAACAACAGAATGCAAACGTCTATCAAGAAAACGGTCGTTTATCTTACCATTAAGTCGCAATTAATCCTGGCTTTTAGCAACTTTTGGTGATGATCGTTTTACAAAAATGTAATTCAAAGTTCATTTCAATGCAGGGCGATCGCCCAAGGGGCGGCTCCCAGAGCATTCGTGACAGGTTAAGATTATGATGCATTTGTCAATATATCTAATTGATGACTCAGGACAAAGCGCCAAAGGCGCACGCTACGCGAACGCCTAATCTTTGTGTTCATCATTCATCTTTGTGCTGAAACATCAGTACAAAGCTTAGCTTGATACCTTAGTTTTTCAGAAATTTTCAGCAGAATTTCTAATTTACAAAACCAATGTTATCTTAACCTGTCACTAATGCTCCCTCTGGGAGCATCGCAAGAAGGTGGGCACTCCGTGCCAATGCCCTTTTTAAAACATCCTCTGAAAGGGCGTCCTAAAATCGCTGATTAATACTGTATAACTATCAAAATATAGTAGTATTTTGAAGAGAAAAAAAGCTGTTTGAATTTGCCTACCTTGGTTCAAAATAGGCAAAGTTTACCGAGATCTATAACGCTTTCTCTATATACATTCTGGGCTTAGTGTACGTTTTTGTTCTATTCCTACCAGAACCCCTTATTTCCCATTTTTATCTAAAAAGTGCATAAGTTTTTTTTACTGACCTCTATTAACAATTAGGGTAGGGCTTCACTGTGATTTCAACTGTGACGCAAACGCTGTGAAATAACATCATTAATAATTTTTACTGTACGTCTGTAGATTTTCATTAGCTCAGGGACTACAATAATAATGACAAAAATTCTGGTAATTGAAAATGTAGCAGCCACTAGAAACTTTTTTCTAGAAGGCATTAAAGCTAAAGGTTTCCAAACTATAGGTGCTGATAATGGCGTTATCGGTGTCCATTTGGCACAGAAAGAGTTACCTGATTTGATAATTAGCGCCATTATGTTACCGAAGCTTGATGGTTACAGCCTGCTAAGGGTGCTGCGCCAAAACCCTACCACAGCAATTATCCCCTTGATTTTTGTCACTGCTAAAGCGACTCGGGATGACATTCGCAAAGGCATGGAATTGGGGGTGGATGACTATCTCACCAAGCCCTGTACAGTAGATGAATTACTCAAGGCGATTGCAGCCCGCTTGAAAAGACAAGCCACCCTGCAGCAGTGCTACTCTGCACAGTGCCAGCTAATTGCAGAACCATTATCTGCTGACATTAAAAAATCGAGTGACCCTAAGTCGGTTTTTCTGTCAAATCCCAAGTTAAGTGAGGTCTTCCGCTTCATCGAGACCAATTTTCACCGAGCTATTACCCTTGCCGATGTGGCTCAAGCAGTTGGTTATTCCCCAGCTTACCTCACTAACTTAATGCGACGTCAAACGGGACAAACTGTGCAAAGTTGGATTATCCAGCGCCGGATAGAAGCAGCACATTCCTTGCTTTTAGAAACTTCAGAGAGTGTGGAGGAGATCGCTGCTAAGGTGGGCTATAAGTGTCCGGTTAATTTCTTCCGCCAGTTTCGCCAACATTATGGGACAACTCCCCATGCCTGGAGAAAGGAGTGTCGCAGTTATATCGCTCTTTCATCACTCTCGCCAGAATAAAAACAAGGCAAGGAGAAGCAGCCAACGGCTGCTTCTCCTTCCCCCCCCTTAACAATCAGGGCTGTTTCATTGCCTAAAAGGTGTAAAATTACAAGCGTCGAGGGGATGAAAAAAATGGGTGCAAATCTGATTGAACAGCTGGGGCAAGTAAAAGATTTTCGCGTCAAAGATGGGCAAAGACATCAACTGTGGATGGTAAGTAGCTGGACAAAAATAAATAAGACTGTGTAAAGAAAGGTTAAGGGGTAAAATTTCAGGCGATCGCTAAGTACTACATTTGATAAATGTGTATCGTAATATGTCATGAGTCGTGTAACGGTAGCGAAATGTAAGCGCAGCTTTGTATGCCTGCGGCATACAAAGCTGCGTGTCCCTTTGAGACTCAGCATCTAGGATTATTGATTGAGTATTCACCCAGTAATAATGACAGACTATAACGCTACTTTCCTTGTGCAATTCTGTACTAAGCACTTATACTAACCAGAAGGAAAGCGAAATCGTTCAACCTGATATCCTTTTTTAGTTGCGCGTTCTTCTATAGCTTGAATGACAGCCATTGCCAAATCGTATTCCGAGTCAAACATCCGTCCAGCAAGGGTGTGGTCAAAACCTGTTGGTAAGTGAGCGATCGCTAAATATATGCAGCTAACTAATAATAATAATCAATTGGAGAGTAGGTGAGCGTAGCTCACCTCCCCTACTGACTAAAACTTTTATTTAATAGGGCAGTCAAAATATTTAGTATTACTTTTACACGATAAGAGTAGATAAATTATAGAAAAGTGAAAAAGTATTCAAGCAAAGCCAGTATTGTCGTTAATTTTTGTTTTTAGTACTATTTGTTTCCAAAAATCCGCCCACCAATGATTAGCCCGAATCACTCGTAAAGCAAGCATTGGGTTAATCATATTTGGATGCCAAGTCGCGCCTGGAATTTTTAGGCGTTTTTGTGGAATATAACGATGGGCACTTTCCACTTCTCCCGAGCCAATTGGTAAACCCAGTGAGCGATATTTGTTATAGTGAACAGCATCTTGAAAGCGTAACAAATATTTGGATAAATTTGAGACACTTTTTTGCCCTTCTCCTTGCCATCGCTTGAGACGACTAATCACTCTTTTAACGTAACCGCTATCAATTGAATCAAGAATGTGTTTTATCCACATAGAACGCATTTCATCACTAAATTCCATTTCTTCAGCTGTCGCATAAACATGCTGTTTAAGATGTGCTCGATCTAGAATAAACTGAAAATGATTAAATTCAGATGATAATGCTTCTCGTAAGCCGTTTCCCCCATCCGCTATCCCATAAACTAATGTATAAGTTGATAATCCTCTATCAATCGCAGCAGTTTTGAGTTGTGACACAACTTCCGGATATTGACCCATTCGAGCAATAAAAGTGCGCTGGTCTTTTTGCTCTACAGAACCTGCCAATCCGACTCTAACTTCACGCCAATCTACCTGACTCACATCTTGCACCAATAAAAGTTGATTTAAATTTTACACACAGTACTAAGCTTCAAATTTATATTTTTACGATAAAAGACAAGAAAAACCGTGTCACTTTTTTGCACTGCTTTTAACTAAGTCCGGGTTTATACGGTTAGGTGCAAGATCTGAGCTGACGTTTACATTTTTTGATTCGGCGTCGTGGTGTAAGTTTTTGTGTTTCAGTAGGTATATTAATCCCAGTACGAATTTGGCAACCGTCTAACTCCACCAAAATTCTGTTCCAACCACATCTTTTTTTAGGTGGCTCTTGATTTTGAAATTGCGTTGCTAATCCAAGCAATCGGTTTTCTACATATTCAAAGGCAAGCATTGCGATATTTTCTACTTCTCGTCTAACACAACTGCGTTCTACTTTCCAACCATAATGTTCTTCAAACGGATCTTCGGAATTGTTTAAGCTTATCAAATGTCATGGTCAAGCTGCTAATTTTTTCTTTTTATCAGCATTGACCATTTAGCGATCAGTTCAACATAACTGACCGCTTTTTCTTTTAAGGGACGTTTCTACTCTCATAATAGTGTAATTTTTTTCTCCGTAATTTTCTAGGCATGATCTAACGATCGCTCACCTTTAGTCTAAACTCCAGAGCACTTTTGACTACTCAAAATTAACCGAAAAAAATCAATTCTAGACTGGTTTTGGTACTGATTTCGTGGATTTCATACAGGTCATTTTTTTGACCCCCCCGTGAACGGTTACGCCGGTATGGTGTTCATGGTGCGTTGGCTCTGTTCTCCACCTTTCGATTTAGGAAACTTAAAACCAATGACATATGACAAAAGACAGTCATAATGAAAATATGGATAATTTATTTAGGATTGCTATAGTTCAGCACAAAGAATAATTGCGAAAGAAACGCTACTTTTTGCAACAAATAGTTTATTGAATCGCATCTTACATACTCTAATATTATTAGTAGAGAGGTTCAGCAGTTCTTAAAAGTCCTTGTAATGCTTCTTTTTTTAACTAGCTATTTTCCATTTGTTCAAAATTTGTTACTATAAGTCAAACAAGTTTGATAATAAAAAAACCATTTGTAATCGACCACGGGGTGATCGCAAATTGCGAGACAACAAAACCCTTCTGTTGATAGGAATTGACATCTTCTCCTAATAATGTCTCTCCACAACAACTACAAGTTTCTGGATGATGGTCTAAAACGCTGTCACACTTGGATACATCGTACAGAAAGGTACTTGTTCACAACAAGTTAACCAATGGAAGATTCACATGCAACTACCAAATACTCTCAAGACTCCGTTTTTTCTACAGACGCTCCAGTTTATTGCTAACCCTGTAAGATTTGTAGAAAAAGTGGCTCAGCAATATCCTGACATATTCACCGCGAAAGTATCTTACACCGGGTCTGCTTTTTGGGAAAATCTGGTATTTATTAACCATCCTCAAGGAATAGAGGAAATTTTAACCAACACAAAGAAGTTTGCAGCCCCCGGTGATGTCAACAAAATCATGAAGCCTTTACTAGGAGAATACTCACTCGTCCTGCTTGAGGGGGAACGCCACAAGCAACGGCGAAAACTCTTAATGCCTTGCTTTTTCGGTGACCAAATGCGGCGAGCCTACGGTCAACTCATCGTTAATATTACAGAAAAAGTATTTGGTCAGTTACCCATAGACACACCCTTTTCTGCTCGTACTGCAATGCAGGATATTGCTTTGCAAGTCATATTAGAAGCTGTCTTCGGCTTGTATGAAGGAGAACGCTACCAACAACTCAAGCGCTTAATAACTGTAATGTTGGAAGATGTGCTTAAGTCTCCTTTAACTTCTAGCTTATTATTTTTCCCTTTCCTGCAAAAGGATTTAGGTTCTTGGAGCCCTTGGGGCTACTTTGTGCGGCTACAGCAACAAATTTATGAATTGCTTTACGCTGAAATTGCTCAACGCCGGGAGCAACCCGATCCAAATCGCGTCGATATCCTCTCATTATTGATGTCTGTCCGTGATGAAGAGGGTAAACCGATGACTGATCAGCAGTTGCGCGATGAGTTATTGACGCTTCTAGTGGGAGGACATGAATCCACAGCAACTGCAATGGCTTGGGGATTATATTGGATTCACAAGAAACCATTCATACCTGAAAAACTGCTCCAAGAACTACATAGCCTTGGTGATTCTCCAGATCCGATAAGCATTTTCCGGCTCCCCTATCTCACCGGTGTCTGTAATGAAAGTCTGCGAATTCATCCCGTTTTTCCTTTTACCTTTACTAGAGTTGTGAAAGAACCAGTTGAACTACTAGGACATCTTTTAGAACCTGGTACTTTAGTAGTAGGCTGTATTCATCTTACGCATCAGCGTGAGGACTTATACCCAAATCCCCAGCAGTTTAAGCCAGAGCGATTTTTAGAACGACAATTTTCTCCCTATGAATTTTTGCCGTTTGGTGGTGGAATCCGTCGTTGTATTGGCGAGGCTTTAGCGCTGTTTGAAATGAAGCTAGTATTGGCAACAGCAATCTCTCGTTACGAACTGGCTCTAGTCGATGAGCGACCAGAACGACCACAGCGCCAACGTCTTACCATGGCACCTGGCAATGGTGTCAAAATGGTAATAACAGGGCAGCGTGCACCTCATCGAGAGTATTCAGTCACATCAATTCAATAGCAGTTGCGCTTGAACATTCAGAAAAATCTTATTCGGTTTGCTCGAAAAGCGAATTTTACGCAGGTTCAGCACCATATCTACTCTCTCAATTAATTGTTGCATTGGTAATAACTGAACTATGGACTTCAGTTGGACGGAGAATCAGAATGAACTGTATGCTAAAGTCCTGGCTTTAGCAAAAGAAAAACTAAATAGTTCGGCTAAAGAACCAGAAATGGCTCAGAACCTTTGGCATCTGTGTGGTGAATTAGGAATTTTAGGCTTATGTGTGCCAAAGCGCTATGGTGGTATGGGTCTAGATGCGTTAACTACAACGCGCGTCATAGAAGCTTACGGGCGTGGATGTGAGGATATGGGTTTCGTCTTTGCCACATTGGCCCACCTATTTGCCTGTACCATGCCAATTTTGGAGTATGGAACTGAGCTACTTAAAGAAGCGATTCTGCCACAGTTATGTTCTGGTGAGTGGAAAGGCGCTAATGCAATCACTGAGAAAGAAGCTGGCTCCGATGTTTTTGCCCTTAGAACCAAGGCAGTTCGTGATGGTAAATCCTATGTATTGACAGGTCATAAGATTTACGTAACTAACGCTCCTCTTGCTGACGTATTTGTCGTATACGCATCGACAAATCCCACTCATGGTTACCTAGGGATTACTGCATTCATTGTTGAGAAAAACACGCCTGGAGTGATTGTCGGGAAACCGTTTAGTAAAATGGGTCTAGACAGCACTTTTGCCAGTTCAGTCTACTTTAAGGACTGCCATGTGCCAGAAGGCAACAAGCTCGGAAATGAGGGACAAGGAGCACAAGTCTTTCAAAGCTCTATGCAATGGGAGCGAGCGTGCTTGTTTGCTGCATATGTGGGGATGATGGAACGTCAACTTGAGCAAACTATCGGTTATACTCGCTCTCGTCGCCAGTTCGGCAGAGCAATTAGTAAGAATCAAGCAATTTCGCATCGCATTGCTGATATGAAGTTACGTCTTGAATCTGCCCGTCTTCTGCTTTACCGCGCTTGTTGGCTATTCGATCAAGGAAAAAATCCCGTGCTGGACGTGTCAATGTCTAAGTTAGCGATCAGCGAAGCCGCAATTCAATCCAGTCTAGATGCTATCCAAATCCACGGTGGGATAGGCTTTCTGACTGAGTTTGGCATTGAACGGGGGTTACGAGATGCTATTCCCAGCACCATTTTTTCAGGTACGTCAGAGATGCAGCGCGAGCTAATCGCTCGAGAGTTAGGTCTGTGAGTACCCCTTTCAAGGAATTTAGTTATGGTATAACCTTCCAAGTGTTGTGTTGCTATTGATAAGCGTACTTGTAATCCTTTTAGAGCAAAGACTTTGAAGATTATCTTATTAACCTTGCAAGGGGGTTGTTTATGAGCCTGCAGAACTTTCTCATCCTTAGTGCAAAACGTACGCCAGATGCGTTGGCTATCAGGGGACCTGACGGCAGTATAACTTATGGTGAGCTAGATAGGTTAGCCAACCGCATTGCTAAAGCACTGACTGCACTTGGTGTTTGTAGGGGAGATCGCGTCGGGATTTGGCTCGATAAATCAGTACGTGCTGTGGCAACAATGCAAGGGGTGTTGCGCCTTGGCGCTGCTTATGTCCCCATCGATCCACTGGGTCCTGCTGTTCGCACCCGCACCATTCTCAAAGATTGTGCAGTCAAGGCACTTATCACCACTGAGAAACGTGCTGAAGCCACGTTGACTAATGATCTTGAGTGCGTGGCTTGCTTATGTACCGATGGCATCTGGAAAGGGCAAACCTGGAATGACCTGGTGGCATTCTCTGACGAGCCAGTAGAAGGATTTTCCCCTGCTGACGATGACTTGGCATACATCCTTTACACGTCTGGTTCAACAGGAAAACCCAAAGGAGTCTGTATCAGCCATCGCAATGCATTGGCATTTATCGAGTGGGCCGCCCAAGAACTCCAAGCAACCCCTGCCGATAGGTTTTCTAACCACGCACCTTTTCACTTCGACCTATCAGTACTAGACCTTTATGTCGCATTTCACGTGGGAGCGTCTGTCTCTCTCGTTCCCGATGGAATGTCTTATGCTCCCAAGCGACTAGTCGATTTCATCACTCAAGAGACAATCACCATCTGGTACTCTGTGCCGTCAGCGTTGATTCTGATGATGGAGCAGGGCGGTTTGTTAGACAGGCAAACCCTCCCATTGCGTGCTATCCTCTTTGCTGGAGAGCCTTTCTCGCTCAAGCACTTAAGGCGGCTTTATGAATACTTGCCGTCAGTGCGATTTCTGAATCTTTATGGTCCAACTGAAACAAATGTCTGTACATTCTACGAAGTACAAGGGATTGAGCCGGACCGCACGAAGCCTGTTCCTATCGGTCGGGCGTGTTCTGGCAATTGCGTCTGGGCGCTGAAAGATGACGGCACAAAGGCTAAGCTCGGTGAAGAGGGAGAGTTAATAGTCTCTGGTCCTACCGTCATGCTCGGTTACTGGGGACATCCACCACAAGGTGACAAACCTTATGCCACAGGGGATATTGTCAGGCTACTCAAAGATGACAATTACCTGTATGTAGGTCGCCGTGACCACCTGGTTAAAGTGCGCGGTCACCGGGTGGAACTTGGCGACATTGAAGCAGCCCTAGCAGAACATCCTGAAATCCATGAGGCAGCGGTTGTTGTGTCCGGTTCGGGAATTGATGCCCGTCTAACCGCGTTTGTAGTTAGCACAGGCGATTTGCCCCTCTTGTCCATTAAACGGCACTGTGCCGAGCGTTTGCCGCGTTATATGATCGTTGATGATGTGCGCTTTATTGCGGCACTGCCTCGCACTAGAAACGGCAAAATTGATCGCCAGAGGCTGACGCAGGAAGCGGTTAATATCACCAGTGCATTATCACGAGTATAGGAAGGAACAAATGCAACAGTCTGAGGTTTTGGAAGCTTTGAAGGCATACATTACCAACGAGGTTCTAGACGGTAAGGACATTGGTTTAGAAACAACAACTCCCTTGCTTGAATGGGGTGTTATCAACTCACTTGAGATTGTTAAAGTACTCAACTTCATTTGGAATCAATTTGGAATTGAAATACCTGCTGAAAAAGTGACTGCTGAACATTTCAAAGATTTAGTTTCTCTCACTCATTTAGTTCTCGGAATCGCTAAGGAAAGTTAGGCATCTGTGAGCTAGTTAAAAATTACAATTGTGTAGCAAGGCAAACTCAAACTAATCGGTTTTAAGCTAGAAAGAATAACTCTTACAGTTATCCTAATGTGTTTAAGAGGAGAAAAACGTGAGTATAGAACAGCCCAACTTTGATGTTGGAATTATTGGTGGTGGACCTGCCGGTTCCGCGATCGCTTCTTATCTGGCTAAAGCAGGTCTAAAATGCATTGTGTTAGAACGGGAGAAGTTTCCCCGTCCTCATGTTGGAGAATCTCTGGTACCATCTTCAACGCGGGTTTTCAAAGAAATTGGTTTTCTTGAGAAGATGGATCGGGCAGGTTTTCCTCGGAAGTATGGTGCTGTATGGACAGCAGCTTCCAATTCAAAAAGTCCGATTTACCAACATGATTGGCAAGGACTGGAAGCAGACTGTCATGCAGATGTTAGGTTTGAAGAACGAGACCAACATGGTGTAGACCGTAGCTATACTTACCATGTTGATCGCGGCAAATTTGACTTACTTTTACTTCAGCATGCTCAAGAGTTAGGTGCAACCGTCTGTGAAGAGGTACGAGTAAAGGAAGTAGATTTCTCGGAGCCATCCCAACCTCAAATTCACTTTTCTACAAACAAACGAGAGATGAGCACGAGTGTTCGGGTGGTTGTCGATGCCAGTGGTCGTCAAACGCTGCTTGGCAATCAACTCAAATTAAGAATTCCCGATCCTGTGTTTGATCAGTGCGCCATACACACCTGGTTTGAAGGCTATGATCGGTCCACACTTTCCAGAAATGAGCGACAGCAAGACTATATTTTTGTTCACTTCTTACCAATCACGAATAGTTGGGTTTGGCAAATCCCGATCTCAGAGACTATCACCAGCATTGGTGTAGTCACACAACGGAAAAATTTTGTAAAATCGCAAGCATCTCGTGAAAAGTTTTTCTGGGATTGTGTAGAGAGCCGTCCAGAACTTTTAGCTGGTTTGAAGGCAGCTAAGCAACTCCGCGCATTCAAAGAGGAAGGCAATTACAGCTACTCTATGAAGCAGATCTGTGGAGATGGCTTTGTGCTGATTGGTGATGCCGCTCGTTTTGTTGACCCCATTTTTTCTAGTGGCGTTAGCATTGCTCTCAACAGTGCCCGCTGTGCCAGTATAGATATTATTAAAGCTGCCGAAAAGGGCATCTTTACTAAAGATAGCTTTGCAACCTATGAAGCTATTCTCCGCCGAGGCGTGAGAAACTGGTATGAGTTCATTTCTCTCTATTATCGTTTAAACGTCCTCTTTACTGCTTTTATCCAAGATTCTCGATATCGGCTCGATATCATCAAGCTGCTCCAGGGGGATGTATACGACGAAGAGGAACCGGAAGTTCTCCGAGCGATGAGGGAGACTGTCACGGCAGTGGAGCAGAACAAAAATCACCTATGGCATCAATTCCTGGGTGATTTGAAAGCTCCTTCACTAGCGCCCTCGTTTTGAAGTAGGGCTGTTTCATTCGTTAAGGAGAGAGAATTTGTCAATACGTAGCGCGATAATTTTTGGGATATAAGTTATAGAAAACCTATATTTAGATCCAGACAATTTAACTTTTATCCAGAAAATTAAGGGCGGTCGCTAACATTAACCCTTGACATTATGAGCCTTTGAGGGAATGAAACAGCCCTGCTCGTTTTGAAGTAGGAGTTGGGGGCAAATTGAGTCATTTCTAATTTTTGTATAATAGATTACCAAGGTGAAAGTGCAGGTGATGCTATGAACGGGATGCAACCAGAGCCTATCGCTATCATCGGGATTGGATGTCGTTTTCCTGGTGCCAAGAATCTCCAAGCGTTCTGGAAACTGTTACGAGATGGTATTGATGCTGTTCGTGAGGTTCCTGAGAATCGCTGGGATGTAAATCAGCTTTATGACCCAGACATAACAAAGTCTGGAAAAATGTCAAGCCGATGGGGTGGTTTCATCGATGATGTAGATAAGTTTGACTGGCGTGCATTTCGTCTCTCTCCCCGTGAAGCAAAGTATATCGATCCCCAGCAGCGCTTGCTTTTGGAGGTTGTTTGGGAAGCACTGGAAGATGCCGGACTTACCCTAGAGAAAGTAGCAGGTAGCCGGACTAGCGTCTTCCAGGGAATTTCATCCAACGACTATCTCAGGTTGCAAACTAGAGATTGGTCTAAGCTTGATAGCTACACTATTACAGGAAATAACCCTGCCTTTACTGCTAACCGGATCTCGTACTTCTTTGACTTAAAAGGACCAAGCATTACTATCACCCAAGCTTGTGCTGCATCATTAGCTGCCGTTCATTATGCCTGTCAAAGCTTGTGGACAGGAGAAGCTACGTTGGCTATTGCGGGTGGGGTGAATCTCATGTTGTCGCCAGACATTAGTATCATGCTGTCTAAAGCTGGAACTCTCTCTCCTGAAGGACGTTGCAAAACTCTTGACGCACGGGCTGATGGCTATGTTCGCGGGGAAGGAGCTGGCAGTGTAGTTCTAAAGCCCCTCTCTCAGGTGACCCGGTCTGATAGAGTTTATGCTCTTATCCTTGGGACTGCGATTAATCACAATGGCCATAATGAATGGATTATGGCAGCTAATCCTACGTCACAGGAATCAGTGATCCGTGACGCTTGTCGTCGATCTGGTGTCGAATTATCAGACATAGATTATGTTGAGCTGAATGGCACGGGGCTTCCAAAAGGCGATCCCATTGAGGCGAAAGTTGTTGGAGCAACAATAGGTACTCAGTGTGGACGCAGTCACCATTGCATTGTCGGATCGGTCAAAACCAATATTGGTCATCTGGAAGCTGCTGCGGGCATTGCTAGCTTAATCAAAGTGGCGCTTTCCCTTTACCATCGGGAAATTCCACCTACTTTGCATCTACAGCAGCCCCACCCAGACATTTGCCTGGAATCTCTCGGCTTAGTAGCCCAACAGAAACTCGGTCCGTGGCCTAATAAGATAGGATCACATTTAGCAGGGGTGACTGTAACCTCAATGACAGGCATTAATGCCCATGTGGTATTAGAAGGTTCTCCTCAGTCCAACAACAAGTTATCTCTTATAGAACAACTTGAAACTGGACAGGTACACTTACTACCTCTGTCAGCACGTAGTCCAGAAGCGCTTGCGGATTTGGCTTGTGCTTTTAAAGATTTCTTGACTATTGAGGAGTCTAATACCCTTTCTTTGCAAGACATTTGTTATACTGCCAGTGTACGACGTAGTCACCACGAGTATCGCCTTGCAATTACAGGTAATTCTCGACAGACCTTAGCTAAGTCACTAGAGTTTTTTTTGGAGGGACAAGCTTCGTCCGGATTATGCCTGGCAACTAAGGTGTCAAACAGTTCACCAAAGATTGTCTTTGTGCTTCCTAGTCAAGTCCCCCAAGGGTGGACTCTAAGAAAAAAGCTTTTAGGAGAAGAAATTCATTTCAAAACGGCTTTGGAGGAGTGCGATCGCCTTTTTCGCCAGCACGCTAACTGGTCTTTGTGGAAAGAAGCAGACGCTAATGAGTCTTGCTCCCCCTTGGCTCAAACTGAGACTTTTCAGCTAGAACTTTTTGCTCTTCAGGTAGCTTTAGCAGCTGTATGGCGTTCTTGGGGGATTGTGCCAAAAGCTGTTATTGGTGACGGTTTGGGGGAAATAACGGCGGCTTACTTGGTCGCAACCCTGAGCCTAGAAGATGCTGTGTTGTCTTTAGTCAACAATCTAAAGTCCGTCGCGAAACAAACCAAGGACAAAGGACAAAAAACAAATGACGAAGAACCGTTTTTCTGTGCAGCAATTCTCGAGCAAATGGTGACGAAGGATTACAATGTGTTTGTAGAACTCGCCCCACACCCTGTTTTGTCCGAATCAATTTTTAAGTGCTTGCACCAAATTGGTAGAGAAGGAACTGTGTTGGCATCTCTGCGTCAACGGGAAGAGGAACGAACAGTTATGCTAAAGTCTCTGTCTGCCCTTTACACCTTAGGATGCAAAGTAAATTGGGAGACACTCTATTCTGATGAATGCCGATGTGTTCAACTACCAACTTATCCTTGGCAGCGCGAGCGACTATGGCTTGATTGGCTCGATGTTAAGACAATAAGTACTGCCCCTGAAATTGCCAATGGGCGTCAAAAACTAAGGGAAGAAACATGGAGTTCAAATATAGCAACACGTACAACCCGCGAGACAATTCTGAGGGTAGAGCCATGTCAACGCCAGCATTTGTTAGAGTCTTACCTTATTAAACAGGTTGCTTCAGCGCTAGGATGTGATCTCCACGAGCTGGATATTCAGCTACCTCTAAATAGACTGGGACTAGATTCTATCTCGGCTCTTGAGGTGAAACATCGAGTAGAGGCTGACCTTGGGGTTACCATACCAATAACTAAGTTATTGGAAGGATATGGAATTCCCCAAATTGTAGCGCAAGTACTAATGAAGCAGCTGACAACTGGGGTTAACACGGCATCATCTGCTCTTACCCCAGATCGGGAACTCGAGATAACTAGGGTGACCAAAGACATACAAACCAGTGATTTCCTGCACAACAGTGACGCAGTTATTCATCAGACTTGGGAAGAATTCAAAATATAAAGGTTAATCTTGTAGGACAACCTCAGCTGCTTCTATAGATTGGCTGCATGACTGGTAGTTGCAGATATTTCTACACAGCAATAGGCTTCTTGCACCAAAAGTGCAGTACACAATCTCATAGGTACAAACCTTTACAATAACAACTGTGAACTAAATATGTCAGAAGTAGACTTTGATATCGGAATCATTGGTGGTGAACCTGCGGGTTCAGCAACCGCTGCTTACCTTGCTAAAGCAGGTCTTAAATGTGTTATTTTTGAAAGCGAAATTTTTCCTCGCCCACATGTAGGAGAATCTCTAGTTCCATCATCAACACGAGTGTTTAAAGAGATTGGATTTCTTGACCAGATGGAACAAGCAGGTTTTCCCAAAAAATACGGTGCTGCCTGGACATCTGCTGAAAAAGCTCCAATCTATGACATGAGCTAAGCTCGACAAAATCCATTTTGTCGAGCTTAGATGGTCTAGAAGCAGAACGACTCAAAGTTATCGGGAAGCCCGCTATTAAATTTATGAATGAGTATAAATTATGAAGGCAACAGAACTATTAACAGAGCTTAGGCAATTGGGCGTTCAGTTGTGGATAGATGGACAGGAGTTGATTTGCCGTGCTCCTAAAGGTACCTTAACGCCTGAACTTCGCACTTTGATGGCTCAGCAAAAATCAGAGCTGTTGGCACTGCTACATTTTCATGACAAGGAAACGCGTAGCTCAACGTTGCCCACAATTGTACCTGCTCTTGACCAGCGACATCTTCCTTTTCCTCTGACAGAAATTCAGCAAGCCTACTGGCTTGGTCGAAATGGAGCATTTGAGCTAGGTAATGTCGGAAACCATTTCTATGTAGAACTTGAATGTGAAGAACTAGATTTAAATCGGTTGAGTTCTGCTTGGCAGAAGGTTATCAGTCGTCATGATATGTTGCGTGCGGTTGTCACAGCAGATGCCCAGCAGCAAATCCTAGAGCAAGTTCCTCCCTATCAAATTGAAATCCAAGACCTGCGCGCTCAGGAACCAGAAACAGTTGCTCAACGACTAGAGGCAGCTCGCGATCGCCTCTCACACCAACTATTTCAGCCAGAACAGTGGCCCTGGTTTGAAGTTCAAGCTTACCTTTTAGATGAGCGACGTATCCGACTTCTAATCAGTATAGAGCTTTTAAACCTGGATGTCACAAGTGCAACCATGATTTTCCGGGAGTGGTGGCAGTTGTACAAGAATCCTGAGCTTTCTCTTCCAGCCTTAGAATTTTCTTTTAGAGACTATATCTTAGCAACCGATGCCTTCCGAAAATCAGAAGCCTACCAGCGTTCCCTAGCTTACTGGAAAGAACGTGTGGCAACACTTCCCCCTGCTCCCGAACTGAGTCTCGCTATCAATCCCAATGTCCTAAACCAGCCTAAATTCAAGTGTCACAAAGCAACCTTAGAAGCTGAAACCTGGTCAAAGTTAAAGAATCGGGCAGTTGAGATGGGGCTGTCACCATCTGGAGTGTTACTGGCAGCCTATGCCGAAATCCTGGCTACTTGGAGCAAGAATTTACGCTTTACCATTAATCTTACACTTTTTAATCGCCTGCCGTTACATCCTAAAATAAACGATATTGCTGGTGACTTTACGTCTCTCATTCTGTTGGCAGTTGACAATTCAGGGCAGTATACTTTTGCAGAGCGGGCAAAGCACATACAGAAGCAGCTTTGGGATGATATGGATCACTGCCATGTTAGTGGTGTCCAAGTTTTGCGAGAACTGTCTCGTCTCCAAAGTAGGGAGCGAGAGGCTGTTATGCCTGTGATATTTACGAGTGCCCTTAACTCCAGCAGTGACGGAATATTTGAATGGTTAAACAAGTTTGGCTCCGTTGTCTACAGTATTTCCCAGACACCCCAGGTTTGGTTAGATTATCAGGCACACGAGCAAGGAGGATCTCTGATTAATGTCTGGGCTACGGTAGAAGGGCTGTTTCCAGAGGGACTTCTGGATGATATGCTCAATGCTTACAATCGTTTGCTTCAGAGATTAGCTAATCACAAAGAAAGTTGGCAGCAAAAAATCTTTCAACTGATTCCAAAAGCACAACTAGAACGGCGAACTGCCATCAACGCCACCCAGGCACCTGTAACATCTCATATGCTGCACACTTTATTTGCCGAACAGGTGCCACAGCGATCGCAACAACCGGCTGTCATCTCATCCAAACGCACTCTCAATTACCTGGAATTGTACCGCCGTGCTCATCAAGTAGGACATCGGCTGCGACAACTCGGTGCCCATCCTAACACATTGGTTGGGGTTGTCATGGAAAAGGGGTGGGAGCAAGTCGTTGCTGTGCTAGGAATCCTTTATTCCGGTGCTGCTTACTTACCTATTGACCCAGCACTTCCTCAGGAGCGACTGTGGCATCTTTTAGAGCAGGGGGAAGTAAAGCTCGTTTTAACGCAATCTTGGCTGAATGAGAAATTGACTTGGTCTAATGGTATTCAGCGGCTAGGTGTTGATGATGAAGATATCCAGGGAGTTGACGATAGTCCCTTAGAGTCAGTGCAGAAACCAGAAGATTTAGCCTATGTTATTTTTACTTCAGGCTCTACGGGAACACCTAAAGGGGTAATGATTGACCATCGGGGTGCTGTCAACACAATTGTTGACATTAACCAGCGTTTTGGCGTTGAACCTACAGATCGAGTGCTAGCCCTGTCTTCTCTCAATTTTGACCTGTCGGTCTACGATATCTTCGGCACACTAGCTGCAGGAGGAACTATCGTCATTCCAGATGCTGAACACACGAAAGACCCAGCTCATTGGGTTGCTTTGATGGCTCAAAACAAAGTGACTGTCTGGAATTCAGTACCTGCCTTAATGCAAATGCTGGTAGAATATAGTAAAAAAAATCAGCACCAAGAGTGGCTTAACGGTTTGCAATTAGTGCTACTGAGTGGAGATTGGATACCGCTAAACTTACCTAATCAGATAAAAGCACTGTTTAAAAACGCACAGGTGATTAGCCTAGGAGGAGCCACTGAAGCTTCTATTTGGTCGATTCTTTATCCAATTGAAGCTGTAGACCTAGCCTGGAAGAGTATTCCATATGGTCAACCAATGTGCAATCAATATTTTCAAATTCTTAATGAAAAGATGGAGCCATGCCCAGTATGGGTACCAGGACAGGTTTATATTGGTGGGATCGGACTGGCTCAAGGTTACTGGCGGGATGAACAAAAGACCAACACTAGCTTCATTATCCATCCTGAAACAGGTGAACGTTTATACAAGACTGGGGATTTAGGTCGTTATCTGCCCGATGGTAATATTGAGTTTTTAGGACGAGAGGATCTCCAAGTCAAAATTAGCGGCTACCGCATCGAGTTGGGCGAGATTGAAAAAGCTTTGGAACAGCATTCTGCGGTTAAATATGCAGTCGTAACAGCAGTAGGAAAAGAGCGAGAAAAGAAATATTTGGTAGCCTATGTTGTTCCCGACTCAGAATGGGTGTCTCTGGAGCTAGATTTCACTAACCCGATAGCTCATGTCTATAAACCCCAGCAACCTGAGGGAGTTATGACTAACCAAGGCGTTAGCGAACAAGTACCTCCTAAAGCAAGTTCTACATTTGCCTCGATTGCTGATGAGTTACACAGTTTCTTGCAAAAGAAACTACCCAATTACATGATACCTTCAGCTTATGTACCACTCCCGACTTTGCCACTGTCAGCAAATGGCAAAGTAGATCGTCGGGCGCTCCCTCAGCTGGAACCTGTGCATTCTGAGTCTGACACGGTCAATTTACCGCCCCAAAGTGAAGTAGAGCGAACCTTAGCAGCTATCGTCAAAAATGTGCTTCAGGTAGAGAGTATAGGTATGCAGAGCAACTTTTTTGACCTAGGTGCCACTTCAGTTCACATTGTGCAGGTTCATAGCAAGGTTAAAGAGGCTTTAGGTATGGATATACCCATTGTGCAAATATTTCGCTATCCAACTATTAGCTTTTTAGCAAAATACTTGAGCCACAATCAGATTGAAAAATCTTTTTCTCATCAAATGGATGAGCAAACTCAGAAGCAAAAAGAATTGAGTCATCGACAAAAACAGTTAATGGCAAAAAGACGCAATAACACGATTGTTAATCTTTAATGCAGAATGTAAGGTCGTAAAGATTATGAATTTTGAGCAGAATGGTCTAGAAATAGCGATTGTTGGAATGTCCGGACGTTTTCCAGGTGCAAAAAATATTGATGAATTTTGGGAGTGTCTCAAAAATGGAAAGGAGCTCATTACGGTTTTCTCTGATTTAGAACAGCAAGGGATACTTGCTAATGGGTCTGGTCAAAACAATAAGATAATCAAAGTTGGCGCTATCCTTGATGATGTCGAAATGTTTGATGCTTCATTTTTCGGCTTCAGTCCCAAAGAAGCTGAAACTATGGACCCACAACACCGCCTGTTTTTAGAATGTGCCTGGGAAGCTCTTGAAAATGCTGGCTATGACTGCCAAACAGAAGAAAAACTCGTAGGAGTTTACGCTAGTGTAAGTCTAAGCACTTACTTACTCTATAACATTTATCCCAATCAGGAATTGATGGAATCCAGAGGATTCTTACAAACCGAAATTGGTGTTGATAAAGATTACATTGCCACACGTGTATCCTACAAATTGAATCTTAAGGGACCTAGTGTCACTGTTCAAACAGCCTGTTCTAGTTCATTAGTTGCTGTTCACTTTGCTTGTCAAAGTTTGCTCAATGGTGAATGCGACATGGCTTTGGCTGCTGGAGTTTCAATTAAAGTTCCCCAAAATGAATTAACCCTCTCACCAGATGCTATTGTTTCTCCTGATGGACATTGCAGAGCCTTTGATGCTAAAGCAAACGGTACAGTTGGCGGTAATGGAGTTGGAGTTGTTGTCCTAAAAAGGCTAAAGGATGCGATCGCAGACAATGATCGTATTTATGCAGTCATCAAAGGCTCTGCTATCAATAATGATGGTTCTTTGAAAATCGGCTACACAGCACCCAGCCAAGATGGTCAAGCGAGGGTGATTCGCACCGCTCAAGCTATGGCGGAAGTGGAGCCAGAAACCATCACTTATATGGAAGCCCACGGAACCGGAACTCCTTTGGGAGATCCGATTGAAATCGCAGCCATGACACAAGCGTTTCGGTGCGGTACGGATAAAAATGGCTACTGTGCAATCGGCTCAGTAAAAACCAATGTTGGGCATTTGAATTCAGCGGCTGGGATCGCAGGCTTAATCAAAACCGTCTTGGCACTTCAACACAAGTTGATACCACCAAGCCTCAACTTTGAGATACCAAATTCTCAAATTGATTTTGAGAATAATCCGTTTTACGTCAATAATAAACTGTCAGAGTGGAAAGTCAATAACATTCCCCGTCGTGCTGGGGTGAGTTCCTTCGGCTTTGGTGGCACAAATGCTCATGTAATTCTTGAGGAAGCTCCTGCTTTAGAAACATCTTCCAATCGTTCCCGATCCCAGCAACTCCTGGTGCTGTCTGCCAAAACCCCTTCAGCCTTAGAAACGGCAACAACTAACCTAGCCAATTACTTAAGGCAGCACCCAGACATCAATCTTCCCGATGTGGCTTATACTCTGCAAGTGGGTCGTCAGGCATTTAATCATCGCCGAATGGTTATAGCCAAAGATATTGAGGATGCGGTCAAAGCTTTAGCGTCAACTACTGACGAAGCATATCTACAAGAGTTTCAACAGCGAGTTTACACCCAGTTTCAGGAATCAAGTGATCGCCCCGTTGTGTTCATGTTTACTGGTCAAGGAGCCCAGTATGTAAATATGACGCGGGAAATTTACCAGAGTGAACCGACATTTCGCCAAGAGTGCGATTCCTGCTGTGAATTACTCAAGCCCTACCTTGGATTAGATTTGCGCTCTTGTCTGTACCCAAAAGAGGAAGAAGTTGAAAAGGCGGCACAGCAATTACAGCAGACTGCTATTACCCAACCAACACTGTTTGTGATTGAGTACGCCCTGGCTAAATTGTGGATGTCTTGGGGAGTGCAACCTGTGGCAATGATTGGTCACAGCATCGGTGAATATGTAGCCGCCACTCTTGCAGGTGTATTCTCTTTGGAAGATGCTTTAGTTTTAGTGACGGCACGGGGTCAACTAATGCAGGAACTGCCATCAGGAAGTATGCTCGCCGTTCCTATGTCTGAAGAAAAGGTGCAACCATTCTTGGCTCAGACACTGTCTTTGGCAGCAATTAACGGATCGTCCTCCTGTGTCGTTTCAGGTACGACAGATACTGTAGAGGCAATACAAAACCAGTTAGCTTCCCAAGGCATAGACAGCCAACGTTTACATACTTCTCATGCCTTCCATTCTCACATGATGGAGCCGATTTTGAAGCGCTTCACTGAGCGGGTGACACAAGTCAGCCTTAAGCCCCCACAAATCCCCTACATTTCTAACGTCACTGGTACTTGGATTACCGCAGAACAAGCAACAGATCCTTCTTATTGGGCTTCTCATATACGGCAAACGGTGCGGTTTGCCCAAGGCTTGCAAGAGTTATTACAAGAACCCTCTCAAATTCTGCTAGAGGTGGGACCGGGTCGGACTTTGAGTAAATTAGCCAAACAGCATCCTGATAAAAAACCCGAACAGATAGTGTTAACTTCGGTACCCCATCCACAAGAGAGGAAATCGGATGTAGCATTCTTGTTACAGACGTTAGGTCAGATCTGGCTCAATGGAGTACAGGTGGATTGGTCAAGATTTTATGCTTCCGAGCAGCGTCATCGTCTCCCCTTGCCTACCTATCCCTTTGAGCGGCAAGGTTACTGGATTGAACCGCCCCAAAAGGGGCAGGGTAATCATACGGCTCAGGCGTTACTGGGCAAAAAACCAGATATCGGCGACTGGTTCTACCTACCTTTTTGGAAGCCATCAGTACCCCCATCGTTGCTTCAGGAAGAACTGGCAAAGCAAAAGTCTTGCATTTTGGTGTTGAGCGATGAGTGCGGCTTGGGCTCCCAATTGGAGAAAAAACTCCGAACACAGAACCAGGATGTGATTACCGTGAAGCTTGGATCGGAGTTTGCAAAGCTGAGCGAATGCCTGTATACTCTTAATCCTCAACAACCTGATGACTACGAGGTTTTGCTCAATGAACTACAGTCACGGGAAAATCTACCAACAAAGATTGTTCATCTATGGAATGTCACACCCCAATGTCATACAGCATCAGAACTGGAATTGCTTCTTGACCAAGCTCAAGACAAAGGATTCTACAGTCTACTGTTCCTCGCCAAAGTACTAGGAAAACTAAATCTTACGCATGAGTTTCAAATCACGGTCGTTTCTAATAATCTTCAGAAAATAAACCCCACAGAAATACTCTGTCCAGAAAAGGCGACCTTACTGGGTCCAGTGAAGGTAATTCCCCAAGAATATCCGAATATTACCTGTCGTAGCATTGATGTTGTTCTTCCTTCAGCAGGAATTTGGCAAGAGAAACTCGTAAACTACTTAATAACGGAACTCATAGTCCCCTCCTCAGAGCGATTTATTGCCTACCGTGGTAATCATCGCTGGGTGCAAACCTTTGAGCCAGTCTACTTGGATAAAGCAAAGGAAGCGACTCCACGATTAAGGGAAGGGGGAGTCTATCTAATCACGGGTGGACTCGGAAGCATTGGACTTGTTTTGGCTGAGTATCTGGCAAAGACTGTACGAGCCAAACTAGTTCTGACAGGACGTTTAGGTTTGCCCAACCGAGATAGGTGGTGCGAGTGGTTGAGTACTCACAGTAAAACCGATGGCACGAGCCGCAAGATTCGCAAAGTGCAAGAACTTGAGGAACTCGGTGCTGAGGTTTTGGTAGCTAGTGCCGATGCTGTCAATCTTGAACAAATGCGAGAAGTAATTGCTCAGACTCTAGAGCGGTTTGGTCAGATCAACGGTGTAATCCATGCTGCAGGAGTTGTGACAGAAAAAACGTTTTGTGATATTGAACAGATAACTAAAACTGAGTGTGAGCAGCAATTTCAACCAAAAATATATGGACTTTTGGTGTTGAAAAAGGTTTTGCAGGACAAAGAGCTTGATTTTTGTTTGTTGCTATCTTCTTTGTCATCAGTTTTAGGAGGATTAGGATATGTTGCATATTCAGCAGCAAATCTGTTTATGGACGCTTTTGTTCACCATTACAATCAGACCAATCCTGTCTCCTGGCTCAGCGTCAACTGGGATGGCTGGCAACTAGAGCAAGATAACAAGCAAGGTAAGTTTGTGGGAGATGTATCGACTGAATTAGCGATCGCAAAAGAAGAAGGTGTAGAGGCATTTACTAGGATCTTGTCCAAGGATATTGAACCTCAGGTAGTGGTTTCAACGGGAAATTTACAAGCCAGGATTGACCAATGGATCAAACTGGAATTTTTACGAGAAAAACCAGCTTCCCAAAAAATTACTTCATTTTCGCTTCATTCCAGACCGAATTTACCAAATGGCTATGTCGCTCCCAAGAATGAAACTGAGCAAAAGCTTGTCAATATGTGGCAGGATTTTCTTGGAGTTGAACTAATAGGAATTCACGATAATTTCTTTGAATTGGGGGGACATTCCTTAATGGCTACCCAAATCGTCACCAAGGTGCGCGAAGTATTCCAGATAGGAATGTCCTTGGGCAGGTTATTTGAGGAACCTACCGTGGCTGGCATGGCACAGTGTATTGAAACGATTCGTACAACTGCTCAGCAACTCCAAGCTTACACCAGTGACAATTTGAATGACAGAGAAGAAATAGTACTATAAACATCTCCCAGAAAAAGAAGGAAGCAGTCATCTAGAGGAACAAAAAACTCTACATCAAACTATCACTTCATAAGTCATCATTTTTTCAGGTGGTTTGAAGGCGATATATAGCACTGTTTCAATCTGCTTCCTAGCTTTCTCGTCACTCTGTCACAATTAAAAGTCTAGTTTTGTAGGAATTTGCTTTTTCAGTAAATTTTGCATTTGCACCAATTTTTGCAGGAGTTAGATATGAATACTCAGATGAAATCCATTCAAGAGTTTTTGTCCTACCTCAGCGATTTAGATATAAAGCTCTCTGCTGATGGCGATCGCCTTTGCTGTAATGGTCCCAAGGGAATATTGACGCCAACCCTACGTAATCAGATAGCTGAGCGCAAAGCAGAGATTTTGGAATTTATAAATAAGTATAATTTTCTTTTTCAAGCTAATCTTTGTAAAGACCTAAGCGAACAAGAACTTGCTGAAATCCAAGAACAGATAGATTCATTTCCCTTTCTTAATTACAATAGTTCAAATCTTTCTTCCAATAAAGCTAAAGAACTTTGGGAGAAGCTTTATAATTATTTTTCCCAAAAACTTAACTCAACAGTTGGTAGTTATGCAACTTTTTTGAACTACGGTTATGTTGCCAACGATTCTCCACAAGAGGCATTGGTTGATTTACCAAATTACACTCCTAATAAAAATCGCATTAAATTAGTACTCGAACTTATTGGAGATTGCGACCTTACAGATCGTACAATTTTAGATGTGGGTTGTGGCAGAGGTGGAACAGTTAATGTTATTGCCACATCTTTTCATGTTAAAGAAATATTTGGAATTGATTTATCAACAACAGCTATTTCATTTTGTCAAACAAATTATAATCATAGTCATGCTCATTTTATGCAGGGAGATGCAGAAACACTACCTTTTGAAGAACACAAATTCGATATTGTAACTAATATTGAATCATCTAATGCTTACCCTAATATCTTTGCTTTTTATAGAGAAGTATATAGAGTATTAAAACTCGGAGGGTACTTTTTGTACACAGATTTCTTTCCCGTAGATAAATTAGATGATTATTTATCAGATTTACAAGAGATAGGTTTTGTTATTGAAAAGGATAGAGATATTACAGCTAATGTCTTGTTATCCTGCGATGAAGCGGCAACCATAGGTAGCCAAGCTTATGGAAATGCACCTGAAATCCTAATAAGTAATTTTTTGGGGTTACCTGGTTCCACAACCTACACCAATTTCAAAAATAGAAGCTGGCTCTATAAGATATTCAGATTCAAAAAAGTATGATTGCAAGCGGAGAAACTTCAGGCTTTTAAAGTAACGCATAAACAATAAGTAGATAGACTTATGAAATCTATTCAAGAGTTTTTGTCCTACCTCAGCGACTTAGATATAAAGTTCTCTGCTGATGGCGATCGCCTTTGCTGTAATGGTCCTAAGGGAACATTGACGCCAACCCTACGTAATCAGATAGCTGAGCGCAAAGCAGACATTTTGGCATTTCTACATAATGCTTATAATACTGAAAACTTAAGCACTGATTACCAACCGCTACCCACAATAGTACCCAATCCAGACGAACGGCATCAACCTTTTCCACTCACTGACGTTCAACAGGCTTACTGGATTGGTCGCAGTGGTGCTGTTGAACTGAGTAACGTAGCAACTCACGTATATGTGGAAATTGACATTGTCGATTTAGACCTAGAAAGATTTGAAAAAGCTTGGCAGTGGCTGATAGAACGCCACGATATGCTACGGACGATTGTGCGACCAGATGGACAACAGCAGATTTTGGAGAAAGTGCCTCCTTATAAAATTAAAAGTTTAGACTTGTGCGGGAAAGAGCCAGAAATAATTGCTTACCAGTTGAACCACATTCGTGAGCAAATGTCTCACCAAGTGCTACCCCCTCACCAGTGGCCTCTGTTTGAAATTCAAGCGTCTTTATTAAACGAGAATAAAACCAGAATTCACTTAAGTTTTGACTTATTGACGGCAGACTATTGGAGTATAGACTTAATTCTAAGAGAACTGGTAGAATTTATACACAATGCTGAGATTGTCTTTCCTGCTTTAGAACTCTCATTTCGGGATTATGTCTTAGCAGAAATTGGCTTACATGATTCACAACTATACCGTCGCTCACAAGAGTATTGGTTACATCGAATTCGCACCTTACCACCGTCTCCTGAACTACCTCTAGAAAAGAGCTTAACTACTGTCAAACACCCCCGTTTTGTAAGTCGTCGTGGAACACTAGATTCAGATACATGGGGTCGCCTCAAAAACAGGGCTAGCAAAGTGAATTTGACTCCTTCTGGACTGTTGTTAGCTGCTTTTGCCGAAATCTTAACCGTATGGAGTAAGAATCCTCAATTTACCATCAATTTAACGCTGTTCAATCGCCTGCCCCTGCATCCACAGGTAAATCAAATTTCTGGGGACTTTACTTCTTTGACTTTACTGTCAGTAGACAACTCCGGACAAGATTCTTTTGAAGTGCGAGCGCGGCGCATCCAAAAGCAGCTCTGGGATGACTTTGACCATCGTTATTTCAGTGGCGTGCAAGTTTTGCGCGAATTAGCTCGCACTCAAGAGCGGTTTTTAGGGGCGCTCATGCCAATTGTCTTTACCAGCACCCTAGTTCATAATGACTTAACCCGCGATACACCAAGTAAAAAACCTTCATCAATGGCTTGCCTGGGAGAAGTTGTTTACAGCGTCAGCCAAACACCGCAGGTTTATCTAGATCATCAGGTTTTTGAACATGACGGAGCTTTGGTTTTCAACTGGGATGCTGTAGAAGAACTCTTCCCAACGGGGCTCTTGGATGATATGTTTGCTGCTTACTCCAATTTCTTGGAGCGTCTATCCAATTCTCACGAACTGTGGCAAGTAACGACAAGAGAACTGCTACCACCAACACAGTTCAAGCAAATAGCAGCCATTAATGCTACCGAAACACCAGTCCTAGAAACTGTCCTATTGCATACCTTGTTTTTTGAGCGAGTGCTTTTGCACCCAGAACAAGCTGCTGTCATTACTTCCTGTCGCACGCTCACCTATCAAGAATTAAGTACTCGTGCTTGCCATATCGGGTATCAACTGCGACAATTGGGCGCTTGCCCCAACCAGCTGGTAGCTATTGTCATGGAAAAAGGGTGGGAGCAAGTTGTCGCAACCTTGGGCATCCTCGCCGCTGGAGCCGCTTATGTGCCTATCGATCCCGACCTGCCCAGCGAGCGTCTATCTTATCTTTTAAAACAAACGAAAGTTCAGTGGGTAATCACGCAATCGAAGCTAGACACTTCTCTAGAATGGCCAGAAAACGTCCTCCGTCTCTCAGTAGATATCTTAGAACCCCCTAACTCCTGTGAACCTCTGGAACCTGTACAGCAAGTTTCAGATTTAGCCTATGTCATTTTTACTTCTGGTTCCACTGGTTTGCCAAAAGGAGTGATGATTGACCATCGGGGTGCTGTTAATACTATCTTAGATATTAACCAGCGTTTTCATGTGCAACCAGAAGATCGGGTCATTGCCCTGTCGTCTCTCAGTTTTGATCTGTCTGTGTATGACATTTTTGGCACCTTGGCAGCCGGAGGAACGCTAATCGTTCCTGATGCATCAGCCACAAGAGATCCATCTTACTGGATGCAGTTGCTGGTAGAATATCAAATCACTATCTGGAACTCAGTACCAGCTTTGATGCAAATGCTGGTAGAGTATGCAAAAGGTCAGAAAATACTACCTAAATCGCTACGGTTGGTTATGTTAAGTGGGGATTGGCTACCTTTAACCTTACCTGGTCAAATTCAAAACTTATTTGGAAAGGTACAAGTTGTTAGTCTAGGAGGTGCCACAGAGGCATCGATCTGGTCAATTCTCTACCCCATTAACACAGTTGATCCTGCTTGGAAAAGTATTCCCTACGGTTGCCCGATGACCAACCAGCGCTTTTATGTGTTAAATAAAGCGCTAGAACCTTGCCCGGTATGGGTGCCAGGACAACTTTATATTGGTGGAATAGGACTCGCTAAAGGTTACTGGCAAGATGATTTGAAGACCCAAAGCAGCTTTATTATTCATCCTCGCACAGGAGAGCGGCTGTACAAGACAGGTGACTTGGGTCGTTATCTGCCTGATAGCAACATAGAGTTTCTGGGACGAGAAGACTTCCAGGTCAAAATCAATGGTTACCGCATTGAGCTAGGCGAGATTGAGGCGATGCTTGAGCAGCATCCCTTAGTTAATCATACCGTGGTAATGGCGGTGGGAGAGACACGAGAAAATAAACAATTGGTAGCATATATTGTTTCTGACTCACTCTCAAGCTCTCAAGCTCAGCCAGCTCCCGCTCAGCAGACAGCAGCGGTTTACGGTCTTCACCAAACGGATGGAGTGTTGAATGACCCAGTCAAGCGACTGGAATTTATGCTCAAGCAGCCTGGATTGCGATCGCTCGAACCCAATAGACTCTCTATCGAGTTGATTAAGCCGCAAATTGACGAGGCTTTGATCGAAACTTATGTGAAACGCCAAAGCCATCGACAATTTTTGGATACCCCAATTTCTCTTACCCAGCTCAGTGAACTTTTGAACTGTCTGCTACAAATCAAGCTCAATGGTTCCCCGTTGCCCAAGTACCGCTATCCATCTGCTGGCAGTCTTTACCCAGTGCAAACTTACATCTACATCAAACCTGGGCGAGTTGAAGGACTGGAAGCAGGTATTTACTATTACCATCCCGCAGACCACCGTTTAGTCTTACTTTCTCCTGAGGCTGAAATTGAACGTCGCATTTACACTGGGGTTAATCAAGCGATTTTCGATAAATCCGCCTTTTCGCTGTTTTTAATTGGACAACTGAGCGCAATTACCCCCATGTACGGGGAGTTAGCTAGAGACTTTTGTCTTTTGGAAGCAGGTTATATGAGCCAGTTGCTCATGAGCGCAGCATCGGCTAGCCAAATTGGACTTTGTCCCGTGGGCACTCTGGATTTTGCAGCGATCCAAAATTTCTTTGGGCTAGATTCCAATCAGATTCTGCTGCACAGCTTTTTAGGTGGGGGAATCGATCCTGAAAAAACCGCACAAGCGTTGCAGCCCAAAGCGACTCTGTCAATGGCTACCATTGACGATGAACTGCGGAGCTTTTTGCAAGGGAAATTACCAGATTACATGGTACCTGGGATTTATGTACCTCTTGATACCTTGCCGTTGACAGTAAATGGCAAAGTAGATCGTCGGGCTCTCCCTGCACCAACGCTGGTGCAGTCAAAGCTTGATTTGCTCGATGCGCCACCCCAAACTGAAGTGGAGCGCACCATAGCAGATATTGTACAAGCAGTGCTGCAAGTTGAGACAATCGGCATCCATAGCAACTTCTTTGAGTTGGGGGCAAATTCTATTCATATGGTTCAGATCCATAGCCAGATCAAAGAGACTTTGGGAAGAGACATCGCCATTGTGAAAATGTTCCAACACCCAACTATCAACTTTTTGGCTACGCACTTAAGTCAGGAAAATGTTGAGAAATCATATACGCAAATTCATGACCGAGCTTTGAAACAAAAAGAGGTCATAAGGCAACAAAGGCAGCTGATGGAGAAGAGAAAAAATGGATAGTGCAGTTAACTTTGATGCAATTGGAAGCATTGCCATCATTGGCATGAGTGGTCGATTTCCTGGAGCCAAAAATCTGGATGAGTTTTGGCAGAATCTGCGAGACGGGGTTGAATCTATTTCCTTTTTCTCTGAGCAAGAACTTATTGATGCTGGAATCGATCCGGCTATGGTCTGTCACCCTAACTATGTTAAAGCAGGAGCGGTTCTGGAAGACGTAGATTTGTTTGATGCTTCCTTCTTCGGTCTTAGCAACAGGGAAGCTTCTGTCATGGACCCTCAACACCGCCTGTTCATGGAGTGTGCTTGGGAAGCTTTAGAAAGTGCAGGCTACACCTCAGAAACCTATGATGGTAAAATTGGCGTTTACGCTGGTACAGTGATGAGCAGTTATTTGCTGTCCAATCTGTATCTAAACTTTGACCTGACAGGCGGAAACGACATTCTCCAAACCGTGATTGGGAATGATAAAGATTACTTGGCAACCCGCCTTTCCTATAAATTAAACTTAAAGGGACCGAGTATTACAGTTCAATCTTCTTGTTCTACATCATTAGTTGCCATTTGTCAAGCTTATCAAAGCTTACTAAATTACCAATGTGATATGGCTTTGGCGGGTGGCGTTTCCATCAGGGTACCTCTCAAGGCAGGCTATTTTTCTGAAAAAGGCAGTATATTTTCTCCCGACGGACATTGCCGAACATTTGATGCTCGCGCCCAAGGAACTATTTTTGGCAGCGGGCTTGGTGTTGTCGTGCTCAAACGGTTGGCAGATGCGATCGCTGATGGCGATGACATTCATGCTGTGATCAAAGGCTGCGCGATCAATAATGATGGAGCTTTGAAAGTTGGGTACACTGCACCTGGGTTAGATGGTCAGGCTGAGGTGATTGCAATGGCCCAGGCTCTGGCGGGGGTTGAGCCTGAGACCATTACTTATGTAGAAACCCACGGTACGGGAACTCCCATCGGTGACCCAATTGAGGTGGCAGCGCTCACCCAGGTGTTTAGAGCTAGTACCGAGAAAAAAGGCTTCTGTGCTCTTGGCTCTGTCAAAAGCAACTTTGGTCATTTGGAGGCGGCTGCGGGAGTGACAGGATTAATCAAGACTGTCTTAGCACTCAAACACAAGCTTATTCCCCCCAGCATAAATTTTGAAGAGCCTAATCCTCAGATTGATTTCGCAAGCAGTCCTTTCTATGTCAATACTAAACTAAAACAATGGCAGACAGATGGATTTCCCTGTCGAGCCGGAGTCAGCTCCTTTGGAATTGGAGGCACCAACGCCCATGTCGTGCTGGAAGAGGCACCCAAGCGGAACCCAAAACCCGTGGAGGTAGAGCGTCCTGTTCATCTTCTTTGCCTGTCAGCGAAAAACGAAAAGGCTTTGACAGAACTTGCTCAACGGTTTGAGAGCCACCTGGTGGCGAATCAATCCATATCACTGGGTGACCTCTGTTTTACGGCAAATACAGGGCGATCGCATTTTACCCACCGTCTAGCTGTAGTGGCTGAGTCTCCAGCAAAAATGCGCGAGCGGCTAGCTGCTTTTACTGCCCGTCAAGAAACATCTGGGGTGTTCAGTCAGCAAGTGCTGAGTTCGAGTCAGCCGAAAATAGCTTTCTTGTTCACAGGTCAAGGTTCCCAGTACGTAAACATGGGGCGTCAACTTTATGATACCCAAGCGACTTTCCGCAATATTCTTGACAAGTGTGATATAATACTACGACCTCTTCTGAAGCAGTCGCTGTTGTCAGTACTCTATCCAAAATCGGGTGTTACCTCGCTCCTAGATCAGACAGCGTACACTCAACCTGCACTATTTGCTTTGGAGTATGCTTTGGTCGAGTTGCTGCGGTCATGGGGTATAAAACCATCTGTCGTGATGGGTCACAGTTTAGGGGAATACGTCGCTGCTTGTGTAGCTGGGGTGTTCAGCTTGGAAGATGCGCTCAAGCTCGTCGTCGAACGCAGTTGCCTAATGCAGTCTTTACCACAGGATGGCGAGATGGCAGTGGTGTTTGCCTCCCATGCACAGGTGCTAGCAGCCGTTCAACCCTATGTTCAAGATGTAGCGATAGCAGCTGTTAACGGGCCACAAAATATCGTGATTTCTGGCAAGCGTGAGGCAGTCAATGAAGCGATCGCTACCCTACAAGCTCAAGGAGTCAAGACAAAAAATTTGAAGGTTTCTCATGCTTTCCATTCGCCCCTGATGCAGCCAATTCTGCCGACTTTTGAGCAGTTCACCAAGAAAATTACTTACTCATGCCCACATATAGACATCATTTCTAATCTCAGTGGGGAGATAGCCAGAAGGGAAATAGCCACGCCTGAATACTGGTGTAGTCATATACTGCAGACGGTGAAATTTGCTGATAGCATGGAAACTCTTGATCAACAAGGTTGTGAAATTTTCATAGAAATAGGTCCAAAACCAACTTTATTGGGAATGGGTCGTCAATGTTTACCAGAAGGAGTAGGAGTTTGGCTACCTAGTTTGCGTCAAGGACATTCGGATTGGCAGCAGATCCTGCAGAGTCTGGCAGAGCTATATGTACAGGGGGTAAAAGTTGATTGGTTTGGCTTTGAGCGGGACTATTCACGTTACCGTTTCCAACTGCCAACTTATCCGTGGCAGCGCTCCCGTTACTGGTTGGAAAAGGTTCATGAGAAACAGCAAGATCAAAAGTTAGACGTCTTGTACCTTTGGAAATCTGCATTATCAGCTGGTCATTATCAAAGCCAGCAGGGACCATTAGATTTAGCACTCCACACATACTCAACTAAACGACAATATTTAGAGCACTTGGCAACTGCATATATCACAGAAGCGCTTTTCCAGCTTGGTGCCTACAAACAACCTGGAGAAAGCCATTCTGCAGACAGTTTGATTCATCACTTCAAGATTTTATCAACTTACAGCCAACTTTTGTCCCGATGGCTGCATCAATTGGCAAATACTGGTATCTTGAAGCATCGGGGAGAGGAAATCTATGTTTGTGATTGCCCCCTGCCCAATTCTCAAGTGGATTTTCTTTTGAGTGAAGCTAGGAAGTTCTTCACAGACGATACCTTCTTACTCAATCATTTACAAAACTGTGGTCAACAGTTAGCAGACATCTTAACAGGTAAACAGGCCCCTTCAGAAACCCTGTTTCCTGGGGGTTCTTTCGACGTGGCTGAAAACTTTTATCAAAAATGGGCTGCAGCTCGTTACTTCAATGGTATTACCAGAAGTATTATTGAGTCGGTGTTAAAAGCTCTGTCACTACATAAGCACCTACGTATTCTAGAAATCGGGGCTGGAGTAGGGGGAACAACCGCATCCGTGCTGCCAATTCTGTCACCAGAAAAAACCATTTATCATTTCACTGATGTTTCAAAATTTTTGTTGATTCAAGCTAAGGAAAAATTCAAATCATACCCGTTTGTTCACTATGGTTTATTAGACATTGAGCAAAATCCCCAAAACTTTGGTTATGAATACCAAAGCTTTGACGTGGTTGTAGTCACCAATGTCCTATATGGTACACGTAACCTAGGAAAGACCATAGAGCATATTCTCTCTCTCCTTGCTCCTGGTGGCTTGCTCCTGCTTAATGAAGTCACGCACCATAGCTTTTGGTTGGAAATTTGCACGGGGCTGATGGAAAGTTGGCAGGGGTTTGACGATCCACTGCGACAAGGAAAACCACTACTTTCAGAAAAGCAGTGGGAAGAAGCTCTTTTATCTCATGGGTTTGAGAAGGTTAAAGCTTTTCCTGAACCTGGTTCTGTTGCAGAAATTTTGGGACAACATATACTGGTGGCTCAGGTACCAGTATATGTTGCACACCCAAACAACTCCACCATCCCTGCTATGGCAGATCAAAAATCCTCTACTTCATATACTGCCCTACATACACCCGAACCGAGCTTAATACGCAAGGAGCTGTTAGACGCATCGTCACAGGAGCGCCAACGTCTACTCAAATTTTATCTGGACAAACAGCTTGCCAAAGTGTTGGGACTGTCTGATTCTGCGCTGGATAAAAAACACTCTCTCAAAAATTTAGGATTAGACTCCCTCATGGCAATTGTTCTTAAGAACCGGATCGAAACCGATCTGGGGATAACTGTGCCCATAGAAAATTTCTTACAAGATATCAGCTTTGGTCAGCTAGCAATACAGATACTTGAGCAACTGACAGCGACACCTTCTACCTCTAACGCTGCTGAAAGTTCGGTACTAGAAACAGCCTTTAAGCATTCTGTTTTACTGTCCAAGTCACCACTAGTAGAGATTCAACCTATCGGTTCAAAATTACCTTTTGTCTGTGTACATCCGGGCGGTTTAGATGTTTCTATCTATGCCAATTTAGCACGTCACTTAACTCACGAACAACCGTTTTATACACTGCAACCACCAGAACTTGATAATTATCGAGACCTAAACAAGGAACTGCTTTCTTCTATTACTATTGAAGAGATAGCCGATCAGTGCATTGAAGCTTTAAAGAGTTTTCAGCCAAAAGGTCCTTATTTATTAGGAGGTTGGTCGCTGGGAGGTTGTGTAGCTTTCGAGATGGCTTATCAGCTATGCAAGCAAGGTGATGAAGTAGCTCTGCTTGCCTTGCTCGATGTTACCAATATAACTGACTTCCCCTTAGATGAGGATTGTGCATTGATATCCGGGTTTGCCAGTTACCTGGGAGCTCGCTATAATAGGGCGTTAACGCTTAGCAACGACAACCTTCAGAGGCTCGATTTAAATGAGCAATTGAGGCACGTCTTAAAGCAGTCCATCATGGCGGGCGTTTTGTCTCCAAATACCGATCTTTCTGAGATTCGTCATATTTTCCAAATTTACAAAGCCGGTGCTCAAACCTCCTTACGACGAGTGCAGAACTACAGACCACAGATATACCCAAACCGCATCACCCTATTTCAAGCTAGTGAAGCATTAGACGGGTTAAGTGGAGTTGTCCGCGAATCCATACTGAATCGGAGAAATTGGAGTCAACTTTCTACCAAACCGCTAGATTTACATGTTGTCCCTGGCAATCATTACACGATGTTAGTCGAACCCCACGTTCAGATTCTGGCACAAAAGTTAAAATTCTGCCTCGATCAAGTTGAGGCATCTGAAAAAAAATGAACGCAAATTTTCGGTATGTGCTATGCTAAACAATCAACTGATAGGAACTTGGCGACTAGTATCTTGTGAATACAGAGATACTGATGAGCAGGTAAGTTACCCATACGGTAAAGATGCAATTGGCTACCTCATTTACACTTCTGACGGATATATGTCTGCAACTCTCATGAGAGCCAACCGCTTCAAGTTTACATCTCAAGATATTGCAGCAGTAAGCATAGAGGAACAGGCAACAGCAGTTCAGACTTACCTCGCCTATTGCGGTAAGTATGAAATCCAGGCTAACAAAGTGATTCATCACATTGAAGCCAGCCTGTATCCTAACTTAGTTGGTGTAGACCAAGAACGCTTTTTTAAATTTAAAGGCAATAGGCTATTGTTCAGTACGCCTTCCTTTCCAATGAACGGTAAGCAGCAAGTTGCCCATATTGTTTGGGAGCGTCTCTCAAACGGTCAGTGTTAGGTTAATTGAGGAGTTGGCATTAGTGCATTTTCTGGAGGTAATGCTCCATTTTCTTCTTAAATTTCACAGGCTTGCGTCCCGACTCCCAGTTCCTGAGTTCTTCCAACAATTGGGCTGCAAGTTGTTCCCTTGTGCGATCGCTGCTCAGTGATATCCTGACATATTCAGTGCGAAGTTACTTGGTTTTTGGAAAAACCTGGTAGATGATCTCAGGCAGAAAATAACGCTATTTGAAGGGATGTTTGGAGTCAAGCAACGTAGACGTGCTCGTGATAGTTACACAACCCTAATGCGACTTAGATAAAAAGTAGCCGTAAAATAACCTCAAATCTATATATAGGGGGAGTTTGACATCGTTTTACCTAGTTTCTTGATATATCTGGGTTTCAGACATTTTTGAGTCTTTGGTGTATTTCCCTTGTCCTGCATAGGTTTGGGGCTTATTTCTGCCTCAAAAATGTTTAAGTCCCACTAAGAACTTTTACCAGACCGAAGTCAGTTTTTGCAACACAACCATTTCGAGGTATTATGGCACTTTCATACGTAAAAACCCCTTGGATCGTTTCTTCCAAGTACAATCCTCAAGCGGAACTACGTTTATTCTGTTTTCCCTATGCAGGCAGCAACGCTCTAATTTTTCGTTCCTGGGAAGATAATTTACCAATTATGGTTGAAGTCTGTCCTATCGAACTCCCTGGACGGGGTTCTCGATTGATGGAGGCTCCTTTCACTCAAGTTGTTCCCCTCGTTCAAGCATGCGCTCAAGCTCTTCTTCCATACTTGGACAAGCCATTCGCCTTTTTTGGTCACAGCTTGGGTGCACTGATCTGCTTTGAACTCGCTCACTTTCTCCGTAGAGAGTATGGTAAAACTCCAGTTCGCTTATTTGTATCTGCTCGCCAAGCACCTCATATTCCCGATCTATCACCCATGCACGCTTTGCCAGAATCAGCGTTTTTGCAGGAACTGCACCGTCTTAATGGTACGCCTAAGGAAATTCTGGAAAACCCTGAAATGATGCAGTTGTTTATTCCCATCCTGCGGGCAGATTTAATGCTTGATGAAGCCTATGTTTACACTACTAAACCAGCCTTAGAACTCCCAATTACTGTGTTCGGTGGCTTGCAGGACCCGGAAACTAGCCTTGATGACCTTAAAGCATGGCGCGAACATACGAATGCTTCTTTCTCAATAAAAATGTTTTCTGGCGACCACTTTTTCATCAACACAGCACAGCCGCTTTTACTTCAAGCTATTTCTCAAGAGCTTTAAAACTTAAACATTAACAAAAAGCTGATAGCGGGACTTAAACATTTTTGAAGCAGAAATAAGCCCCAAACCCATGCAGGACAAGGGAAATACACCAAAGGCTCAAAAATGCCTGAAACCCAAATATATCAACAAACTAGGTAAAACGATGTCAAATTCCCTCTATATATACATTTGAGGTTATTTTCTGGCTACTTTTTGTCTAAGTCCCAATAGGAAAACTAGGGTGTAAGTAAGTAGGCATGAAAAAACGGAAGTATGTAAAGAAAAGTAAAATTAATCAAAACCCTCTTCCCTTCTGCCCTCTGCCCTCTGCCTTGCCATAACGACAAATTTCTCCACCCACCTACTTATCTATAAAGATCTTAAACTTAGTTTTATTCATTATTGTCTTAAATCAATGAAAATGGGCAACGAGAGAATAGGACGTTGGGACAGCAATTTCGCAGATGATGCACTTGCTAAAAGACTTCATATATTCATTGTAAAGTAGCAAATTATATGAGTAAAACTAAAGTCGCTTTTTTATTCACTGGTCAAGGTTCCCAGTACATCGGCATGGGACGCCAACTCTATGAAACCCAACCGATATTTCGTCAAGCTTTAGATCTCTGTGACGAACTGCTGTACCCTGAATTGAAACAGCCGCTTTTATCGGTAATCTATCCAGATCCAGGAGTCACCTCACCCCTAGATGAGACTGCTTATACTCAGCCAGCTTTATTTGCCTTAGAGTATGCCCTAGCTCAGTTATGGCGTTCATGGGGAATAGAACCTGCTGTAGTCATGGGTCACAGCGTTGGAGAGTATGTAGCAGCTTGCATCGCTGGAGTTTTCAGCTTGGAAGATGGGCTGAAGCTGATAGCCCAACGAGGGCGACTGATGCAGACTTTGCCTCAAAGTGGCCAAATGGTGGCAGTATTTGCATCCGAGGCACAGGTAGCAACCGCTGTAGCTGCTTATAACGGACAGGTTTCAATTTCTGCAATTAACAGCCCAGAGAATATTGTGATTTCGGGTAGGCGCGAAGCGGTACAGTCAGTAGTATTAGCATTAGAAGCAGAGGGAATCGAAACTCGACGGTTGAAGGTATCACACGCTTTTCACTCTCCCTTGATGGAGCCAATACTGGATATTTTTGAGCAAATAGCAGCCAAAATTTTGGCCCAAACTGCAATCAAGGTAAATTATTCATCTCCGAATATTGGTCTGATTTCCAGCTTGACTGGGAAGCTGGTGACTGGAAAAGAGGTTGCTCAAGCAGAGTACTGGTGTCGTCATATCCGTGAGCCAGTCAGATTTTTAGCAGGTGTACAAGTTTTGCATGAGCAAAGGTATGAAATATTTGTAGAGATAGGTCCAGATCCTATGCTGTCAGAGATGGGTCGTCGATGTTTACCGTCAGGCAAGGGAATTTGGCTAGCTTCGTTACGGAAGGGGATCTCTGATTGGCAACAGCTTCTCCAAAGTTTAGGTGAGTTGTATATTCATGGTGTCGAGGTGGACTGGTGTGTATTCGACCGAGACTTCCCTCGCTGCTGTTTGGAAGTGACCGAAGAAAGAACTCAGGACTCAGAAGTCAGTAGTCAGAATAGGAATAAGTAAAAGGATGCAAGCCCCTAAATTTATTTATGGAAAGAAGAAAAAGAATTGTTTCAAGACACGTAGTGAGTCCAGCACTGCGGGAGGGTCTCCCTCCGCAGGTGACTGGCGAACCCGGAGGGTGCGATGAAACAAGGCGTCCGCACTTTAAATCCCCTAAATTTATTTATAGGGATGTATTCTGAGTTCTTCTTAAGCTATTTGAACAGGTGTTTAAGAGGATGTCTAAATTGCCGTATAACTACAGATTATGAAGCTTTACCTGTCAGTTCGGAAGCATTCATATATAAAGTTTCATGATACTAATTTTCCAGATGACTCGTTAAATTTTTTTACACCATGTACTTTAACACAATATCGAGATAAAATTATGTCCCAAATCAAAACTTTGATTCAGCCCCACGGGGGCAAACTCATCGACTGTCGTTTGCACGGACAAGAGGGTCAAATGAGCGTGTCGATGCTTGTCCATAACAATGTAAAATGATACTATGACTCAGACTGCCCCGAAATCTACAGAAGGTCATACTCCTGCTCCAGCGCAGCCCTCTAAGCAGCAGCGTCGCAAGAAACCGATTTCTTTGCTGTTGCCGATGCTGGTTTTTGCAAGCGGTGTTGGCTTTGCAGTCTGGCGTTTACAGCCGCAACCTGTAGCAGATGTCCTTAAGGTAAGCGGACGGATTGAGGGTTACGAAACGGAGATTGGAGTGAAGCGTTCGGGAAGAATTGAGTCAATTGCTGTGCGGGAAGGAGCAGCAGTGAAGAAGGGGCAAGAGTTAATCAGGTTGGATGACAGTAACGACCAACTGCTGCAAGAGCAACTGCGCGGAGCACAGGCAAGGGTAGTCTCTGCTCAGTCAGATGAACAGCAGGTACGCTCAGATGTAGAGGGAGTACAACGCGAAATTGAGCAAGTCGAAAGCCAAATTCGCGAAGCACAGCTAAATTTGCAGCAGTCGCAAGGCGATGCTCAAGGTCGGATTGACCAGGCTCGATCTAACGTAGCAGCTGCGAGGGCACAACTGTTACAGGCAGAGGCACAAGCAAAGCAGGCGGCGGCAGAAGTGAAGCTAGCAGGCATGAATCGCGAGCGCTACGCCAAACTGGTTAAAGAAGGAGCTATTAATCAACAGCAATTCGACCAGTCACAAACCACCTTCGATACAGCAGTAGCAACCCTAGAGGCACGACAGGCAGCTGTAAATGCCGCTCGCGAGCAGTTAAGCGCAGCAGTTGGGGGTTTGACCCAAGCAGAAACGACAGGTTTCAACCCCAGCATTCGCAACGCCCAGTTAGAAGGGCTCATGAGAAAGAAACAGCACAGCTATGCCCAACTAAAATCTGCTCAGGCGAAAGTGAAATCAGTCTCCGCGATGGTTAAAGATGCCACAGCATCAAAGCAGCAAATTATCACCCAGATTAAAGACTCAAAGAAAGACTTGAATGTCGTCAGTCCCCTAAATGGAGTTGTGACTGCTCGCAGTGTGGAACCGGGGGCGGTAGTCAGCAGCCAAACCAAGATTATGACGGTGGTTGACCCCAAGACAGTTTATCTTAGAGGTTTTATTCCTGAAGGGGATATTGGCAAAGTGCGCTTGGGACAGACAGTGAAAATCGCTCTGGATTCTGCTCCCAACAAACCCCTTAATGGCAAAGTAATTTCCATTGATCCGCAAGCCTCGTTTACGCCCGAAAATATTTACTTTCAAAAAGATAGGGTGAGACAAGTCGTCGGTATTCGCATCAATGTTGAGAATCCTGTTGGCTGTTTTAACCCTGATAATCCCTACGCAGGGGGAGATCTGGCCTGTGCCAAGATTGGTATGCCGGCGGATGCGGAAATATTGTTGAAGGGCGAAGTGGGAAGGGTAAAGGTAGAAAGCAGAAGGTAGAAGGGATGAAAGAACAAGTAACAATCAACACCCCAAACCTGCCCTCAACCCCTAGTTTTCCAACTGAAGCTATCCATGTTCGCGGCTTGCGCAAGCACTATGGTCGCTTAGCGGCTGTCCGCTTAATTGACTTCACAGTGCATAAAGGAGAGTTGTTTGGGCTGATTGGTCCCGACGGTGCCGGTAAGACCACCACCTTTCACATTTTGGGTGGTGTGATGGAGGCAACAGCTGGAGAAGTGCAAATATTTGGTCAGCTTCCACGCGATGCTCGCTCGATGACGGGGTATCTGACGCAGCAGTTTTCTTTATACTTGGATTTGAGCATTGATGAAAATTTGCGCTATGCGGCGGGATTGCGGCAAGTGTCAGAGGATTTACTGATGAAACGCCGCAATAAATACCTGCGCTTGATGAACCTGGAGCAGTTTGGCGATCGCTTAGCTGGGCAACTCTCAGGCGGTATGAAACAGAAGCTGGCACTTTGCTGTGCCCTCGTTTCTCAACCCCAAATCCTGTTACTAGATGAACCCACCATAGGTGTTGACCCAATTTCACGACGGGAGTTTTGGGATGTGCTAGCCGCACTGTCAGCAGAGGGCATGACAATTGTCGTCGCTACGCCCTACTTGGACGAAGCTGAACGCTGCCATCGTGTGGCATTGATGTATGATGGTCAAATTCAAGAGATAGGTACCCCTGCTTCCTTACGTGCCAGCTTAGGTTTACATCGCCTGGAAGTCCGCACAGCAAACCTGGAAATGACTGAACAAGTCCTATCAAGGAGCGCTCAAGCAAACATCGTCGATGTGCAAACATTTGGCGATCGCCTTGATGTCCTGGTCAAAAATGTTGCAGCAGGAGAAACCCAAGTACGCGAACTGCTGCAACAGCATCAGTTACCATCCCCCAGTATCGAGCGTACCGAACCCACCCTTGAAAACGTCTTTGTCAGCCGTCTGCGGCAGCAGGGGTCAGCACCGCAATTTTTCCAATTTCCGCGCTACAGAGGAGGGAGAGGGGGAAAAAGAGAGAGGGGGGAAGGGGGGGAAATGTTACAGCAACTCCCTCAGTCTCCCACTCCTCCACTCCCCCGCTCTTCCTCATCCATTGCCATCTATGCCCACAACCTTAGCCGCTCCTTTGGTAAATTCCAAGCCGTCAAAAGCGTCAATGTCGAAGTGCGTTACGGGGAAATTTTTGGACTTTTAGGCGCTAATGGGGCGGGAAAAACCACTACAATCAAAATGCTGTGTGGATTACTTCGAGCTAGTGGTGGTGAAATTTCCCTGGGCGGGGAAACAAGAAACCTACGTAACGCTGACTTACGGCGACGTATCGGCTACATGAGCCAGAAATTTACTCTTTACGATGACTTGACAATTCTAGAAAACCTAGAGTTTTACAGCGGTGTTTACGGTGTACCCCGCAAGCTACGCCGCGAAAAGATTGATTGGGTGATTGCCACCTGTGGGCTGTTAGGACAAGAACATATGCTCACTGGACAGCTACCTGGTGGTTGGAAGCAACGGGTTGCTTTTGGTGCTTCGGTAATGCACGAACCAGATATTTTGTTTCTTGATGAGCCAACATCAGGGGTAGACCCGCTTGCCCGTCGCCAGTTCTGGAAGTTGATTAATGACTTCGCCCGTAATGGTACGGCTATTTTAGTCACAACCCATTACCTCGAAGAAGCCGAACAGTGTAACTGCATGAGCTTTATGGTAGCGGGGGAAACCGTCGCCGAAGGCTCACCCAGTTTCATCAAAGCCTCGCAACCAGGACAACTCATAGAAATGATCGTTAACCAGAACCAAGCTGCCTCCAACCTGCTCAAACAATACCTCGAACCTTGGCGCGTCTCCATCTTTGCCAATAGCTTACACGTTGTCCTCGATAACTCCAATGAACAACTTCCCCAAATACTTAAGCTGCTAGAATCAACCAACCTCATCGTTCACTCCCTCCGCCCCATTCCTTTCTCCCTAGAAGATGCCTTCATCGGTATCGTACAACGCACATAAGATTAAGACAATTTTGGATTTTGGATTTTAGTTGTTAGTTGTCAAATTCTCTTCCCATCTCCCCACTTCCCCATGAAACGGATTCTTGCCCAGTGTGCCAAAGAATTAGTACAGTTTCGCCGCGATGGTCTGACATTGGCGTTAGCGTTTCTGTTGCCATTCATGACGCTGTTGATTTTTGGGTTTGCTATCCGGTTGGAAAGTAAAAATATTCCATTAATTGTGCAGGATTTTGACCGCACAAATCTCAGTGGCAGCTATATCGAGCGGTTGTATGCGACTAATCAGTTTGTGCCCAAGCAATGGTCAGGAGTAGATCCGGTGCGGGATGCCATCGACAAGGGCATTGCCAAGGCAGCGGTGATTATTCCTCCTCAATTCAGCCGGGATGTGCAAGCTCGTAGAAGTACTGTAGTACAAGTGCTAATCGATGCCACTGATGTTAACAATGCCCGTGTTATTAAGAACAGCATCCGAAGAGTGACAAATTTCTTTATGCAGGTGCAAGGGCTTCTGCCAACTACTAACAGCATTACACCTCGGATTCGCTTGTGGTTTAACCCCGGTCGGTTAGAAGCGCTTTACATTGTACCTGGAGTATATGGTGTGGTATTGTGGATTTTTCCGTCCTTGCTGACAGCGATCGCAATGGTGCGGGAAAAGGAGAAAGGCACCATCTTGCAAGTCTACGCTTCCAGTATCAGTGCGACCGAGCTGTTACTCGGCAAAGGACTGGCTTACCTACTGATTGCTATCAGCGAGGCATTAGTGGTCATGGGACTGGGGTCATTGATTTTTCAAGTTGGCTTGGTAGGCGACCCCACTACCTTATTGCTTGGTACGCTGCTGTTTCTCACAGATAGTGTTCTGTTTGGTTTGCTGATAGGGGTACGAAGCAGTAACCAGAACGCAGCTGTACAAGGGATTTCTCTTGTCGGTTTTATTACTTCCGTATTGCTGTCTGGTTTTATTTATCCGCTCAACAATATTCCCTTTCCCCTTTCACTTGTACCTAACGTGGTTCCCACCCGATATTACATTGACATTACCCGTGATGCATTGGTGCGGGGTACGGGGTGGACAGGGGTTTGGTTGGATTTGGTAATGCTAATGGTGTTGGGATTAGTGTTTTTCAATGCATCGCGTAGGGTTTTAAGCCAAATGCAATTGCCTTCCTAAGTGGTTAGTTTTTTGTTACTAGCAATTACCACTCACTACTAATCGCTAACCATTAACCATTAACTACTAATCTCTCACCAGTATGAAAATTTTTCTCCGATTATTTGATAGTTCATTTTGGGCATTAGTTACTAAGGAATTCAATCAAATTCTGCGAAATAAGCAGTTGATTGTTTTGCTGATTGTGCCGCCAACATTACAATTATTGCTCTACGGCTTTGCACTCAATCCTGATATACATAATTTGAAATTAGGTATTATTGACTATGCCAACGTGGCGACAAGTAGGGAACTACTGACAGCAATGACCTCCAATCGAATTTTTACCCTAGAGTCCGTATCTACTAGCGAGAAAGAGTTGAGCCGGTTGGTAGAAGAAGGCAAGCTGGATGTGGGGGTGATAATTCCGCCAGAGTTTCCGCGTCAGGTGGCACAAGAATCGGCAGAAATTCAGGTATTCATTGATGGGGTGAATGCGAATACGGCAGGTATTGCTAGCGGCTACATGACCCAGATTATCCAACAATATAATCGCCGCTTGGCAGAGAATCAGGCAAGTCTTCCAGTGTCACCCCAAATGGTGTTTCTTTATAATCCAGGACTGATAAGTAGCTGGTTTTTTGTGCCGGGAGTGATGGGTCTAGTACTAACGCTGATTGGGACGCTGGTTTCAGCGGTGACTGTTGTGCGGGAGAAGGATACAGGAACTCTTGAGCAATTACTGATGACTCCGGCGGCAAACTGGGAAATTTTGCTGGCTAAAATTGTGCCCTTGGTGTTCCTACTGATGGGAGATGTCATGCTGGCGCTGGCTTTAGGACGGTTGGTCTTTAATTTGCCATTTCGTGGCAGTTTCGTGCTGTTTTTCGGACTATCGAGTATATATCTGTTTGTAGGAATCAGTTTAGGCATTATGTTGGCGACAATTTGCCGCTCTCAACAGCAAGTCGTACTCACGTCTTTTTTCATCAATCTGCCGATGGTACAGACTTCTGGAGCGATCGCCCCCGTCGAAGCCATGCCCCCCTTTTTTCAAGTTCTGTCTCTACTTAATCCCCTACGTCATTACATCGCTATTGTCCGGGGAATTCTACTCAAAGGGGTTGGTTTGGATGTACTGTGGATACATACTCTGGCATTAGTTGGCTTTACCGTTGTGTTATTGACTATCAGCATTAACAGGTTTCGCAGTCAATTGAGCTAGAGCCTCAAGCCAACAAATAACACTTTACAGTCTCCTCGGTTCATCAATAATATACCCTCCGATTGCCTCCGGCACTGCGCTCCGCGCAATCGCCTCCTCTTTCAGGATATAACGAGTTTGAAAACACGCCCTAGGGCGTGTTTTCAAACTACAACCACACTTGAAAAACTTAAAGCTACTTAGCCAGATGCACAAGTGGAACTTTGGTGCGTAGACGCGTTCGCGAACGCGAACGCGTGCGCTTTGCGACTCAGCGGCTTCCCGAAGGGTAGATGAGCAACGCCACCGGACTCAAGCCAGTTAAACGACTACGTTTATGTTCCTGAAGGCGAAACACCAATCGCCAATGTTAACTGGAGATATAAGTGGTTATGGTTGTATGCATTTGTACATCCCAAGACCGGAGAAACTTATTGGTGGATTCTTCCTTATGTAAATACAGAACTTTTTAACCAGGTTTTATGCGATCGCTGACTACCACAATCTTGCGGTAGCCAGCGAATAGCGAATACAGTGACTGACTTACGCCATTGCCCCAGCCATCTGACGGCAGGAATCAGCACAACGGCGGCAAGATGCAGCACAGCGTTTACAGTGGTCGCTATCGTGCTTCTCACACTCAGCCGCACAGCGATCGCAAGCTTCGGCACAGACACTGCACATCTGAGCATGGAGAGCTGAATTGCGAGACATGAAACGGGCGCACAGATCACAAGTGTCAGCGCAATCCCGGCACAGCTTGATACATTGAGCCATCATCTGCACCATATTGCTACTTAAGCAGGCATCGGCACAGTTTTCGCAATCACGTAGACAATCAAGACAATTCTGAATGCAAGTTTCCAGCAGGGATTGATGAGATTGGGCTGTCGTCATAATTCCTCTCAATCATGTGAAGTTATCAATTCTATAGAAGGCAGCATTTATGCTCCTTAGCCCTCACGTTAAAAAATTGCTAATGTGTTTGCGTCTTCCTAATGGAATGTTTAATATTTCTAGCTAATGAAATAAGATGATTTCATCTTAATTTCATTTCTATATGTATAAAGTTTTTTGAGTTGAGATTGTAAAGATTTCATGCTGATTTCATCTTTCTATGAAAAGCTGAAGATATAGGAAACCCTAGCGTTGTTAAAAGCTGGGTCAGTAATTATGAGCTTTGATTACGATCTCTTTGTAATTGGTGCTGGTCCTGGAGGCATTGCTGCTGCAAGACTTGCTGCTGCTTATGGTGTTCGTGTGGCAATTGCAGAACGTGACCAGGTAGGCGGTACTTGTGTGATTCATGGCTGTATTCCTGAGAAGCTAATGGTCTATGCTGCTAGTTTCTCCCACTTTTTTGAAGATGCAGACGAATATGGCTGGGGCAAAGTTCAACGCCGTATTAATTGGCAGCAATTTATGACAGCCAAAGACAGAGCTATTGAACATTTGAGCCAATTGCATATTAAGCATCTTAAAGAAGCAGGAGTTGAATTAATTTACGGGCAAACTAAATTTTTAGACGCTCACACTCTAGATGTTGCGGGACGTAAAATCACTGCTGACAAAATATTGATTGCGGTAGGTGGGGAAGCAGTCAAACCAAACATACCAGGTTTTGAATATGCCATCACCTCCCGTCAGATGTTTGAACTAAAGCAGCAACCAGAACATATTGCAATAATTGGTAGCGACCAGATAGCTGTGAAGTTTGCTGGGAGCATGAATGGTCTGATTTCAAAAGTCACTTTAATAGTGGCGGAAAACCGTGTTTTATTAAATCGCGATGAAGATATTAGAACTGCTGTTCAAGAGATTATGGAGAAGAATGGAATTCAAGTTTTATGCAATACTACTGTCGAAAAAATTGAACAAATCCAAGATGGTTTCCGTTTGAATCTATCAGGAGGTAAACAAGATACTGTAACTGTAAACACAGTTCTTTGTGCCACAGGTCGAACTCCTAATTTAAGTGGTCTTGATTTGGAGAAGGTGGGTGTTGAAGTCAAACAAGGAGCGATTGCAGTAGACGAATACAGCCGCACTACCCAGACAAATATTTTTGCAGTCGGAGATTGCACAAGCCGACCCCATTGGACTCCTATGGCAATAGCAACAGGACGTGCCTTTGCTGACACCGTATTTGGTAATCAACCGCGAACTGTGAATTTTGAGTGCATTCCCTCAGCACTTTCTTCTCAACCTGAAGCCGCTACTGTTGGCTTGACTGAAGCTGAGGCAAGGGAAAAATTTGGGGAATCTGTACGCTGCTATCGCTCAAGGTTCCAACCCCTGTTCAACAGTATTGCTGAACCGGAAGAGAAAACTCTGATTAAATTAGTGGTCGATGGTAACACAAACGAAGTGCTAGGTGCTCACATGGTAGGTGAATACGCTACAGAGATTATTCAATGTCTCGGACTTGCTGTTCGTAAGGGTGTTACCAAGAAGGACTTTGATGCAACAATTGGCATTCATCCTTCAGCAGCAGAAGAGTTTTTCACTCTGCGCTGAATTGTTGCTATTGACAGATGACATCCAGCTAGAACTTTGTATAAATAGTAAATTTTGGAAGAACCTGCTTGCTGCAAATTTAAAGGTCAATATGCGCTCTAAATTAATTTTATGGATAGTTTTGTTTGCACTAACTTTGGGATTAGTGTTCTTAACACCTCGGTTGGGAGTCAGTCAAAACATACCTACTTTTAGGAACAGTCCCAACTTGATTGTCCAAAATACCTCTCCAGTTCAACCTGCAATGAACCAAAATATGCCTGGTATGAATATGTCAGGCACGAATGAAGCAAACTTCAAAAGCTCTACTTTAATTGATACCGTTCTCATTGTTTGGTTTAGCCTGACAGCACTCTCAGCAATCTACGTAGCTTGGGATGCGTTCACCAGTAATCCTGAACTGACAGTCATGAAGTGGGGGTGGCTGTTGGTAACTCTCTACACAGGACCGATTGGTGCAGCACTCTACATTCTGTCCTGCAAGGAGCCAGGACCGATGCAGCATGAGGAGTTCATTAAGCCGGTGTGGAAACAAACCTTGGGATCGACGATTCACTGTTTGGCAGGTGATGCAACAGGAATCATCGTTGCTGCAGCAATCACAATGACGCTTGGACTGCCAATGTGGCTTGACGTAATTTCTGAGTACATTTTTGGCTTTGCCTTCGGGCTGTTTGTTTTTCAATCGCTATTTATGAAAGATATGCTGGGTGGATCATATCTAAAAGCCGTCCGGCGTTCCTTCATACCGGAATGGCTCTCAATGAATGCGGTGATGGCAGGTATGATTCCAGTGATGGTAATCCTGATGAGTCGTGATATGACAGCAATGGAGGCAACCTCAATCCGCTTTTGGGGCGTGATGTCTTTGGCAACCTTAGTAGGATTTATAATTGCTTTTCCCGTCAATATGTGGCTAGTGGCAGTGGGTTTAAAACATGGTATGGGTACTGTACGGGCATTGGGTAAAGGTGGTCATATAGCGCTTCTCGGTTGAGTGCAATACAGATCTGTAGAGACGTAGCATGCTACATCTCTACATCATTCGTGGAGGTGTATATGATTCAAGTGAGAACCGCTATAACCCACTTTTGTCACTCTCCGGAAACAAAAATAGAAAGCAATGTTTAAAACTTTGACTGAGACTGGGTTTGTGACTTTATTTCCTAATATGATAAACATTCTCATAGCTTGACACTAAAACTCTTATGCAGCAAGGTTTTCAGATTTTAATTTGTGGAAAGTGACAGAAGAGGGATAATTTAGCTGCCGAAGTAGAACGAATTACAGCAACTTCTGGTGAAGTGCCTGCACCCAATGCTTCCACACACTAGTTCACTCATGTGGCAGCTGAGTCTGATATGTCCAGCATGGAAGGAATGTAAAAATGAAAACTCATAGAAATATGAACATGAATTCGTCTGCTGCCGATTCGCACGCGAATATGGCAATGAAACCCAAAGCTACGCGATCGCAACTTTTGGCAGTGACGCTGTTAACACTATTAGCCCTAGCATTCGGTGTTCTTATCGCCGCACTCTATGGCAACTTTACCATGAGTGCTAGGAATATGCAGCATGGGTCAATGCCAGGAATGAATATGAGCAACCAGTCAACGCCTGGGATGAATATGGGTGGCACGAAATCTCCGGCTCCAGTGTCATCGCTACCACCTGCACCTATAAGCAGTGTCACTCAGACGAATGGTTTAGTTATGCCGCCAGGGATGATTATGACCTCTGATATGAGCATGGAAACAATGGAAGATATGGCAGCAGTAGACTTGACAAAAATTACCTATACTGCTTCTGTTGATGCACGTGGGGATCAGGTTCTCCAGCCTAAGCTAGAGAATGGTGTGAAGGTTTTTAACCTCGATGTTTCTTTAATTAAGTGGAATATTTTACCAAATGTCCAGGTAGCTGCTTATGCCTTCAACCGTCAAGTTCCAGGACCGCGTATTCGGGTTACTGAAGGCGATCGCGTCCGGATTGTAGTCAAGAACAACTTATCAGAATCAACCACAGTACATTGGCATGGCATGATTGTACCTAACAACATGGACGGTCCAGCCGATGTTACCCAAAAGCCAATTCCACCTGGTGCAAGCTATATTTACGAATTTACTGTCAAGCAAGCAGGCACTTACTTTTACCACTCTCACAAAGATGTAGACCGCCAGCAAACTTTAGGGATGTACGGTGCATTAATCATCGATCCCAAGAATAAACCTGAAACTCCTGCCTATGATCAAGACTTTGTGGTTCAGCTTCAGGAGTGGACAGTAAAGCAAGGCTACACCTTCCCAGCAATGCCGATGGAAGGGCTAATGCCTAACTTTTTTACGATTAACGGTAAAGCTTATCCCTCTACTGAAACAATTAACGCCAAAATTGGTCAAAAAATCCGCTTCCGCTTTATTGGCTCAAATAATGCCTTCATTCACCCAATGCATATTCATGGTGGGCCATTCAAAATTATTGAAACAGATGGCAATCTGCTACCAGCCGCTGCCCAAATTGAAAAGGATACTATCAATGTAGCTCCCGGTGAACGCTATGACGTAATTTGGACAGCTCGTGAGAAGGGTAAGTGGTTGCTACATTGCCACATTGCCCATCACGCAACAAACGATAACGTTGAGGTAGAAGGCGCAGGTGGTTTAACAATGATTATCAACGTTACCTGATTTGAGAAAACTGACGGCAAGTAACTAAACCAAACACTACTGTATTATGGGTATGGTTCACGAGCGCATTTGTCTAATTTTGGTGATTTTAGCGTTGTAGGGTAAACACGCTAGTACCGCAAGGCGGAAGTTATGCATTCAAAAGTCAAAAGTATTATGGAATGAGGTTTTTAGGGATTTTAAATGGTTCACCAGCGCTACAGGAGGGGAGCCACTGCGTTGGGCGGGCAATGCCCGACTTGAAGCATGTGGCGTTTTCCCGACCTAGGCGACTGGTGTTAGCGCAGCGAGACCGGAGGTCTTCCCCGATAGCCGTAAGGCGTGGCGTCAGCCATAGGGTTGCCCTATTTACGTCGCGTTGTAGTAGTTATTGAAGTAACCAATGCAGTTATTGTCACGGCAGATAAAACAGTTGAACGACTAATTTTTACTTTTCATTGTACAAAGTTTGACTAAATACTATCTATAGATCAAACTCTTTCTTCAGTTGGCTGACCCAGGCTTTAATTCGTTCCTTCGTCAAGTCAGATTGATTATCTTCATCAAGAGCAAGACCTACAAATTTACCATTCTGGACAGCCTTAGACTCAGTAAATTCATAACCATCCGTAGACCAATATCCAACTGTTTCGCCACCTCGTTCCGAAATTTTTTCCTCCAAAATACCCATTGCATCTTGGAAGGTGTCAGGATAACCAACTTGGTCTCCTGCTCCAAAATAAGCAACTTTTTTGCCTGTAAAATCAATGTTATCTAGCTCATCATAGAAATCTTCCCAATCACTTTGCAATTCGCCAATATTCCAAGTAGGGCAACCTATGATGATATAACTATATTCATTAATATCACTTGGAGCAGTCTTGGAAATATCATTTAAGGTAACAACACTTTCTCCTCCAAACTCTTTCTGAATTATTTCAGCTTCCGTTTGAGTATTGCCTGTTTGAGTGCCAAAAAACAAACCTATCTTAGCCATTTGTGCTCCTGTTTTATTAAAATCGTCATCGAAGGTAATGCCTATTCACTTTGGATAAGAGGATAATGTATTCCCCTTTTGCTGCCATTTCTTGAGATAGAGTAAAATCTGACTTGACTTAAATAGTGTCTAACAGTTTGTACAGTTTTGTGAACTTAATTTGAAGTGGTTTTGTGCTTGCATTGCAACATCTAAACCAAACCTAAAGTATCAAATGCCATGACTCCAGATAGAGAAGTTGACTCATGATTTGAGGTAAGTTTAATGTTATCGACAGCTAGGGCTGAGTCAAAGATGGGGTCATCCACATTTACTACTCCTAAGCCCAAAGTGTAAGTACCAGTAACAGGTATTTCAATGGACAAAGTTTGAAACCCAGTTTCATTTAAAAACGGTGTTAGAGAAGTCTTAAATGATGAGGAGGGATCAGCTACATCGTATGGTAAAGAGTTGAGTGTTAGGAAGGCGAAGTCATTGTTAGAACCAACGAGAGTTGAGTCTAGCTCGTTTGTCATAAAATTCCAATCAAGCGTTAAAACATCTCCTGCTTTGGCTGTAAATGTTGTCTTCATGGCAGAGCCTTCCTCAATGTTTCCTTTCTCCAAAACATTCAAGCTGCCAGCCGGTAAGCCTAAAAATGTTTCTATATCTAAACCTGAAACTGTATCAAACTGAGTTGATAATGCAGCATAATATGTTCCTTCAGCTGGTTCAGTTCCAAAGTCTGCTGTTTCAATCTCAGCCTTTCCTATTGTTGACCATCCAGTGAAATTACTAGTCTCGAAACTCCCATTGGCAATTGCAGCATCAGCAACATGGTTAGAGACAGGTTCGTTCATGTTATCAGATATCCCATACCGCTCACTCAGCCACTGCTGCATCTGGTTAATTTCTCTAGTTTGGGTGTCAACAATATTGTGACAAAGACCTGTCAAGTCATCGTGTCCGGCACGATAAGTGCAAGGAACAGCATCACTTAACATTGACTTATGATGGTCGGTCATCTCCTGCATGAAATCGATTTCAAACTCAGCGCCGCTCATCATTGCCATTTGGTCTAGCATTCGCATATCGCCCGGTTTCTTCTGAGGCGTGTAACTATAGCCATACCAGTCTTTCAACCAGGATTGCATTATTTCTATTTCCTGGGTTTGGGTGGTAATGATGTTTTGGCTGAGGTCTCGCAAATCTGAGTTTATTGCTTTCTCCACACTTAGCTGCGCCATATCTACAGCCATTTGGTGGTGACCTATTGTCTCCTGCAAAAAACGCACATCAAAGCGTGAAGCTGGTTCTGTTGGAGTAAGTGCAAAGGTAAGTCCATCAAAAGTGAAAACCGAGGATGGAAAGGTAGGGTTTAGGGTCAAACTCTGTCTTATGGTGTTGCTGTCCGACATCTCTTTTCCTCTTGATTGCTGTTTTGAATTAGCACTTGTACCACATTAAAGGAGTAACTGGTGCATAAAGTAACTGATATTATCGCTGTAGAAATCTGGCGACAAGACTTCTTCGCTATTAAATTAAGAGGTTCCAAGTGTGTTAGCATCTCTCCAATGGCAGGAGAATAATTTATTTCTAGTGAGGTACAAGGATTTCATCCTAATTTCATTTCTATATGTTTAACTTTTTTAACGTCTGTTTCATGAAGATTTAACCCCCAATTTCATTAGCAAATGAAAAAGTATATAATTAATCATGTTTTTCTGTTTGACTCTTATATTTTTTAATGAGCAAGCATTGACAATTAAAGTATTTCCAATCTTTCAATAATTGAAAATCAAAAATACTGAATTAATAGATTAGTAATGAAAATATGAAACAGCAGATTGTATCGTTCTGGAAGAACATATGAAAAAACACATTTCTCTTAAAAAATATTTTTTAGCTTATTTTCAGCAATTGGCTAATGCAAATGGTGAAAATAATTCTCTAAAGTTAGCTAAACTCCTATCATTCAAAAACTCTAAAAAGTTTAAGTGGCAACCGATAATTCTTGGAATATTATCTTTCGCTTTGCTAATTCTTCTTTGGCAGGGACTTGGAGGACGCAGAACCTCTACCATTGACCAAATTCCCCCTCTAGTGATAAAAGGAGGTAACCCTTATATTCGGGCTTTGATGCGAACTATTTCTGCCAGTGAAGCTCAGGATTCTAACCCTTATACTCTGCTTTATGGTGGTAAACATTTTTCTGATTTGAGCCGCCATCCAAACCAATGCGTAACAATTGTTTCTGGTCCTCACATAGGAGAGTGCAGTACAGCAGCAGGTCGGTATCAAATCCTTGCTGCTACCTGGCAGGAAAAAGTTAAGAAGTACCATCATAAATTCTCTAACTCGTTAAGTGTAACTCCTGACAGTTTCAAGCCACAAATTCAAGATGAGGTTGTATATGCTTGGCTCAATGACCACGATGCTTGGAGAACTGATATTGTAGTTCTTCTTGAACAGGGAAAACTAAATCAGGTTTTGCAGCTTTTGTCTGGTACGTGGACAAGCTTAGGATATGGCACAGAAAATAATCAAATTACACCTTTGCTATCACAGGTTTATCAAAAAGTTCTAACGGAGGAATTGGCTGCGGCAAATTCCTTCTCTGACCAGAAGCGTTAAGCTAATGTACTTTTAGTTTGCATAATTAGAACGAGCAAGATGCCTACGCCATGAAGAGGAGTCAGAAGTCAGAATTCAGGAGTCAGAATACCCCATGCCTGAAGTCAGGGGTTTCAACAAACGAAAATTCTTTCTTTTCTCCACGGATAAATCCGGGGGCTTTAAACCTCGATTCATCCACCAGTCGCACAGGAGTCATTCTGACTCCTGGCTCCTGACTCCTGAATTCTTCTTCGGTAAGAGCTTTACTTTTAGCTAATATGCAAGTTAAATGTCCAACAGCTTATCGCTCTTTCATCACTCTCGCCAGAGTATATTCTGAAACCCTTACAGTGAAAGGCTTTATGTAGGAATAAATATTTCAAGCTTTGTGTGAAAAATTAAAGTTCAAATCCCTAACAGTGTCTATGTTTCAGATTTTGGCTTTGATTTTTCTCTCAGCAAAGTGATGGAAGAGCGTTATTACTGACTTACCAACCTGCAAACTGAGAACCGTATTCCTGCCGCCGTCAGTCATTATCAGGGAATTAGACAAGATGTCGCTGCCATAATCCTTGACTAGCAACCGTTTGCTCTATTTTCTCTCTCCTTTACCATTTACTCCAACCAAAGTTGATTTTTACCTTGTTCCCCGATGACTGAATCGGTGTTCTAGTTTCCCTCGTGCTGGACTTTATAAGATATGGGCACAGTTCCAGCACTACGGGCTTGTGATTACTCTCCCCTTTGTTGTGCGGGTTGCTGATCGTGAAACCCTTTAAACTAGAAGTTCTTTCTTTTGACAGATTTTCAAAATTTGCTTGCGCTCTCTCTTGACTCTCCAGTCTGCTGGAGACTGCAAACTAAAAATAGTTCATCGCAAAAGGATTAGAATCATGAACTTACAACTCAACGTTCCCAACATGGCGTGTTCAGCTTGTGCAGAAACTATTACAAAAGCTGTCAAAGCAGTCGATCCAACCGCAACAGTGCAAGCTGATCCCAAAACGAAGTTGGTCAGCATTGAGACTCAAGCTTCACAAACGCTTGTAAAACAAGCAATTACCGACGCGGGTTACTCCGTTACTTAGTTGCCGAATTCCCAAGACCGAATACTAGTGCGTGTCAAGGAGTCACTCAATGGAAAACACAAATCTGAAACTGCGGGGCATGAGTTGTGCCTCTTGCGCTAAAATCGTTGAAGATGCGATTAACTCCGTCAGGGGTGTGAATGAGTGTAGTGTAAACTTTGGGGCAGAGCAAGCTACTGTCACTTATGACCCCAGAAAAACTAACCCAGAAGCAATTTGTGATGCGGTAGATGCGGTGGGATACTCTGCTCAACCGATGCAAGATGATGATTTATTTACTGTAGACGATGATGATACAGAACAGCAGGCACGCCAAGCTGAAAATCGAGCGTTAGTCAGAAAAGTTTGGGTTGGCGGCATTATCAGCGCTATTCTGGTCATTGGTTCGCTACCGATGATGACGGGATTCTCCATTCCCTTTATTCCCATGTGGATGCATAATCCTTGGTTACAGCTTGTGCTGGCGACTCCAGTCTTGTTCTGGTGTGGTTCATCCTTTTTTATCAATGCCTGGAAAGCCCTGAAACGTCACGCGGCAACAATGGATACCTTGGTGGCGATTGGTACTCTTGCCGCTTATCTTTATTCCCTCTTCCCCACCTTCTTGCCTGGGTTTTTCACTCACCAAGGATTACCAGCTGATGTGTACTACGAAGCAGCTGTAGTCATCATCACTTTGATTTTGCTGGGACGACTGCTTGAAAATCGTGCCAAAGGACAAACTTCTGAAGCAATTCGTAAGTTGATGGGTTTGCAAGCAAAGACTGCTCGTGTGATTCGTGACGGCAAAGAAGTTGACATTCCCATTGCCCAAGTGATGAAAGGTGATGTGATTCTGGTACGTCCGGGTGAAAAGATTCCAGTGGATGGCGAGATTATTGATGGTTCCTCAACTATTGATGAGGCAATGGTGACAGGTGAAAGTCTTCCTGTGAAGAAGCAGCCAGGTGATGAAGTTATCGGAGCCACGATTAACAAAACTGGTAGCTTCAAATTCCGAGCGACACGAGTGGGTAAAGATACATTCTTGGCGCAGATTGTCAAGCTAGTCCAACAAGCCCAAGGTTCAAAAGCACCGATTCAGCGATTAGCTGACCAAGTGACTGGATGGTTTGTGCCTGCTGTCATTGCCATTGCGATCGCCACTTTCATCATCTGGTACAACATCATGGGCAATGTCACAATGGCACTGATTACCACTGTAGGTGTGTTAATTATTGCTTGCCCATGCGCCCTTGGCTTGGCAACGCCGACTTCTATCATGGTGGGAACAGGTAAGGGTGCAGAAAATGGTATCCTCATCAAAGGGGCAGAAAGTCTGGAACTCGCGCACAAGCTTCAGACTGTCATTCTCGACAAAACAGGTACAATCACGCAAGGTAAGCCTACTGTCACCGATTTTGTAAGCGTCAAAGGTACAGCCAATGGCAACGAGCTAAATCTTCTGCGCCTTGCAGCATCTGTTGAACGCAATTCAGAACATCCTCTTGCGGAAGCTGTTGTGAATTATGCCAAATCTCAAGGTGTGGAATTGACGGATGCACAGGAGTTTGAAGCGATTGCGGGTAGCGGTGTGCAAGGGTATGTGTCAAATCAATGGATACAAATTGGCACCCACCGTTGGATGAACGAGTTAGGCATCGATACAACTGCATTGCAGGAACATTGGGATCGTTTGGAGTATCTCGGTAAAACGGTTATTTGGCTTGCAGTCAATAGCAAAGTCCAAGGGATTATGGGCATAGCCGATGCAGTGAAACCGTCTTCTGTGAACGCGATTCGCACATTGCAGAAAATGGGATTGGAAGTCGTAATGTTGACTGGAGACAATCACCGTACAGCCGAAGTGATTGCCCGTGAAGTGGGTATCAAGCGAGTCTTTGCTGAAGTTCGCCCGGAACAGAAAGCCGAGACTGTCGAGAAACTTCAGTCGGAAGGTAAGATTGTAGCAATGGTGGGGGATGGTATCAATGATGCACCGGCGCTGGCTCAAGCCGATGTCGGGATGGCAATTGGAACTGGAACAGATGTGGCGATCGCAGCGAGTGACATCACCCTGATCTCTGGGGATTTACAAGGTATTGTCACCGCCATTCAACTCTCTGGTGCCACGATTCGCAACATTCGTCAGAATCTCTTCTTTGCCTTTATTTATAACGTTGCTGGTATTCCAATTGCAGCAGGAATTCTTTTCCCCTTCTTCGGTTGGCTGCTTAGTCCCATCATTGCAGGTGCAGCAATGGCGTTTAGTTCTGTGTCAGTGGTAACGAATGCGCTGCGTTTGCGTAACTTCCAACCTAAAACAATTGGTTGAATAAATCACAAGGAGTATGAACGATGCTTAAAAAAGTAACATTTTTCGCAACCTTGGCAGGATTTGGATTTTTACTCGGAGCTATTTCTGGTGCATTAGCGTAGCTTGCAATCTAGTTACATTCGCGCTATGGAGACGTTTAAATCATGAACAAAATAGCAATAGCAATCATTGGCAATGTTGTGAGTTTGGGATTGGTGTTTGGAATTGCTTCTAACAAAGCAATTGCACAAATGTCTCACGAACAGATGCAACCATCTCAAACAAAGCAAACAACTCAGTTCCGTCGTATTGAACAACCCCTATGGGCAAAAGGTGTCGTGACTGCTGGCGGATTAGGATTGATCGGACTGGAGTTATGGTGGTTTCTGTTGAGTAAGCCAAAGTCGCAAAAAGCACAATCAAACCAGGGCATTCAGGAGGTAACAATTACTGTTGATGGTGGGTATGAACCAAGCCAAGTGGTAGTTAATGCTCTTCAAAGAGTGCGACTCAACTTCTACCGCAAAGACCCCAGCAGTTGTCTTGAAGAAATCCGATTTCCTGATTTCCACATAGCCCAAGAGCTACCCCTGAACCAAGTTACTCCCATTGAGTTTACTCCCAACCAACCAGGAACCTACACCTTTACCTGCGGCATGAATATGTTTCGCGGTGTCTTGGAGGTTAGGTAGCGCGTAAAATAGGGGGATTTCCCCCACTCGCTGTTACCTAACCCCTTCGGGGTGAAAGCAGGCGAAAATAGTTATTTTAGAGGATTTAGAATTATGGGGTTTTACTCACAGGTTATTTTACCGCGCTTTTTAGATTGGAGCTTATCAGACCCAAATTTAGCCAAATACCGTCAGGAACTACTCGCAGATGTCCAAGGAGAAGTTCTAGAAATTGGTTTTGGAACTGGATTAAATCTCGCCTTCTATCCTCCACATATTCACAAAATTACCACCGTAGATGCAAATCCTGGTATGAATGCTTTTGCAAAAAAGCGTATTAGTAACTCAAATATAACAGTTGAGCAATTAATGCTATCGAGTGAAAATTTACCAATATCAAATAATACTTTTGATAGCGTTGTCAGTACTTTTACATTATGCAGCATTGCCAATGTAGAGCAAGCACTTCAAGAAATTTACCGCATCCTCAAACGAGGTGGTAGGTTTTTCTTTTTGGAACATGGGTTAAGCGATAAACCTAACATACAGCTTTGGCAACATCGGCTAACACCTATTCAAAAAGTAATAGCGGATGGATGTCATCTCAATCGAAACATTCGGGAATTGGTAGAAGAGCAATTTGATGATATTGAACTTAAGCAATTTACACCTGAAAAAATGCCAGATATTACGGCTCATCTATATAAAGGAATCGCAACTAAGAGCGCAGCATGAATGATACCGATAAAAAATGCCAATTACTTGACAAGCAAAAGTGAATAATTTGACGTTTCGTCTGAACTCTCTAGTTAACTAGAGGGTTTATGACTAATAAAGCTAATATAAGAGGTTTAGCGAGGGAACTGTTAAATATGTTACTCAAAGAACAGGGAAAACAAATTGGTGTTGTTGCTAAAGAAAGTGGTGTGCCGATTAAAACTATTCGCTACTACGAAGAACTGGGCTTGCTCAAGGCTTCGGATCGAACTGAGGGTGGATTTCGATTATTTAACTCAAATGTTTTTGCCCGCCTAAGCTTTATCAAGCGTGCCCAGAGCCTTGGATTGAGCTTGTTAGAGATTAAAGAGTTTTTGGATGTGCATGACCAAGGGGACTTACCCTGCGACCACATCCAAGCAAAACTGAATGATAAAGTTACAGCAATCGAATACCAAATTGAACAGCTACAGGTCTTGAAGTTAGAGTTAGAAGGGCTACTTTCAGGCTGGAAAAGTGTTTCTGAAATACCTGAAAATACCATCTGTCCGATTATCTATCCGACTTAAAAAATCAATCCTGTAATGAGCAGGATAATCTGCAATTTTTGATTCTCTAGTTAACTAGGAAGCAAAAGTGTAATACTACACAGCACTTACGCAACTGTCACAGGCATGCGGCGATCGCCACCCTTGAGAAATCAAAGAAACACTTTATACCAAAAATCTTGTATTCATAACGGTTCTAGAACACCGATTCATTAATAAAACGCAAGACTGATAAACCCCGTTTTAACGTCTTTTACAACCAAACATTCCTTGTTGTAACCGAACGAAACCTGGTTATGAATTCACCGCAAACGAGTCGCACCATTCCGCACCCTGAAGTGTCACATAGTATAGGCGGTGGGCAACGGGCTAGGAAAACAGTACGTATGTATTAAAAAGAGAGAACAATTTAGAAGTGCGATGAGCGGAGCGTCAAGCCTCCGGCTTATCGCCAATAAAGATGAGGAAAATGCCATGAGTATTGTCTTAGGGTATGCGATGAGGTAAAAAATAAAAAAAGAGCATAGACGAATGGCAATACGGTTCAGTTAAGGAGAATTGTAGGTTGGGTTGAACGTAGTGAAACCCAACAAAGTCTCGGAAATGTTGGGTTTCGTTCCTCAAACGCCAGACTTGCCTAGGTCGGGAAAGCCGTCATTCGCGCTGGCTCCCCAACCTACGAAATTTAAGGTTTTTAGCTCTAACTGAACCGTATTGAGACGAATGGCACTAAGAAAAGCCGAAACACTTGTGGTTTAAGCAGTTTGCAATTGCTTGCGTAATTCCTGACGGGGTTTGGTCATCTCTATTGTTTCAATAACAAATTGGCTATTGTACCCCGTTGGAAAATAGCACTTGACACTCCAGCTAACTAGAGATTTAAAAATAGAAGAAACTATAGTAAGTAATGAATTTCAAATTTATGCAACGTATTTCTTGGAAAACTGGGTTTTTTGCGATGACTTTCATAACACTTGCTTCCTTAACAAGCGGCGTGCTGACAGCTTGTTCCACAACGACTTCCCAAAACGAAACCCAAACCCCAAGTACCACCGCAACTGAGGCTAGTGACAAGCAGCAGATGAACCACGGCAGTGGTATGCATCATGATAGTGGCATGAACCACAGCATGGCAATGGATTTAGGTCCAGCGGATGCCAACTACGATTTGCGGTTCATTGATGGGATGACTCCGCACCATCAAGGTGCTGTGGTGATGGCAAAAGAAGCCCTACAGAAATCAAAACGTCCTGAAATCAAAAAGCTAGCAGAAGAAATCATCAAAGCTCAAAACAAAGAAATTGCTGAGTTGAAACAGTGGCGACAAGCTTGGTATCCCAAAGCATCTAGCACGCCAATGGCTTGGAATACTCAAAAGAATCAGACGATCGCAATGTCTGATGAACAATCTAAAGCTATGCGAATGGACATGGACTTGGGAGCCGGTGATGCTGAATTTGATTTGCGCTTCATCAATGCAATGATTCCGCATCATGAAGGAGCGGTGACAATGGCGCAAGATGCATTGAGTAAGTCCAAGCGCCCTGAAATCAAGAAACTGGCTCAAAATATTATCACTTCTCAACAAAAAGAAATTGAACAAATGAAGCAATGGCGACAAGCTTGGTACAACCAGTAGTAAGAGTGGGGGAGCAGAGGAGCAGAGGAGCACCAGGTGTTGAAAAGAGAACCAATCAAAAGTCACAAAGATTTAAGAGTTTATCAAATGGCTTTTGATGCTGCGATGAAAATATTTGAGGTGTCTAAAGACTTTCCTGTAGAGGAACGATATTCTTTAACTGATCCTCCGGCTTGGTGCAATCGCTTATGGAGGGAATTAACGCCAGTTACCTACGGAAGGAAAACGCCACATGCTTCCAGCCGGGAAACCCTTTCGGTAGATACCTGTGGAGGGAAACCCTCCCGCAGTACTGCCTCACCAACGCAGTGGCTCCCCTCCTGCTCCCCTGCTCCCCTGTCTGTTCTTATCGCTATTTCATCCTAATTTCATTTCTCAATGCAAAACTAAGAAATATGTGCATCTACTATTTATAAAGCCTAAAAGCACAAAAGCGCCCTACTAGCTCCGTTCCCTCAGTATATAAAAACTTTAAAAGTGCTATGCGTCACCCTTATTCTAAGCCATCAACAGCCATTCGTTGTGTGTCAGGCACACTTGCAAGTCTGCTCTTACTTGCCAGTCCTGCAGTAGTTTTAGCACACGGCGGACACGGAGACGAATTTCAAGGAGGAAATGAAACCTCTCAAAATAGTGGCTCTGTTCAAGTTGATACAGAAACTGCAAAACGGTTGGGAATAAAGGTCGAGCCAGTCAAAAGCCAGCGACTAGCGGTTGGTATTAAAACCACCGGACAAATTGAAACCTTGCCCAGTCAAAAAGCGGAAGTCAATACCCCAATTGCTGGGGCGAAAGTAGTTGAGTTATTGGTGGAACCCGGTGCAGTCGTGAAAAAAGGTCAACCAGTTGCTGTTGTAACCAGTCCTGACTTAGTGACACTGCGCGTAGAATCCCAGGGGAAACTTGCTGAAGGTCAAGCTGAGTTGCAGCAGGCGTCAGCTAACTTACGGCTAGCTCAACAAAACTACGAAAAATATCAGCAAATAGCCGCCGCTGAAATAGCCTCTGCACAGCGTCAGGTAGCCTTTGCTCAAGAAAAGTATGATAAAGATAAGGTAGTAGCTGATGCAGGCGCTCTCCCCCGTCGCAATGCCCTCGAATCCCAAACCCAGCTGGCAGAAGCCAAAGCGGTACTGACCACAGCTTTGAGCCGCCGAGACGTAATTGATGCTGAAAATAAACTCGAACTTGCAAAATCAACAGTTCAGTTAGCAAAAAAACGTATTCAACTTAGTAATACTAATTATGAGACTCGGTTGCAACAACTGGGAAACAGCGCCAATGCTAAGGGACTGGTGACGGTGACGGCTCCCATTTCCGGTCGGGTTGCTGACAGAGAAGTTACTATTGGTCAATCATTCAATGATGTAGGTGGCAAGCTGATAACAATTGTCAATGACAGTCGGGTTTATGCCACAGCAAATATTTATGAAAAAGATTTGGGCAAGGTAAGGAGGGGTCAAAGGGTAAGTTTGAAGGTAGCTTCTGTGCCTAATCGTACCTTCACTGGACGAATAGCCGTAATTGGTTCTGTGGTGGAAGGCGAAACGCGGGTAGTCCCTGTGAAAGCCGAAATAGATAACCCTGGTGGAGTTCTCAAGCCAGGAATGTTTGCCGAACTTGAAGTTTTGACAAACCAAACATCGACAGCTATATTAGCTATTCCTAATTCAGCTGTGGTTGATGTCAATGGTAAGAAACAGGTTTACGTACAAAATGGTAATGCTTTTCAAGCAACTGAAGTCACTTTAGGTCAAACCTCTGGGGACATGGTTGAGGTCAAGACTGGTTTATTTGAGGGGGATATGATTGTCACTCAGCGTGCGCCTCAACTTTATGCTCAGTCTTTGCGGGGTGGTACTAAGCCAACAGAAGGTGAGGAGAAGGAAGCGCAACCCGCACAGAAGACGGAAGTTAAAACGCCTAACTTGCCAGTACCCTTGTGGTTGCTCTTATCTGGAGGAGGGACTGCTATTGCTGCAGTTGGTTTCTTAGCAGGTCGTCGCACCAAACGTCAAGAGGTTCCAGGAACACCAGAATTTATCTATGTGCCAGAAGAATCTGCTAATGGTTCTGCAAAAACCTCGGAATCTCCAACATGGGATGATAATCACCACGTGGCTCATCAGGAGCCAAAAGTCACAGTTGTAAATAAAAATACTCAACAATAAAAATGCTGAGTGCTATCATTAAATGGGCGATCTCCGCATTTCTCACAAGCGATGCGATTGCCCAAGGGGCAGTGCGCTCTCTTGTATCGCTATTATCAAAACCTTTTCCAGCTTAGATTTTGAGTGTCTTATAGCAAATGCGAATCATAACAGTGTTTTTCACTCTCCCAATAAGTGAGAGTGACACTACTATATAACCATGCTACCAAAGGAATTGTAACAATATCCAAGACTGCTAAAGCGATATGAGAATTTTGATAGTTGAAGATGACGATCGCATTGCCAAACCATTAGCTGAGTATTTAAGACGCCAACACCATATTGTGGATATCACAAATGATGGGCTTGAGGGCTGGGAATGGTCGAAATCAGGGTTATACGAAATCATTTTATTAGATTTAATGCTGCCTAAATTAGATGGAATTACTCTGTGTCAGCGTTTACGTGCTGCTTCATCTAACGCTCTCATCTTAATGCTCACAGCACGAGATACAACAGGCGATAAAATTATTGGACTCGATGCTGGAGCTGATGATTATTTAATCAAACCCTTTGATCTAAAAGAGTTAGCAGCACGCATCAGGGCTTTAGCTAGGAGAAGTCAAGAGATTCGCCCACCGATTTTAATCCACGGGGAAATGCAACTCAATCCTGCTACCCAACAAGTTACTTATGCGGGGAATACTCTATCATTAACTCCTAAAGAATACATGATATTAGAATATTTTTTGAGAAACCCAAATCAAGTTTTGACTCGTTCGGCAATCCTCGATAAACTGTGGGAATTTGATAAGTCTTCTGGAGAACAAACCATCAAAACTCATATCACCAATTTACGGAATAAGCTCAGAGCCGCTGGAAGTTCAGAAGACTTTATTGAAAGTATCTACGGCATTGGTTATCGTCTCTGTCAAAAATGAAAAACTTGGTTATTTTTTAGCATTTTTATCAACAAAGCTCTCAGCTAATAAATGATAATTTGATACTCACAAAAATGTGTTTCAAAAAATTCGTTATCGGTTATTGTTGTCTTATTTGGTAGTGTTCGCATCGCTGCTGGGAATATTTGCTCTAGCAGTCCGAGTTGCTTTCACTCGCAGTCTGACTCAACAAACAACAGATAAACTCATAGCCATAGGACAAGGTGCGGCTGCAAATGCAGAGTTTGAAAAAGATCACCTGACAGTAGAAAGTGACTTTCGTCCACAAGACTTAATAACTCGTCATCAGGCATTGCAGTGGTTTGATACTCAGGGAAATTTGATTGCCCAACAAGGACAAACTGTCTTAACTTTACCCTTGTTACCAAGCAAAATGGTACAAGTTCAAAGTGGTAAAGTCCCTATTCAAGCAGTGACTATACCAATTATTGGTAGCGATAATAGTCAACTAGTTGGGTATGTCAGAGTAAGTCAATCTCTAGAAGAATTTGAGGAAACCCTGGAAAAATTGGACTGGGGATTAGGCGGTGGAATTATTATGACTTTGATTCTTAGTGGAGTTGGGGGAATTTTACTCACTCGTCAAGCAATGCAGCCAATTGAGGAGAGTTTTCAAAAACTTAAACAGTTTACTGCTGATGCTTCCCACGAACTACGCAGTCCGTTAATGGCAATTAAAATTAATGCTGATTTTGCACTCTTATATCCAGAAGAAATAGGACCAAAAGATGTAGACAAGTTTCAGGCGATCGCCAGCGCTACTAATCAGATGACTCGCCTCACAGAAGACTTACTATTGTTAGCACGTACCGATAAAGTTCCAAATCGGGATTGGGAGACTGTCAATTTAACGTCAATTTTAGATAACTTAATACAACTGTATAAACCTCAAGCTCAAGCTAAGCAAATTAACTTGACATCTCAGTTGAGCGGGAATCTTCATTTGATGGGTGATTCAGTTCAACTGACGCGGCTATTTACGAATTTAATTGAAAACGCGCTCTACTACACACCATCATCCGGCGTAGTTGAAATCAAAACTAATCGTGTTGGTTCCCAGCTTTATGTGAACGTACAAGACACAGGTGTGGGAATTGCGCCAGAACATATCGACAAGGTTTTTGAGCGCTTTTGGCGGGCGGATCAGTCTCGTTCTTATTGGGGAGGTGGTTCTGGTTTGGGGTTAGCGATCGCACAAGCCATTGCTCAAAATCATGGTGGATTGATTACTGTCACAAGTCAATTAGGAGTTGGTAGTTGTTTTACAGTACGCTTACCAGCTTCTTGACTATCAAGACTTGATAAAAATTACTTTTTATGCTTCATCAAATGACGCAGCAAGTACCAGAAGACAGCTACATTCAATAAAAGTACTATGAACTTTAGTATTGTAATTCCTTTAATTAACTCAAATATTTCTGGAGGGATACTAATGCCAACAAGTCCCACAACTAACAGTGTTGCCCAGGATTTTTCATACCACAATCCAACTGCTTCAATTGCAGTTACAATAGCATAAACCCCAATAGCTATTCCGCTGAATTTCAGTCTTGTTGGACTGATATTGAGAATTTTATCTATGAGCCATTCAATAATTGTCATTTTGGTTTCTAAAACATAAGATTCCGAAAAGTCAGCTAAGTTTTGGTAATTTTTTAGTGCTAATAGTAAAGCGATAGAAGTAACAGCTAAGAGTGAAGCGACAAAGGTCTTGTAAATTACAATTGCTAATAAAGCAGGTGGACGCTTATTTTTCACGTAACCTCTTGAAATTGTTTAATATCTACTTGATTCTAATCCCAATTATACAAATAAGGGATTGTGAAGGTTATTTTCAACAATCCCCATGTAGTTGATGTTTTGTTAATACGCGCTACAGCAGTATTTTACTTAACTTCTGGTGTTTACAACTGAGATAGTGTAAATTTCAATTTCCCTACTTACCATCATCATTGATTTCACCATCGCCATCACTGGCTTCCTGAACTTGAATGCTACTTTTGGGGCGAGTGGCTTCATTCTTATCGTCTTCTTGATTGGCATTCTCAGTGTAGAGAACCTTACCATTACCAGCATCAACTTTAATCTCTTGCTGGGCAATTTCTACGGCATAAACTAAATTTCCATCTTCATTTTCGAGTTTGACGCGGCTAGCTTTACCTTCTACAGATGTTTCTGCTGCTTGCTGTGCTTGTTGTGCTGTAATTTTAGCTAGAGGTTGTAATTTAGTTGCTTCTTGCTGTTCTTGTGCATCGTCGTTGGTTTCACCATCGCCATCACTCGCTTGGGCAACTTGGGTAGTGCTGTGATGCTGATGCACAATTGCTACTGGAGATTGTGCTTGTTTTGCAGACACGACTCGTGCCAATCCAGCAAATCCTAAAGTACCAAGAAAAGCTGCTGCCAAGATGATTTTTGTTGAAGTTTTCACAGTTGTAGAATACCTTTCATTCTGGGTTTGTCTTTTCACGGTACGTAATAAAAGTTCAGAAATAGTCAAGATTGGTTGGAGTTAACAAAATTCAATATCAAATCGTGAAATCAAGTAATGATTAGATATTTAAGCTATTTTCTGTCCATCTATTAAGGGTAAATTCCGCTTGAGATAAAATCTTGACTTTTTCTTGACCTTTGGTGTGTATAGTGCAATCACTATGTACCAAATAAAGTTATAAAAAAACTTTTCTCTGCTTCTATTGAGGCGAGTTTTTTTAGGTACTATTGTGACTAAATTGATATCAACAAACTATAAATCATTACTTTTAGAAAGGAGGAGGAATACGATGAAGAAGATGTTAAACAGGGTTCCAGAGATTACACTTGTTTTCTGGATTATTAAGGTTCTCGCAACCACGGTAGGTGAAACGGCAGCAGATTATTTGTCAGTAACCCTGAACCTTGGTTTAAGTGCTACATCGTATATAATGAGCGGCATATTATTGATTGTGCTTTTGAATCAGTTTAGGCTGAAACGGTATATTCCATTGAGTTACTGGATTGTAGTTGTTTTGATGAGTATTACTGGCACACTGATCACTGATAGATTGGTGGACGAGCTTAAAGTTAGTTTGATGACAACTACTGTGATTTTTAGTGTTTCCTTATTGGTAGTCTTTGCGCTCTGGTATTCAAACGAAAAGACGTTAGCCATGCACTCCATAAATACAGCGAAAAGAGAACTTTTCTACTGGGTAGCTATTTTATTTACGTTTGCCTTGGGAACCGCAACAGGAGATCTCTTGGCAGAGGCTTTGAAGCTGGGATATACCCAATCAGCACTGATATTTGGTGCTTCAATTGCAGTAATAACAGTCAGTTATTATTACTTCAGAATGAATGCTGTTTTGGCATTTTGGTTAGCTTACATCTTGACTCGTCCGCTTGGAGCATCTATAGGCGATTTACTATCCCAACCTGCTTCAAATGGTGGCTTTGGTTTAGGTACGGTTGGCACTAGTATGCTTTTTCTTTCTATAATAACGAGTTTGGTTATTTACTTAAGCCTGAAGCAGAAGAAATCAGTATCATTGCCGATCAACTCACAACACTGATTGGCGCTCGCCTTCTCGAACTTGGGCATTTTTCTGTTTGTGAAGAGGCGATTTGGTTGGCAATTTGTGATCGCCTGATCCATCCCTTCACTGTTCAATAGCTTTTAAAACTGTAGTCCTGATTCCACATAGCTTAGGTTGTTTCTACCAGACTGCGCTCATCGGAATGATGATGACTTACTATTTTTTATTGTGAAAAAGAAATGAACAAAGTTGCAAAAGTCACAATTTTCTTCTGGATTATGAAGATTATCGCCACGACGCTTGGCGAGACGGCAGGTGACTTCATCTCAATGTCTCTTGGGCTGGGGTATTACATAGCCTTTGCCGTAACGTTCGCCATTCTGGCTATTCTCCTGTTTTTTCAAATTCAATCCGACAGATATCGTCCAGTCCTTTATTGGGCGGCTATCATTGCGACAACCACAGCGGGAACCGAAGTTTCAGACTTGATGGATCGATCTCTCGGGCTGGGCTACGCAGTGGGATCGCTTATCCTGGTAGCCAGTCTGTTGAGCGTTCTTGCCATCTGGTACTACCGGGATCGGGATCTGAGCGTTTATCCGATTATGAGGAAAGACGCAGAGACCACCTATTGGCTGGCTATCGTGTTCTCCAACAGTTTGGGAACGGCATTTGGTGACTTTCTGACAAGCAACTTGGGACTGAGCTATATTGAGGGCGCATTCGTGACAGGCAGCGTCATTGGTGTTGTCATCGCCCTTCACTACCTAACAAAGTTGAGCGATGTTTTCCTATTCTGGCTCGCGTTCATCTTCACGCGACCCTTCGGAGCCACCTTCGGAGATTTTCTTACCAAACCAGTCAAAGATGGTGGTCTATCACTGCCAAGGGGCTATGCTTCGGCGATCGCCTTTATCCTGCTGGCTGTTGTCCTATTCTTTTCAGTGCGAAAGGAGAAAAAAGTGCGTCACCCAATTGAGTGATGCATTTAAACTGCTGCTACTTGAAGGCGGAAGACGGAAGTCACGTTAGCAGAGAGTAAGGTTTTCATTCCCAAGCATATCTTTTGTGAGCTTAATATTTTAACATATGATACAAATTATTTCTACCTTTTGGTTGCGTTATATACATCCTCGTTTGATTTCCTTAATCGCCACAATTGGTATTGTTGGACTTACTAGTTGTCTGCTGATCCTGTTTGTTGTCGCCAAGCTTGCTGAAGAAGTTTTAGAGAAAGAAGCTTTTGCATTTGATACATCTTTTCTTTTATGGTTGCATCAGTTTGCTAATCCGAGTCTAGATAATTTAATGCTGGCTATAACGAGTCTTGGTAGTCCAACGACAGTAGTAGTAGTCGCAGCATTGACTTTAGGAACACTTTGGTGGCGACATTACCGAGTCGAAACATATATTTTTGTACTTACCTGTTTAGGAGGATTAATTTTAAATACAGGTTTAAAGTTATTTTTCTCAAAACCCCGTCCGCAACTTTGGACACTTTTGATTTCTGAAAAGTCTTTCAGTTTTCCTAGCGGTCATGCACTAGGTTCTATGGTACTGTACGGTTTTATTGGTTATATACTAGCTACTCATTATCCTAAATTTTCACAGATAATCTACACTTTGGCAGTTATTTTAATTGTGGCAATTGGTATCAGTCGGCTGTATTTAGGAGTACATTGGCCGACAGATATAATTGCAGGTTACAGTATTGGATTTTTGTGGTTGATGATATGTATCACGATGCTGAAACTACAGAGATTAAGGCAGGGACAGTCTCTTGATTGAAAAAGCTAAACTTGATTGATCGGTTGTGCTGGGATGAAATAGCGCATATGTTCGTTCCCGTAACACTGTTAATATAGAACCACATTGTTTTTAGCTAGTGAAACAACAGAAAGACAACTGTGAAAATTCTCTTGGTGGAAGATGATGAGCGTATTGCCCTAGCACTAGCAGAAGCATTAACTGACCAACATTATGTGGTTGATATTGCGTCAGATGGTCAAGTAGGGTGGGAGTTTGTTGAAATCTTTTTCTATGACTTAATTGTATTAGATATAATGTTACCTCAGTTAGATGGTATCAGCTTTTGTCAGCAGTTGCGTAGAAGAGGTTATTCTATGCCAATTTTAATGCTGACAGCTAAAGACACCAGCACCGATAAAGTGACGGGGCTAGATGTAGGTGCAGATGATTATGTGATCAAACCCTTTGATTTACAAGAGTTAATGGCTCGAATTCGCGCTTTGCTGCGGCGTGGAATTGCTATTTTACCTCCTGTTCTGGAATGGAAAAATTTGTGTTTAGATCCTAGTAAAATTGAGGTGACATATCAGGGAAAGCCGATACATCTTTCTCCAAAAGAATATCGAATTTTAGAGTTATTTATGCGTCATACTCATCGAGTGTTTAGTCGTAGTGAAATTCTTGAACATCTTTGGTCTTTTGAGGAAATACCAGGAGAAGAAACAGTTAAAGTTCACATTAGAAGTTTACGCCAAAAATTGAAATTAGCTGGAGCATCTGCTGATTTTATCGAGACAATCTACGGCTTAGGTTATCGCCTCAAGCAATCTGCTTAAGTTTATGTTTCAGACTTTACGCTGGCGGCTTTTATTTTCATATATAACCGTTATGGTGGTTATTTTGGGAGTATCCACTGTAGCCGTTTATGAGTTTATTGCCTACAAACTCTATCAAAAACTAGACCGCCAGATGATTACATTAGCAGATGCGGCTGCTCATAGTTTACTAACAATTAAGGCTGATGCAAAAGCGATTTCGCGTAGAACTCCTCGGAATTTAGATTATGATGATGACTTAGATATACCTTGGCAAGATTTACACAATAATTATCAAAGTGTGGAATGGTTTGATGCCAATGGTCGGTTATTGGGTAATGCAGGTCGTTATATTCCTCAAATTCCATTTAATCCAAATATAAAAACTTCTCAAAAGGAAAAAATCCGCAGCATTATTATCCCTGTCTACTCCGCTAGTTTTATTCCAGAAAAAAAACAACTACAAGGATATGTACGGGTAAATGAATCTACTGAAAATTTGCAAGAAGAACTCGATAGGCTTATGTGGGGGTTCAGTTGTGGAGGACTCATTGCTGTTATTTTAACTGGGATTGGCAGTTGGTGGTTGACAAGACAATCCTTAAAGCCTGTTGAACAAAGTTTTCAACAATTAAAACAGTTCACTGCGGATGCTTCCCATGAGTTGCGAAGTCCCCTTACAGTTGTAAAAACCTCTGTTGAGGTGATGATGAATCACCCAGAACGAATTCATCCCAATGATGAAAAGAAGTTGAAAGCGATCGCAAGCGCGACTAACCAAATGACTCGTTTAGTAGAAGATTTACTCCTGTTAGCAAGAACTGACACCACACAAACGCTAACTTTTAAGTGGGTATCAATTCCCCTAGATGAACTTTTAGAAGATTTGATAGATTTACTGCAGCCACAAGCAGATGTTAAAGGAATCATCCTCAAGTCAGAAATACCCGAAGAGGTGTTTGTTAAGGGGAACCCTGTTGAGTTGAAGCGATTATTTTCTAATCTCCTAGAAAATGCTTTGCAGTATACACCAACTGGAGGAACTGTGAGTGTCGGGGTAGTGAGACGAGATCGCTTTGTTTTTGTTTCTGTCAATGATACTGGTATTGGTATTGCCTCAGAAGATATTCCACTAGTTTTCAATCGCTTTTGGAGGGCAGATAAAGCCAGAAGCCACAGAGAAGGAGGTTTGGGCTTGGGATTAGCCATTGCTGCGGCGATCGCCCACACTCACAGCGGAGAAATCACTGTCAAAAGTCAAGTTGGCGTTGGTAGTTCTTTTCAAGTACGCCTGCTTGCTGTTTTGAAAACATACTGAGTACAGAAATTAGTTCAGATATTAACTATCTTTCCGAGTTTTTTACTTTTCACATCTAAAGTAGCTAGTACCGCTTTGCGAAATTCAAAAACCATGATTGTTCTGTAGCTTTTAACAAAAGTGGAAATGGTTTAGCAAATTCGTTTACCTGTACTAGAACAGTAAGAGAATGAATCCGTTAACTGAAAAACCGCCTCGTCAAAAGTTGCATCTTCATTACCTGGATGGCTTACGAGGAATTGCAGCTTTGTATGTGGTAGCCGTACATATTGAACCATCTCTAGGAGAAAAGTTACCTACATTTTGGTTACTTTTTCAAAATACACTGAGATATGGTGCATTCAGTGTTGTTGTTTTTATTGTCCTTTCTGGCTATGTTTTAATGTTGCCAGTTACACGTTCACAAAGTGGTTTTGTTTCTGGTGGTTTACTTGAGTATTTTAAAAGGCGTTGGCGTCGAATCTTACCACCTTACTACGCGACTCTGTTGGCATGTCTCTTACTCGCATTTGCAATATTCTTGCTAGAGAAATTTACTACTTTTCAATGGGATGAAGTTGCAGGAAAAGGCCCATTTTCTCCTGACTTTTCATTGATTGATGTGTTATCTCACCTATTCCTTGTTCACAATTTTGCCCGTAGTACATCCATGACTATTAACCCACCAATGTGGAGTGTAGCAACAGAGTGGCAGTTATATTTTTTATTTCCACTTTTACTACTACCCATATGGCGGCGTTTCGGGTTGTTATCAGTCGTTATTGCTGGCTTTAGTTTAGGAATATTACCATTTTATATTCTGCATGATTTTTCAATGGCAACCAGTTCTTGGTTCATTGGCTTATTTACCTTGGGAATGGCTGCAGCAGAAATTGGATTTTCTCAAAAACTCCAGTTAATTGCTTTGAAAAAATCCTTACCGTGGGGTATTATGGCAATAACTTTAACTATTGTTGCTTTTATAACTGAGTGGAAAAGACTGGGACTACCGATATGGATTGGTCAGAGTTTTTTTGGTGCTTCAGCAGCTTGCCTATTTATTTACTGCACTCAGTTTGTGATTTCGGGCAAAAAGTTACCTCATGTTTTGGGGATATTTGAGCATCCTTGGGTAATTACACTGGGTGCATTTTCTTATAGTCTGTATCTCACCCACGGACCAGTCATCACAATGCTACGTTACTTTCTTTATAGTCTAAATATGACGCCCTTCATGTTTGCGACAACATCTTACTTGATGGGTATAGCAGTATCCTTACTCATTGCTTATTGGTTTTATTTAATTTTTGAGCGACCATTTATGTCAAACTTCAATCGTCGCAAGTGAGATTTTGAGGTGATTTGTTTACGGCGAACACGTAGTGTGCGCTTGCGCTTACAGAATGACATTCACGATTTTTTGACTTTTGCAAGAAGTCTAGTTATTGGGACTTTAGAAAATTCGGACTGGAAAAGTACCTGAAATCCTTGGCAGATAACGGAACTTAAACATTTTTGAGGGATAAACAAGCCTCAAACCCATACAGGGTAAGGGAAATACACCAAATGCTCAAAAATGGTTGAAACCCAAATATATCAAAAAACTAGGCGAAATGATGTCAAAGTCTTTCTGTATATAGATTTGAGGTTTGTTTATGGGTGTTTTTTGTCTAAGTCCCAATAAGGGAAATACGTCGATGAGCTAAAAATGTCTCAAGTTCAGTTCAATCAAGGAAAAGTGATGAATCGATGTAAAACCTTTATCACATCTAAGTTTGGAGCTAATTTGAGCTTAGTTTTTTACAAAGTCCCATGCAAGTTTTTATATTGTTTTGCAAACTAGACTTAAAAAAATCTTCGTCAAACTAGATTTCATCCCAATTTCATCTTCTTCTGAGAAATTATGAGTAGTGCTTAACCATTAACATCGCTCTCATCCCAACTGGTTGAGCAGCATTGGAAAGCAAATATCCCAGCCAGGGGTCTAAAAAATGCTCAATTCCATCATTAAATGGGCGATCGCTCGCCGTTGGCTAGTCGTTTTAAGTGCAATTATCCTGATGTTTTGGATATTTAGGACAATTATCCAAATGCCTCTGGATGTCTTCCCCAGCTTTGCGCCCCCCCAAGTCGAAATTCAAACTGAAGCACCGGGACTTGCTCCCGAAGAATTGGAATCCCTGGTAACTTTACCAATTGAAAGTGCAATTAACGGGACTCCGGGCATCACTGCGGTACGCTCTTCGAGTGCGGCGGGCATTTCTGTTGTCAAAGTCATTTTTAACTGGGGAACCGATATCTATCAAGCTCGCCAGCTAGTAACAGAGCGATTGCAACAAGCTCAAAGTAAGCTTCCATCCGGGGTAGAAACGCCACAAATTTCCCCTACCAGTTCCCCCATTGGCACTGTACTACAGTATGCCTTTACTTCTCAAAGCACTCCTTTAATGGAAGTGCGGCGTATTGTTGATTGGCAAGTGACAAACCGCCTTTTGGCTGTCCCCGGCGTTAGCCAGGTAGTAGCATACGGTGGTGATAGTCGTCAATATCAAGTATTGGTTGATCCAGAGAAATTAAAAGCATTTAATATTACTTTACAAAACATAGTAGAAGCAGCTTCTGCTGCCAATGTCAATGCTCCTGGTGGCTATTTTATCACCCCTGACCGAGAAAAGTTAATTCGGGGTATTGGGCGGATTGAATCTATCGAAGAATTACAGCAATCAGTCATTACCTCGCGCAATGGTACGCCTATTAAGTTATCCGATGTCACTAATGTGCAAATTGGTGCAGCTATTAAACGGGGCGATGGCACCTTTAACGGTCAAAAGGCAATTATTGTCATGATTAATAAACAGCCGCAAGCTGATACTCCCACTGTTACCCGCGCCATAGAAAGGGCGATGGAAGAGATTAAAGCAGGCTTACCTAAAGACGTTCAGGTACACCCAACATTTCGTCAAGAAAACTATATCGATTCTTCTATTGAAAATGTTAGAGAAGCTTTAGTTGAAGGCAGCATTATTGTTGCGATTATTCTCATTCCGTTTTTGATGAATTGGCGCAACTTGGCTATTTGTTTAACTGCTCTTCCCTTGTCTTTACTAATAGGAGTACTGGCACTGAATTGGTTGGGACAAGGTTTAAATACGATGACTTTGGGAGGGTTAGCAGTAGCAATTGGTTCAGCAGTTGATGATGCGATTGTCGATGCTGAAAATGTCTTTCGTAACCTGCGAGAAAATAAATACTCTCCTAACCCGCGTCCTGTTCTAGATGTTGTATTTGACGGCTGTCAGGAGGTGCGCGATTCAGTATTTGGAGCTACGATAATTACAATAGTTGTCTTCTCTCCAATTTTTGCTTTGAGTGGCGTAGAAGGTAGCATTTTTATTCCAATGGGGTTGGGATATCTAGCAGCAGTTCTCGCTTCTAGCGTGACAGCATTGACGGTGACTCCAGCTTTATGTGCAATTCTTTTGCCTTACGGTAACTTGCCAGAAACCGAACCTTGGGTTGCGAGATTTTTTAAAAAGCTCTATCATCCCCTGTTAACATTTTCTATACGCCGTTCTGGAATTATTATCGCCGTAGCTGCTGCCAGTTTAGTAGCAGCAACTGTGATTTTTCCCTCCTTTGGAAGAGTATTTTTACCAGAGTTTCAGGAACAAACTTTGGTAAATACCGTGTTGCTATATCCGGGTGTTTCTCTGGAAGCGACTAACAGTGCAGGCTACGCTATCCAAGATGCACTTAAGGGAGACTCCAGATTTCCTTACGTGCAGTTACGTTCTGGACGTGCGCCTGGTGATGCGGATGCAGCAGGGGTGAATTTGGGACACTTGGATATTGAGTTAAGCGACTCAGGAATGAAAGACAGGGAGGCGACTATTGAGAAGCTGCGAGAGGAATTTGCTAAGTTACCAGGGGTAGCACCGAATATTGGTGGTTTTATCTCTCACCGGATGGATGAGGTGTTGTCTGGAGTCAGGAGTGCGATCGCAGTCAAAATTTTCGGTTCAGAATTAGAACAACTCCGCACTATTGGGAGTCAGGTAGATGAGGTGATGAAAACCGTTAATGGTATTGTAGATTTGCAACTTGAACCTCAAGTACCAGTAGAACAGATACAAATTAAGTTCAATCGAGGAGCAGCTTCTCGATATGGTTTGACAGTTGGAAAACTTTCCGAAATTATTGAAACTGCGCTCAATGGACGAGTAGTGTCTCAAGTGTTGGAAAATCAACAAACTTTCGATTTAGTTGTGTGGTTAAAACCAGATGCACGGCAAAACCTGGATACCATTAACAATTTATTAGTTGATACTCCTGGTGGTAATAAAATTCCCCTAGCACAAGTTGCCGCAATTGACAATGGTACTGGTCCCAACACTATCAACAGAGAAAATGTTTCCCGTTTGATTGTGGTTTCTGCTAATGCAAGCGGCAGAGATTTGCGCTCTATCGTGAATGAAATTCAAACCAAAGTTAAGCAACAAGTACAGATACCCTCTGGCTACTATATCCAGTATGCTGGTCAATTCGAGGCGCAAGAACGAGCTACTCAAAATATCTTAATTTTTAGTGCCATAGCCTTTGTCGTCATTACAGTAATCATGTACCTTTCAGTCAAATCCATTCCTTCTACCGCCATGATTATGATTAATTTGCCTTTGGCATTAGTCGGAGGAATATTTTCGGTAGCTTTGACTGGAAGCGTTATTTCCATCGCTTCTTTGGTTGGTTTTGTCACTCTATTTGGAGTCGCCACCCGTAATGGTTTGTTACTGGTGGATAATTACAACACCAAATATGCTGAAGGGATGGCTTTTAAAGAAGTTCTGATGAAAGGTTCAATGGAACGTCTTAACGCTATTTTGATGACAGCTTTTACTTCAGCTTTAGGATTAGCACCCCTAGTCGTTGAAAGTGGTCCTGGAAAGGAAATTCTGCAGCCACTTTCAATAGTCGTATTGGGTGGGTTGTTTACTTCTACAGCGTTAACGCTAGTCGTTTTACCTGCGTTGTATGCTAAATTTGGTAGGATTTTGCTGCCAAAGAGAACTATGCCAGTTGTAGCTAATGGTAAGGCAGTTGGAGCCGTTTTGGAAAATTGATTTGTAAAAATTACTGAGTGTGAAAATAACATCAATTTTTCTTGGTGCAAGATCTGAGCTAACCAAAAAAGTAAATTTCATCCTGATTTCATCTTGATTTGAGAAAGTAAGTACAGTGCCGAACCTTTAACATTGCTACTCATCCCAACAGGCTGAGTAGCATTGGAAAGCAGATATCCCAGCCAGGGGTCTAAAAAATGCTCAATTCCATCGTCAAGTGGTCGATTGCCCAACGGTGGCTAATCGTTATCGCTTCTATATTAATTAGCCTGTGGGGATTTCGCGTCATAACGCAAATGCCTTTAGACGTATTTCCTGCCTTTGCACCACCACAGGTGGAAATTCAGACAGAAGCTTCTGGTTTGGCACCAGAAGAAATTGAGTCTTTGGTCACTCGCCCAATTGAGAGTGCTATTAATGGTACACCCGGACTAGAATCTTTACGCTCTGCTTCTGCCGTGGGGATTTCTGCTATTAAAGCCGTCTTTAGCTGGGACACTGACATTTACCGTGCCCGTCAACTGGTGACAGAGCGATTACAAGGGGCAAAACTGCCACAGGGGGTAGATCAGCCAGAAATTCTCCCTGTTAACTCGCCCTTGGGATGGGCTGTCAAATACGCCTTTTCTGCTGAAAGCACTGACATGATGGAAGTGTGGCGCATTGTCAATTGGGACGTGAGAAACCGCTTACTGGCAGTGCAAGGAGTTAGTAATGTATTTATCTACGGTGGAGATGAGCGTCAGTATCAAGTTTTGGTTGATCCAGACAAGCTGAAAGCGTACAATGTTTCCCTGCTAGAAGTTACTAAAGCAGTGCAGAATGCTAACGTTAACGTGCCAGGAGGGTTTTTAATTACTCCCGACCAGGAAACGTTGATTCGAGGAATCGGGCGTATCGAGTCGATTGACAAGCTGAAGCGTTCGGTGATAAAAGCAACTAAAGGCACACCCGTATTATTAGAACAGGTAGCAGAGGTCAAAATTGGTCCAGCACTGCGGCGTGGGGATGGGCTATTTCAGGGCAAGCGAGCGGTGATTTTAACTGTTAGCAAGCAGCCTGCGGCAGATACTCCCACCGTTGTGAAAGCTGTGGAAGCAGCAATGGAGGAGATTAAGCCAGGGCTACCAAAGGATGTCAAGTTTACTAAGACGTTTGACCAAAATTTATTTATCGAAGCTTCCGTCAAAAATGTTGAAGAAGCCCTGCGCGATGGCACGATTATCGTTTCAGTCATCCTTGTTATCTTTTTGATGAACTGGCGCACGGTCATTATTAGCCTCAGTGCGCTACCTTTATCGTTACTGTTGGGGATGATTATTCTAAACTTTACTGGACAGGGCATTAACACCATGACTTTGGGAGGACTGGTCGTTGCCATTGGTTCTGTGGTGGATGATGCCATTGTGGATATGGAAAACGTTTACCGCCGATTGAGGGAAAACCAAATAGCAGGCAACCCTAAAAGTCCCTTGCAAGTGGTGTTTGATGGTTCAGTGGAGGTGCGAGTCAGTGTTTTATTTTCTACAGTGATTATTGCGGTGGTCTTTGCACCTATTTTTGCCCTGTCTGGAGTAGAAGGTCGTATTTTCACACCAATGGGGATGGCTTATCTGCTATCGATTCTCGCCTCCACCTTAGTTGCATTGACACTGACTCCAGCGTTGTGCGCCTTACTACTGGCAAATCGCCGCTTGCCCAGTACAGAAACTTGGCTAGAGCGTAAAGTACATCAATTTTATCGTCCGGCGTTGAAGTTTTCAATTCGTCGTCCCAAGGTGATTTTAGGGGTTGCGCTCGCGGGCTTTGTAGCTTCTATGATTATCCTGCCGGGGTTAGGCAAAGTCTTCCTGCCAGAATTCCAAGACCGCTCCTTGGTGAATGCAATAATTCTTTTACCTGGTGAATCTCTAAATGCAACTGACCAAGCAGCTTTAGCAACTATGGATGCCCTCAAAAATGATAAGCGCTTCGATGCCATTGCGTTTCGCTCTGGGTTTGCCCAAGGAGATCCAGATGTAGCAGGGGTGAACTTTGGGGAATTGGATGTGCAAATTAGCTCAGAAGGAGCAAAAAACCGGGAGAAAACAATTGAAGTACTTCGCAAAGAGTTTGAAAAACTTCCTGGTGTCGCCACGAATATTGGTGGATTTATTTCACACCGCATGGATGAAATTCTCTCAGGAGTTAGGAGTGCCATCGCCGTCAAAATCTACGGTCCCGAACTCGAACAACTCCGCACTATTGGCAAGCAGGTACAGTCGGCTATGAGTGGTGTTCCCGGCATTGTGGATTTGCAACTCGAACCCCAAGTTCCGGTCAAGCAGATCCAAATTCAGTTTGATCGCGATGCAGCTGCTCGTTATGGATTAACTGTCGGGGAACTGGCAGAAACGATAGAGACTGGGCTGAACGGTAAAGCTGTTTCCCAAGTGTTAGAGAAACAACAAACGTTCAATCTTGTCGTGTGGTTGCAAGAGCGCTACCGTAACAATTTGGATGTGATTGGCAATTTATTGGTGGACACACCCAACGGGCAGAAAATTCCCCTTTCCCAGGTTGCCAAAGTTGATTATGGCACAGGACCAAGTACCATTAACCGTGAAAACGTTTCCCGCCTGATTATAGTCTCAGCCAATGTTTCCGGACGGGATTTGGGGTCTGTGATTAAAGATGTGCGCGATCGCGTCAAGCAAGTACAACTACCTGGGGGGTACTACATCCAGTATGGCGGTCAGTTTCAAGCACAAGAGCAGGCAACCCAAACCCTCCTGATTTCGGGGGCAGCTGCTTTTGCTGCGATCGCCGTGCTGATTTACTTTGCTGTCAAGTCAATTCCTGCTACGCTGATGATTATGATTAATTTGCCACTAGCGTTAATCGGTGGTGTAATTTCTGTTGCTATAAGTAGTGGGATAATATCTGTCGCTTCGATGGTTGGTTTTATTACCCTATTTGGTGTTGCCACCCGCAACGGTTTACTGTTAGTGGATAACTACAACAATCGCCTAGCTGAAGGAATACCGCTCAAAGAAGTAATTGTTGAGGGTTCGATGGAACGCTTAGTGGCAATTCTATTAACAGCTCTTGCATCAGCACTTGGTATGGTTCCCTTAGTAATTGGCTCTGGCGCAGGCAAAGAAATTTTACAACCTTTAGCGGTAGTAGTGTTAGGAGGATTGTTTACTTCCACTGCTTTAACACTGTTAGTTTTGCCAGCTTTGTATTCTCAATTTGGTAGATTTTTAGTTCCTAAAATTTCTACAAACATACAAAATATTGAAGGAACTCAAGGGTCAAAAAAAGAGTCAATTGTATAAGAATATTTATGGATTTGATATATTGAAGAAAATCATAAATATTCTTAGGAAGCAAGGCATAATAAGAAGTGTAAAAACTTCATAAAACGGGGTAACCCTACCGATTTTTGCTCAATTTGTAATGATTCTAAATGAGGATAAAACGAATGAAATCACTGAAATTAGGTTTTCTTATTTTAGCAAGTACAGGACTAGTTTTGTTGGGAGGTCTTAGTAACAGCAATCAAGCAGCCCAGATTAGTAAAAGTCTATCTGGCTCAACTTTAATTTTAGCCAAAGACCAGTCATCAAATCATGGCGATTCACATGGGAAAAATGCTCAAGTTGTCGAAAATGGAGCCTATCATTTGGAGTTTGTCCCTGAAAAGGAAGCTAATGGAACTCACTTAGATTTCTATTTGCAAAAAGGAGACAATCACGAAGCAATTCCCAATGCGAAAGTGACTGCTCAAGTTCAGTCACCTGATGGGAAGCAAAAGTCAATTCCTCTCTCTTATGACGCCAGCGGCAAACACTATACAGCTGTACTTCCTGGAAACGCAGCTGGTCAGTATCAGGTGAAAGTTACTGCGGATATTGGCGGTAAAAAGGTAGACGGTCGGTTTAGCTTTAAGCAGTAGATTTTTAGGCTCAGTAAAGCTGCTGGGACTTATGTCTAATGCTCCTGATGTCTTTGTAGAATAAAAGCAAATCTACAGTTTTCTAGCTGTTCTTAGAATAGGGTGTTTTCTTAGCTTGAAGGAGGTTTTTGACAATGGAACACCAGCATAGCAGTCACCAAGATCACGAGCATCATACCTCCTCAAGCCACGGAGAACATCAAGGGCATGACAAACATGCTGGGCACAGCCCAGAGATGTTCAAGCAACGCTTTTTCGTGAGCCTCCTGCTGACTCTTCCCATCCTCTACTTTGACCCTCATTTTCAGGAGTGGTTCAACTACCAAGCAATTCAGTTTCCTGGATCAAGTTGGGTCAGTCCTATTCTGTCTATAGTGCTTTATTTCTATGGTGGCTGGGTGTTCGTCCAAGGAGCGTGGCGCGAGCTGCGCTCCCGCATTGGTATGATGACTCTAGTCGCGTTGGCAATTACTGTAGCCTTCGTCTACAGTTTGGCTGTGACGCTGGGTTTACCAGGGATGCCGTTTTACTGGGAACTAGCAACCTTAATAGATGTAATGTTGTTGGGACACTGGATTGAAATGGCTTCAGTGCAGGGAGCAAGTCAAGCACTTGAGCATCTAGCGCAACTCGTTCCTTCAGTAGCTCATCGATTGGTAGATGAGCGCCTGGAGAATGTATCCGTAAGCGAACTTCAGGCGGAAGAAATCATCCTGATTCGTCCTGGTGAACAAATCCCCATAGATGGAGTAGTGATTGAGGGAGCATCAAGCGTCAACGAAGCATTTCTCACAGGGGAATCTCGTCCAGTGTCCAAACAAGAAGGTGACGAGGTAGTTGCTGGGGCGGTTAATGGGGAAGGAGCACTGAAGGTTCAAGTCACGCGCACGGGAGAGAAGACAACCCTTAGCCAAATTATGCGTTTGGTGCAAGAAGCCCAAAGTTCTAGAAGCCGTTACCAAGTCTTAGCTGACCAGGTTGCTTACTGGCTGACTTTGATTGCAATTGGTGTTGGAACATTAACTTTTGTAATTTGGCTATCTCTGCAAGACTTGACTTTTGCCATCAACCGTGCAGTTACTGTGTTAGTCATTGCCTGTCCTCATGCTCTAGGTCTGGCAATTCCTTTGGTTATTGTCAATGCTACAGCAATGTCAGCGAAAAACGGAATCTTGGTTCGCAACCGTGAAGCCTTTGAGCGGGCAAGAGACATCAAAACCATTGCTTTCGACAAGACAGGTACTTTAACTGAGGGGCGGTTCGGAGTACAAGCTGTTTATGTTGAAGGTTTGAGTAAAAAGGAGGCTTTGGCAATTGCTGCTGCCCTTGAAAGTCTTTCCGAACATCCATTAGCTCAAGCAATAGTGGAAGAAGCTGAACGTGAACACGTCCAGCTCTCTTCTGCAACCGACTTCAAGGCGATTGCTGGTAAAGGAGTGGAAGGTAAAGTGGGCGGAAAGTCATATTGCGTTGGTCGTCCGGAGTGGATTGGAGAGTTAGGCATTGAGTTTCCTTTATCTGTGCAAAGTGGTCTTGAGGAGTCGGAAGCTAAGGGCGAGAGCGTGATTGCTTTGATGGACGAAACAAGGGTTCTCGCTTTATTTGCACTAGCAGACCGAGTGCGAGAAAGTGCCCGTGAAGCAGTCCGTCAGCTACAACAGCAGGGTATTCAAGTAGTGATGATTACTGGGGATGCTGAAGCTGTTGCTCAGACTGTTGCAGCAGATTTGCACCTTGACCGTTATCACGCTCGCATTTTGCCAAGTGAGAAGGCGCAGTTGGTGCGATCGCTCAAAACTAAAGCACCTGCCGCCTTTGTTGGTGATGGCATCAATGATGCACCAGCACTGCTGGAAGCCGATTTGGGAATCGCCATTGGTGCGGGAACAAATGTCGCCATTGAATCAGCTGACTTGGTACTTATCGAGGATGATCCCGTGGATGTGGCGCGGGCGCTCAAATTAGGAAAGGCTACGTACTCCAAAATGATACAGAACCTGTTGTGGGCTACTGGGTATAACGTTATAGCTATTCCTTTAGCTGCGGGAGTTGCCTATCCCCTGGGTTTTCTCCTTTCTCCGGCAGTAGGAGCTTTGTTTATGAGCCTTTCCACTGTTATCGTATCAATTAATGCTATGACTCTACGCCGAGTACCGCTGGCTTAGATTTGATAATTTGGGATTTTTTTCTAATGTTACTTTGGATGCTTAAGCCAGAGAGTCAACTCCCAGAACAGAAGCCATGTTTAAAGCAGTAGAGTTATAACAATGGTGAACACTAAGTAAGTCGGCGTTAAAAAATCAACCTACATAACAAAATGTAAAATCAGCAAATAGCCTAAAAATGTGTCATTTCACAGTTGTTACAAAACTCAATATATATTGGTTTTATCGTGCCGACTTACTTATCCAAAGATTCTCTCTGGTGGATAGAAACAGAAGGTTGTGTTCTCTCGTCCCTCATAAATTATCCCAAACTGATTTTAGCCTACTCTGAATTAAAAGTAACATTTTAGAGTATTTGGTACCCTTGTCAAAGGATGTTATTACAGATGACAATTGACCTTCAAAGTATTATTCAAAATTACAAGAGCGATCTAGAATCGGTTTATAACACCTGGTTTATTAATAATGAAGAACGTCTGAAAGCTTTCCGCTCTATCAGACGAGGAGTTATACAGGTTGTTCATGATATCAAAAACGCTAATTTTGGCAATGATTTTAAAGGTTCTTCTTTAGAGTTTGTCCTAACCTGCATTACCGAACAAAAACAAGTTTTTGAAGGAGCTGCTCATCCCTTTTATTGGAAGCCAAAATTAAGAATTCCAGATATTTACGAGAATGAAGCAAATAAAATAGCATTTGGTCAATTTCTCGAAAGTTGCTTAATATTTTCTAAAGAAGACCAGATTATCAAGGAAATTATCAAACTTTCTAGTAAAAATATCAAGGGTTTAGGTCCAGCAGTTGCTAGTATAATTTATTTCTTACACCCAACGATTATCCCTCCCTTCAACACTGGTATAGTCAACGGTTTTAACTATCTCTTTAGCGAGAAGCAAAAATTAGGTTCTTGGGATAGTTACTTGCGGATGCGAGAAATTATTATCCAAGTAAATCAGCAATATAAAAATATTCTTTCCAGTGACCTGGGTGCTTTCGCTGGGCTTCTATTTGAGATTGGCTCAAATAAGCTAATTATTAATCATAAACAAGTTATTGATGAAACGCAGAGAAGCAAAGTAGAAAAACTAATGGCGAAACGTCATACAGAAGTTTCGTTTGAAAGAGAAGAAGAAGATTTACATACTGAGATGCAATATCATCTCCTGAAAATAGGTCAATCGTTAGGATATGCTGTGATAGCAGCAGCAAACGACCGCTCAAAATCTTTTGCAGAAAATAAGTTCTCTTTCTTTTGTCTTCCTTGTCTTCCGGCAATGGAAATAGATAAAGATACTTTGAACACAATCAATTTAATTGATGTTCTATGGTTAGAAAAAAGTACTAATCAAATTATTAGTGGTTTTGAGGTTGAGAAGAGTACTTCTATTTACTCAGGAATTTTAAGACTGACAGACTTGGCAATTTCTTTCCCTAATAATTTAAAGACACTATTTTTAGTTGTTCCAAATAAACGAGAGAAAGAAGTAATTATGCAACTCAAAAGACCCTGTATTCAACAGCAAAACATTTCAATTAAATACATTCTATTTTCTGACTTACGTCAGCATTGTGAGGCAATTTGTAAATTTGGTGAAGACTATACTGTAATATCGAAGATATCGAAGGTAGCTTAATACAAGCTGATTTTTTAAGTTCTTTACTCCTATTCGATTAGAGATTAAGTAATAAATTCAAAAATTTACCTGACATTAGAAAGTTGCCGTTGAACGAACCAGATAATTATGGGTGGTATCAGTATCCACTGAAGCAATGGAAGCAAGCCAGTACCGAAGAATGGAAGCGTCAGCATGATATTAGCATATTCCCATCTGTTAAGCACTCCAGTAACTAGAGCTTCAAAAATAATCGTAATTATAACACCAACTAAAATAAAGCTACTTAACTGCCACCAATTTGGCTGACCGGTTCATGCCAAGTGGAAGAATCTGCAAGACTAAAACGTTCACCGTACTTTTTTGGGCAACCACGTTTTTTTGGGGTTTCTTGTATAGAAGGAGACTGATAGAAGACACGATGGCTACGGGTTCTGGCAATGAGCACTAAATTTTTGTGCTGGGCTTGTTCTACTAAAAATGAACGTTGACTATAAGTACTATCCGCAGCTAAAACAGATAATTTCCCAGACCACGGAACTTGAGGGCAGGACATAATATTGTTAATTTGCTCACTTCCCACACTGACTGGAGTTTAGACTAGACAACAAGAAACGACCCAGCTACGCTGAGTGAAAAAGAAACAGGCTTCAGGTATGAAAATCGACAATTTTAAGCAGATTCTGGTTGTTCTTTGCGGGGCTTAGTTGTAGTTTTTTTGACTATAGGATAGCGAATTCTACGTTGGCGTGGTAGCCCGGTCTTCCAGCCTGGAGACTTTCCACGAGGTTGAGGGGAACAGGCAGGAGTACCAATCACCGCAAAAATGCTCCCCATAGCCTGGGCAACCCTTCCAGGGGTCAAGTTGTCTAATGACTTTTGCCAAGGCAAAGGATTATCCGCCACGATATCACGCGCCAGCCACAATTCCCAAGTCATCATTGGCATCAGGTCACTCCAACGTATGCCCTTCGGGCACGCTACGCTAACACATTGCTTAGGGGTACTCAGCTTAGGTAGCATCCAGTGTAGACGTTGCTTCAGAAACCGATACCAGTGGTCAACAGTAAAGCGACGCAAGTAGAGTTGCCAAACTTCTTCTAATGGTGGCATTTGTTCTCCCAACCAAGCCAACCATAAAGGTTTTGATATCCGTAAATTGCCCAGTTCATCCACACGCTCAACTCTGATGAGGGACATAGGGCGTGTAGCAGTTTTACGAAAGTGTAAATTTGACCATAGATTAACCTGGACTCGTCCCAGCTGGGAATGGTTGACTTGTATACTTTGAGTGACTTCACCCCATGTAGAAGATTCATTGAGTTTGAATTTCTCACCATGCTTCCTGGGTCGCCCTCGACCAGAATATGCTGGTGGTGCGCCCCACAAACACAGGTTGGAACGCAACCGGACAAGAATATCTGCTTTGATGTCAGCCGTCTTCAACACGAACGGGGCGCAGCCATACTCGCTATCCCAAACAGAAATCGGTCTAGTAGACTTGGGCATAAATACGCCTACCATTGTTATAGTTGAACTAAATGGAGGTTGTATTCCTTGCCTAGACACATTCCTTCCGTTTTACAGTTAAGTGAAGAGGAACGCCAAGAACTACAACAGTTAGTCAATCGCCACAGTACTCCGCAGCAAATTGCCACCAGAGCCAGAATTATTTTGCTGGCAGACTCCGGACATAACCACCGACAAGTTGCCAGAGAACTGGACGTTAGTCGGGATATGGCACGTCACTGGCGTAACCGTTGGTTGATGTTGGCAGAGCGCGCGATGCCGATTGGTGAACGCTTGCAAGATGCTGAGCGCAGTGGCGCGCCTGGCAAGTTTGATATGGAGCAAGTGATTCAACTGTTTGCGATCGCATGTGACAAGCCAGAGGACTATGACCGACCCATCAGTCATTGGACAGCCCAAGAATTAGCTTCGGAGATGGTAAAACTTGGTATTGTCGAGAGTATATCCCGACGCCATGTAGGAAGACTACTCCAAGAAGCCGACCTCAAACCACACCAGAGTCAATACTGGTTAACCCCCCCCGGATCAGGACTTTGATCGCAAGGTGAGAGAGATTGCTCAAGTATATCTGAGTGCGTTGGAGGCGTCACAACAAGGAGAACGCACGATTTGTACCGATGAAATGACTGGAATTCAGGCGAACGAGCGCAAAGCACATGACCTACCCCTGTGACCTGGGAAAGTTCAACGACGGGAATTTGAGTATATCCGGCACGGCACCCAGTCATTGATTGCTAGCTTTGATGTCGTCAGTGGTCAGGTAATTTGTCCACTGGTAGGGGACACTCGTACTGAAGCAGATTATGCCCTTCATATCCGTAGCGTAATTGAAACTGACCCCGATGCCTCGAAATGGCACCTCATTTGCGACTGTCTTAATACCCACCAATCGGAATCCCTGGTGCGCTTAGTGGTGCAATTAGAAGGATTGGACATTGACTTAGGCATCAAGGGGAAAAGTGGCATTTTGCAGTCAATGTCAACCCGTACCGCATTTTTGTGTGACCCCACTCATCGCATTGTCTTCCACTATACACCCAAGCACTCCTCCTGGCTGAATCAGATTGAACTCTGGTTCAGCATTCTCGTCCGCAAACTGCTCAGACGAGCCAGTTTTCATTCTCAAACGGATCTCAAAGCCCGGATTTTAGAGTTTATCAACTACTTCAATCGCACAATGGCGAAGCCGTTTAAATGGACTTACAAGGGCAAGCCATTAACCGCTTAAAGGGTAGGCGTATTTATGCCCAAGTCTACTAGCATCGTCTTTAGGTTTTGAAGCTGAAGGCTAAAAAATAGAAATCTCCGAAAATAGCCAATTCTGATCTCTGACTGGCTTTCAGTGAGTTATGTACAGATAGTAGACTCAAGCCAGTTTTAAGGAAAAAATTACCACCTTCAATGATCTGAGGGCATTGATTCATTTTTGTGTACATTACTATTTTTTTATTTGGGTTATAAGGATTTCATGCTATTTTCATTTCTTTATAAGAAGCTGAATATAGATAGTGAAACTTAGCGGTTGAATTAAGTCTTGTCGTCTTGTCAGCCCTATTACCCTAGTTGAAGAGAAACAGATATGACCACACTAGAAATAAAATCACTTACTCTCCTAGAAAGCAAAATTGAGGAGGGTAAGAGTCAGAAGAAACTGGAGTACGAAATCCTAGCTAAGGACTCTAATCTCCCGTGGGTTGCCTCTAGCGAACTACTAAAGGATATCAAGGAGTTGATAAGTAACCATCCAGAATTGGATGGGTTAGCAGTTACCAGTATTTATGTATACGCACCCAAGTTTAATATAGAATCTACCAACTTATCTAAGCAAGTTCTTGATTTGACCCTCTCTGGTAAAGCAGAGGTTTACCACGAGGTATACGAGACAGAGGATGGATAAGCTAATCGGCATTAAAAAGTGCTTATTTAACAGAATTCCGAAATTTTGGAGTCAGGAGCCTGAAACTTTCTTTATTCTGAATTTATGCGCCTTTGTTTAGCTTATGAAATTGTGCTGGCGTCGTCAATTGTGGTTATTGCTGTTGCATTTCTAACAATTCAGGTACAGTCACAAACTGATACCCGCGCTTTCTAAGAGCATCGATAATTGATTAATTCCTTAGAATCCCAATTCAATGCTAAAGCCTCTAGCTAACTAAAGAGTCAAGGAATTCGTAAAACTTCTTTGTAACTACTCAATTCTTTCTAATTCCATTAATTTCCCTAAAGCATAAATTATCTCGATTGAAAACGTCGCGGTTTCTTCCATACACGGGCAAATAATTGAGTTCCATCGTCTACTACCGAGTGCATAACAGGAATGACAATGAGAGTGAGCAGAGTAGAAATGCTTAATCCTCCCAGAATCACTGTAGCGATTGGCGAGTATGCATCCATTCCAGTATCAGGGAAAAACGCAAGTCGGATAATCACTACTAAAGTGATAATTACAGTCATCAAAATCGGTTTAAGCCTAATAGGACCAGCTTCACGAATAGCGATATCTCTGGGAATTTTCTGCCTGCGTTTTGTTAAAATTAAATCTATTAGTAAGATTGCTCCAGCCACATCAATTCCTGACAGAATGATAATCCCTAAAATAGAAACTGTCGAAAATGTCTGCCCAGCTAGCAATAAAGCACCAAACACCCCCGCCAGTTCTAAAGGAATTGATAGCATCATGTTGAGGGGCTGGATAAACGAGCCAAACTGAACTACCAAGATGAGATAAATCAGTACTAGGGAAAGTACAAGCCCTCTAAGCAACCTAGCAAACTCAATCATCATGTCAGTCATATCACCCATTGAGTCTAAGCCGTATCCTGGAGGAAAATTAAGTTCAGCGCCAGCCTGCATTGCCACTGACATTGATAAATCCATAGAGGCAGGACTGTGTTTACGGTAAAATCCATTGATGTAGACTACGCGGTGACCATTGACATGTTCAATCAGGCTTGCTCCGTTACGACGCTCAAGGGTGACAACTGAATCAAGAGGTACTTGTTTTCCGTCTTTTGTTGTCAGGTAAGTGGCGGCTAAGTCTTGAGCATTCCCCCGGTCTTTCTGGTCGTAACGCACCAGAATGGAGTTCAGCCTGCGGTTAGGTAGATTGTAGTACTGCTGAGTATATCCCCCCTGCAAAGCGTAGCGAGCTTGTTCAGTTACTTCTGCAACACTAAGTCCCAATTCCATCGCGCGACGACGATCAACTTTTAGTTGATATTCAGGTTGACTCATTGTTGAGCTTGTGTGAGCCATTTTCAACCCAGAGGTTTTCTCAGCAATATGTAAAACCTGGTCAGCGAGGCGGTGTAAAATATCTAAGTCCTCTCCATAAACTGCCAACTGCACAGGCGCGGCGGAAGTAGCCATCACATCTACCCCCATTGGTTGCATAGCAATACGTCGGATACCAGGAATGGTACGACGAGCGATCGCTTCTACCGCATCGATAACCTGCCAGATATCGCGGGTTCTTTCGCCTCGGTCTTTGAGAGTCACAATCATTGAGGCGCTGTTTACCCCACCCATACTATAACCACTAAAATAAGTACTGTTGCTAGTGAGTTCAAACCCCACTTCTGAAGAAATTTTCTCGACTTCTCGCTGCTGGGATAAAATCTGCTCAAATTTCTGGGCGATGACATCTGTTTTAGCGAAGGATGTTCCTGGTTCAGCTTCCACAGTCGCCATAAATTGACCAGAGTCCGCCAAAGGCATCATTTCTTGACCCACAAAAGGGTACAAACTGTAGCCCAAGTAGATGAAAGCAATTGCGACAGCTAAAACCATCCCCCGATTTTTTAATGCTAAATCCAGTAGAGATGCATAGCTTCTTTCCAACCACCCAAAACCTTTACGAAATGGAGTAAGGAGCCGTTTTAGTAAGATTGGTTTGTGTTCTTCATGCTCGTTGTGAAGTTTTAAGAAGTAGGCTGCCATCAGGGGTGTCAAAGTCAGCGACACAATCAGGGAAGCTAATAGGGCATAGATAATTGGCCAGACAATACCGACAAACATTATTCCTGTTAGTCCGCCTGCAAAAGTCATCGGAGCTAATGCCGCAACCATCACTGCAGTAGCTGCGGTGATCGCCAAAAATACTTCTTGTGTCCCTTCAATCGCTGCGTGGAAAGGCTTTCTACCCTGTTTAAGCTTGCGCTCGACTGCTTCAATCACTACAATCGAGTCATCTACTAGCCGTCCAATAGCCAACAGCACCCCAATCAAGGTCGAAGAGTTCAAGGACATTCCCATCGGCACAAACGGCAAAATTGACATTGCCAACGAGGTGGGAATGGAAATTAGTACCATTGCGGTTGCCCGAAAATCCTCCAAAAAAATCAAAATCACTAGCCCAGCTAAAGCTACGCTGATGAGCAACTCTGCAATTGTGCCTTCTTTGATGATCTCTACCAAATGGGAATTATCGTAGGCTTCTTTAAACTCAATGCCAGAATACTGAGTCTGGATGCGCTTGAGTTCGGCTCGCACGCGCTCAATCACCTGGGGAGAACTAGCATCCGGCTTTTGGATAATATTAATTCCCAGCGCTGCTGAACCATTGTAGCGATAGCCACTACGCCGTTCTTCATAAGTATCTTTGACGGTAGCTACATCTCGGACATAAACAATGCGATCGCCTTGATTGAAAATAGGATAATCCAAGACTGTCTGAGCGCCCAAAGCGCGTTCGTCACTACGTACTAGGATTTCGTGATCGCCTTTGGTTAATACTCCAGCACCCTTGGAAATATTGTTACGGTCGATTGCATCCCGCACCTGTAAAATTGAAAGACCGTATGCTGCTAACTTTTCTCGGTCTACAATTATTTGTAGCTGCCGTCGGTATCCGCCAAAAATAGATACAGCCTGAACATCAGGTACTTGTTTGAGCCGATCAACCAGAGTATTATCTGCAAAATCACGTAGACGTACTGAGTCCCATCCTTCCCCTCGCAAAGCCAAGGTTAAAACAGGACGATTAAGGGGGTCGATGGACAGAACCCAGTAAGAGCGTGTATTGAAACCATCAAGAGGTATATCTCCTTCTGCCGATTTCATGACACTTTGCACTGCCGCAAGCGATCGCTGCATATCTTGACCCCAAGCAAACTGCACTGTCACTAGGGACATATCTTGCTGGGAACTAGAGCGGACAAAGCGCACACCGTCTAGCACCGTCATCCGCTGTTCGATTGGCTTGCTGATGTAAGTCTCTACTTCTTGGGGAGATGAACCAGAAGCCATTGTTACAATAGCGACTAGAGGACTTTGAAGGTAGGGCATCATCCGCACTGGTAGCTGAAATAGCGCCAAGACAGCTAGGGCAAGAATGCCAACATACAACGCTAACAAAATCACTGGGTTCCGGATCGACCAGCGCACAATTGAGCCAATTTTCATTTGGAAAGCTCCTATGGGCGATTATCCAATGTGAAAGAACCACTGCCAATTCGTGAGGAGTCTTTGACTTTGGCAGTTACTTCCCACTTTCCACTCATACCCAAATAGGTATTGACTTTAAAACGACCTAATTGAGTATCAGGTTTTACTTCCACATCAGTAGACATGGGAGAGGAATTTTTCATTGGCATGGTGACGCTAACTTCTAAACCTTCAACTTGTACAGGCTTCTTGGTTTTAGAGTCTTGAACTTCCAGAATCAGTTGATTATCACCAGATACTGCTTTGCCTTGCGGGCTGACTAACTTAATTTGGGTGTTGCCTTGTACAGCGCTACTTAAGGAGGCAACTGGTTGACCAGAATCATCAATAGCTGCCACTGATGCATTTTCAATTAGTCTTTCCTGTCCCGAAGTAATAACCAAATCGCCGGGTTGCAAACCGCTAGTTGCCTCTACGCGATCGCCGGTGGTTAACCCTGTGGTGATAAATTTGCGTTTAGCTGATTTACCTGCTAAAACCCATACAGCTTGCTTACCTTCAGATTCAACCAATGCTGCTTGAGGAACCGAAAGAGCATTTGGTTTACGAGCTGTAATAATTTGCATCTGAACTGCCTGTCCTGCCAAAATCTGTCCGCCAGGGTTATCGACAACTGACTCGACTGTAACTGTGCGAGTTTCTTCCCCAGCTTTTGGGAAAATGCTTGTCACCTTTGCTTTGATGGTTTTAGTGGAGTTGCCAATCACACGAGCCACAACAGGAGAACCGATTTCTACACCTGCTAAATTTTGCTGGGCAACATTTGCCTGGAGGCGAACTTTGCGATAATCTCCGATTTTAAGAATCCCCATACCAGGTTGTACCACTACACCAGGGTCTGCCATGCGCTCCTGCACAATACCTGTAATCGGTGATGTAATTATTTTGTAACTTTCTATAACCTTAAGACGCTGAATTTTTACTTTAGCCTGAGCTACCTGCGCTTGGGCTTTAGCTATCTGTGCTTGCATCCGTTCCAATTTAACTTTTGCACCACCCAGAGATGCTTTGGCTGCTGTCGCTTCACTTTTTTGTTTATCAAAGTCGTTGCGGGCGATCGCACCTGAATTTAATAAAACCTGCTCAGTTCGCTGTACTCTTGTATCTAAATAAGTAGATTCGGCTGCCATCCGCTGTATTTCTTGACGTTGCTCATCCAGTTCTTCTCTGGTTGCACGCTCCTCAGCTTTGGCTGCCTCCATTTCCGTTGTTGCTTCCTCTACCTCATCAGAAAGTTCCGTCGCAGTTAGCCGAGCCAGCACTTGTCCTGCTTTTACTTTACTTCCTGGGTAGGCAGAGTATTCAGTCAACTGCCCACCCACTCGTGGATATACAGTCACTTCCAGGTAAGGACGCACTGTCCCTGTGTAACGAACACTCGCCTCCATTAAACCAGACTTGATGGACTCGACCTTTACCGGGGTGGGATTAGAGGAACCGTCCACTCGCATCATGTCTTCCATTGACATCCCTTTCATATCTTCCATCCCAGCCATAGAAGAAGAGGGTTTGAACTGCTTTGTTACTATTGAGATGCCACCAATTAGTGCCGCGAGGACTGCAAGTGTCATGACCGTTTTGACGGATAAAATCAACTTTTTGACAGGCTTAATCTCAATTAAGGTGGCATTGTCATTATTACTGACCTGATCCGGTGTTCCTTCCTCAAGGGGGGAGAGGGGAGCAAGAGGAGTTTGCTCGTTCTCTGGTTTGATGCGAGAGTTTTGATGTTCGTCAGTAGTTCCGGACATTTACCCTCCTCGTAAGTTGTGGACAGGTACATCCTGGCAAGCGACTTCCTCAATCATGCTACAAAGCTCTTTGCTACACGGGTCGTCTAAAGGTCGGCTTGCCCAGCGCTCTTGATATGCTTCTAACTCCTCCTTCAGCACCTTCATGCGATAAATCTGCTTCTCAAGATCAGCTATTTTCTGTTTCAGTAAGCCCCTCACGAGTGGGCAAGCAGGATCGCCGTGGGAGCGGACACCAACCACTTGTTGAATTTCCGAGAGGGAAAACTGTAAAGATTGGGCTTTTTTGATGAATTGCAACCGCTTGATTGCTTCGCCATCGTAATAGCGGTAGCCATTTTCACTTCTTTCAACTGGTGTTAGCAATCCTAAGCTTTCATAATACCGAATTGTTCCTACTGCCACATCGGTTTGCTTTGCTAGCTCACCAATTTTCAGCAGTTTTTTCGGGGATGATGCTTCACAACAAACTTGTTCCACCACAGCAACTATAGTTCTTTATTTCTACTATGTATTGCTCCAACCTTAAAGTCTATAGTTAACTGTAGAGTCAACCCCTAAAGTCAGAATTTTTGTAAATTTTTCTGACAAAATCTTGTATTGCTAACAAATTGTCATACGTGTTAACCACAACGATAAGTTTAAAGCCAGGTGTAAGGCGATGAAAGAGTCAAAAACTTATACCTAGTGCAAGGAGTCAGAACTCACCAAGTCAGGAGAAAAATACCTACAAAATCAGAGTTTTAAACTATTCCTAACTGTCTAGTTATTTCTGCCACGCTGTACTAGATAGTTTCTACAAGTATGGACTTTTAGAAACTTTAGCCCAACTACTTAACGGCTACATTAAAGACAGCGCTGGCAGTAGGCTGAATGTCTTTAAGGTTTACCTTCAGTTGCCAGTTGCCCCCGTAAGGTAGGCTGGTTTGAATTTCAAACATACCGGGTGAAGATGCCGGCTTGACTTGTGTTTTTGCAGTTCCTACTCCTTCCATCCCCATTGCCTTCATTTCTTGCTCAGACATGACCATTTCGACTGCTATATTTTTGGCAGCTAAAGGCTTACCATTCTTGGCATCTGTAACGTTGAGCATTAAAGTACTTTTTCCGGTTTTGAGAGGTGTAGCTTCCGTGTTTAGAGTCATGCGAGCTTCTCCCGTCTGAGTAGCAGGTTCAATCACCTGACTGCCTGTCATGGTTTTTGAGGAAGAGACAGCAGGATTACTACCCGAATTATCTACCTGCTGTCCATTGCTACAGGCTCCTAAAGAAATTACTCCCGTGCTTCCTAGAACGATTAAAAGCCACTTGAAAGATTTCATGCTATTTGCTACTCCTCACAGGCGGTAACAAGTTTTAGAACAGTTAAATAAATTAGAGTCATGTTAAACCCTCAAGTCAGCTGTAGAGTCAAGTAGATATGCGCAAGAATTTCATTTAACATTTCATTGCAATACTTCCAAACAGCACTGTCACCTTAATTAGAATTAGGTGTTAAGTCAAAGAACAAATTCAGAAAATAGAAAAGGGTTGACTCTCTAGTTCACTAGAGGCTTCAGAATGGATGAGTAAGGAAAATTCTCGGTGGACATCATGACGAAACGTCAAATAGAAATTTTTACGGCTGACTGTCCTCTTTGCGATGAGACAGTTCAATTGGTGCAAGAATTGACTTGCCCTAATTGTGAAGTATCGGTCTATGAACTGCGACAAGAGCAGGAGAAAGCCCAGCAGTATGGAGTGAATGCAGTGCCAGCGATCGCCATTAATGGAAAACTGGTTCTGACTGGTAAACCGAATCGAGAGCAACTTCAAGCTGCTGGTGTAGGTCAGATTCTGAGTTGAAATAGCTGAAACTGGAGGTAAATAAGCTAAAAGACCTTCAATTTGCATTCTCTAAAAACTAAATTTATTGTGGGGTGGGCGTCTCGTCTGCCCTACCTAGTAAATCAAATTTTAGAAGTGTATGTTAACCCACAATAAGAAACTGTTTTCAATTAGTTAGGTAAGCGATATGCCAAGGTGCGTCTCTTGCTCCGCGCAATCGCTCTCATCTGTTGTCATTGCTCATTAAAGGCGATCATCTAAGTATTTATAACTATCATCATTGCAGAGTAGGATTTCATCCTAATTTCATTTTCTTCTGACAGACTGATGATAAAGATCAAGTTCACTAAGGAAGTATCCCTATTTTGCAATCACACCTGGAGAAAAAATGAAGCGGTTTTTCACTGCACTCGCTATCACTTCAACCCTTTTTATCACTCAAGCTTGCGCCTCACAAGTAAAATCTGGCGAAACACCAACCTCTAATGCTAGTACTGTTGCAGATACGAATCCGCACACAGGTCACAATATGGGTGATTCCAAAACTCCAAGGACTGAGGAAAATCCGCACACAGGTCATAATATGGGTGATTCTCATGATAGTAATTCCAAATTAGAACCTGCGAACGCTACCGCGAAACTCACCCTCCCCGACAAAATCACTCCTAAAAAACCTGTACCTTTAGCAATTGATGTCAAAGACAAAGAAGGAAGACCAATTGCTAATTTCGATACTTTCCAAGAAAAATTGATGCATTTAATCGTCGTGAGTGATGATTTTCAGTCTTTCAATCACATCCATCCCACATACAAAGGAAATGGACGCTTTGAAGTCCAAGCTGATTTTCTCCATTCTGGTAATTACACACTTTTCAGTGATTACAAAGTAGCAGGAAAAGCAGAACAAGTTTCGGTCTTAAAAGCACAAGTTCCAGGAAAAAGTCCAGCTGCACCAAAAATTGATTTAGCTACTACAAAGACTCTTGGTGATACTAAGGCTAATCTCAAATTATCTCAACCTACAATCAAAGCTGGACAAGAAGTTCATCTAATTTTCAACTTACAAGACGCTGCTAACAACCAACCACTGAAAGATTTGAAACCTTATTTAGGAGAAAGAGGACATTTAGTCATCCTCAAGCAGTCATCACCATTGACAGAAGCAGACTACATTCATGCTCATGCATTGAAAAACACTCCAGCAGGAGAAATTCATTTTATCACCAGTTTTCCTCAAGCAGGAAAATATAAAATGTGGGGTCAGTTTAATCGTAATGGCAAAATCATCACTGCTGATTTTTGGGTAGACGTGCAATAGTTATCTCAAATTTCATCTTGATTTCATCATGGTCATATACTAAGTTTCGCCGTCTCAATTTATGCTTTGATAGTCATTAGAGGCTTTTTAGTTATGCCACTCTGGTATGACTGAAAGTCTGGTTTTATATTAAGAATGAGTGAAAGGAGATAATCAGCTATTCTCAGAATCAATCTAATTTGATGAGGAGATTAACCGTGAGATTTCATCTTAATTTCATTTACATTATCTATAATAAATATTAAAAACATGCTCCTCATGTTTCACAATCCTGACGGGCTTATAGTTATACTGTAAGCCTGTTTTCTTATCGCGTATAACAGTAAAGTAATTTATTTCATCTTAATTTCATCTTGATTTTTTACAATAATATTTATAAAGTAATTCCTTGGCTTTATTCCACACAATTTCTGGGCTTATAGTTCTATCAGAATGCTACTACTATAAGCCTGATTTTTTAGGATAAATGAGAATGAAACCTAGCCCAAAATCTCAAAAACCTAGCTTCTGGTTCTGAAGTGCCTGATGTAGAAACCGAGTCAAATCAGATAGTAACAGCTAGTAATAACCCAGGAATAAAGGTAATAAATAGTACAAAATCAAGACAGGCTACTTTACTAACAAAAATACAAAATATTTCTAGTTGAATGGCAAATCCACCTTAAATTTATTTTACCAAGCTGGTTATTTCATCTTAATTTCATAGTGACCTATTACACTGGTTTTGTAAGGTTCATGCACTAAAAAGAAATTTGAATCTAAGTGACATAGTTTGCTAATTTAACAGCCAAATGAAAAGAACACTGATTTCTACTGCTGTATGTAGTGTTGCTACCGCAGCTTCAATTTTTACTGGCTATGCAAATGCCAAAACAGATAATAATAAGGTTGCTAATCTTGAAAATTACATGCAATTACCTCCTGCTGGTTGGCAGCTTGTTAAACAAACTTTTCAGATACACGTTCCCAAAAATGGTAAAGCCCTTTCCGAGTTAATTATTGACGCACCATCCACAGTAGCTGTAAGTAATGATATTGATATATTGGATGATAAGGGTCAAAAAATTAAAATTAATATTTCTGTAAATAATAGAAGAATCATTATAGATTTTCCTAAACCAGTTACTTCTAGCACTACTAAATTGCAAGTAAATCTTAACAAAGTACAACAACCAACTCTTGGTTCTACCTCTGTTTACTATCTTTCGGTTAAAGTCGTTGGTAGTGACGTAGAGATTCCCATAGGTGTCGCTCAATTTGCACATTCTAATTAATCTATAAACTTTGACGATAAGTGCTGGAATTTCATCTTGATTTCATCATGACCTGTCATCCTAGTAAGTAGAGGGAGCATACCTCTTTGACAAAAACATCATCAGCAGGTTGAACCTGCTAAAGGCGAGTAAGCTGTCTAACTTTCCCCGATTAACAGGTAAATGCAGGGAAATAGTTAAGTCTGGCTTGACCAAATTGTGATGCATTTGTTAATAACAAGTTCATTTCTTTGGAATGAACTTAAAATTCATCTGACATAATTGATTCATAGAAATTGAAAAATGAAGAAATCACTGATATATGCGGGTGCAGTATTGACTCTAGCTGCTGCAGTTTTAATTCCTGCTAATTATGCAACTGCGAAGATGAATAATGGAAGAGTGCCTCATATAGATGGAAATGTGCAATTTCCTCCTTATGCGCGATGGCAGCTTATCAGATACACTTTCCGGTTACATATTCCCCAAAACAGTAAAGCTATCACTCAGCTAATTATTAACGTTCCAAACAATGTAACTATCAGTGCTGACATTAAGAATATCGATATTGTGAATGAGAATGGTCAGAAAATTAACACTAATATTTCTGTCAATAGCAAAACTGTTTCATTGGCTTTTCTTGAATCAGTTGCTCCCAATACTAAGCTAGATATTGACCTAAAAAACGTGAAACGATCAACTCTTGGTAATAGTGTTATCTATCGCTTCTCGGCTAAATTTGTTGGCAGTGACGAAGATATTCCCATAGGTATAGCTCAATTTCGCATATATTAATCCCAAGATTTATTTTCAAAACAAACACTAAAATTTCATTTTGGTTTCATAAGTCACGGTCAAACTAATAAATAGAGAGTTAATCAAGTGACCTCATAAGGATAACTAAAATGAAAAAAATGATTTACATAGCTGCATTGACCTTAGCAATTACATCTTCAGTTCCTGCTGTTTGGGCAAATGATAAACCTGGCGATACTAGTGGTTCCTATCTTGGCAATAGCACTGCTTATCCTAGTGATACTACTGCTGTAGATGCTACCCATGAATTTGAAGTTTATGTAGGAAAACCTCTAGCAGAACTAGTAATTGATTTACCAGAGGGGGTAAAAATTAATAGAGGAATTGAGGTGAAAAATCAATCAGGTCAAAAAATACCAGCGACGGTTTCTATTAACAACAGAAAAGCTACGGTAGCTTTCTCACAACCAGTAGAGCCTGAGACAAAGCTATCAATTTTGATGAATGGAGTTAATACTATAGGAAATAGCGAAGCAGGATATAGCCTACCTTGGATATACCGAGTCTACGCTAAGAATGCTGGATCTCAAGGAGAAATTTCACTTGGTGTAGCTCGAATTCAGACCTACCCTATTTAGGCAGAGTGACTGTATGTTATGAGGATTTTGGTTATGAAGACACTTATTATCCGCGCTACATCTATCCTAGCAATTCCTTTAGGGATAGCTTTGCTTCACACATCTTCGGGTTCTACCGCCTATGGAAGCGTAAGTGAGTCAACTGTAAAAGCTTGTGAATCTATTCCCCCAGCAAGACCTACAGGCGGAGCTACTGCTGCACGACTTCAAGTCTTGCAGCAATGCAATAACAGACTCCAACAATCCACTCCTACAACTGAATCTACTGGTCAGCCTACTACAGAAAAATCCCAAAACATGAATAAGTCAAACACAAGAGGCTGTGCAATTCCCCCAGCAAGACCTACTGGTGGAGGTACTACAGAAAGACTCCAAGCTATACAACAATGCAGTACAGGCGTTCACTAATCTACAGTCTTTCTGCTCTAAAATACTTGCCTAAACTTGGTTAAACCAGGTAAGGACGATTTCTTACTCTTATAAGTAGTGGAGGTGACAAGCGCTTTCACTTACTACTACTGCACCACCTACTCAATTACTTTGGATAATTCTCAGGATTAAGAAGACTGCGTTCAGAATCAGGAGTATCTGCAGCTGAACCTGCTGCAGCTGCCCCTACATACTCTATGTTATAGATATTTTTGAGCCAGCCTCGTAATTGATTGATTTCGTTTACTTGCGCAGTGACAACATTGGCAGCTAGATTGACAAATTCTACATGGTAAGCACGGTCAGTAATTTCCCCAGCAAATATGATGGCACCCCAGTGGTGTGAGGTTAAAGTCTTCATGAATGTGATGTTGAAATCATCTCCACTCAGCCCTGCTAGCTGATTTATCACATTCTGACTAAACTTGTTTGATGTCGGTGAGTATGTAATGCCATACCAGTCACTAAGCCACGACTGCATTGTTTGAATCTCTTCCTGCTGATTAGTGATAACCTGCTGACAAACCGATTTTAATTCTTTGAGTGTAGCTCTTTGCAAACATATCTTCGACATCTCAATTGCAAAGTTGTGACCGTCAATCAGATCCCGTAGAAGACGGATTTCAACTTGTGTGAGCCTATTTCTCGGAGCAGGTTGGCTTGCCAGTATAGGCTCAATCGCAACTGTAAAAGCACTTAAAGCGGGTGTCAGGGCTAGAAGCATTTGTAAGCCGATGCTAGCGCTTAAACGTGGTAGTAAGCTTTTGTTGTTACGGAACATCTGTCCTATTGGTTTAGATAACTTGTTTGTTAAGCTATCAAGGATGCCTTTTTCATCCTATAAAAGTAAATAAAACAGCAAAACTTGCACATGAAATAGCTGCCTAGTTAGGGAATGTCATATTGCCTACAGGGCAAAGGTATCCAATCTAACTAGGCTCATTAAGCAGACCAAGATGGTAAAAAACTTCTGGCGTTATTGAAGTGCTTAACCAATACTTTAGGTTAAGCAGTGCTTGAGCATAGCAAAGCCGAGCTTAGAATTAACTAGACCTGCTGCTAAGAGCGCTAGTTAATTCCTGCTTAAGTGGGTTATGCTTTAGCATTAAACTTATACCGAAAGCACCAAATACAAGTAAATCCAGTACTAAGCGCGAATTTGAGGAGAGAAACCGGATCTAAAGTTGTCGGTGTACTGCTGTAAGAGCAGACCCTCAAAGTTATACCAAAAACAGCAGCAAGTGTACTGCTTGTTACAGTTGTAGTCATGTACTCCTCAATTAATACTATTGCTTGATTGTTGCATTGAGCTTTCAATCAAAACACCACAAACAAAAACATTTAACTAGTAGAGCAACAAACTTTTCTTGACCATAGAATTTGGGATTGCCAGCGTCAATAATATAACAATGACAACTGATGATACTTTAGGGTTTATGTAGAAAAAAGCGCGTCTATCTATAGATAGAACTGTTATCTATGTATTTCTCACTACATTCATCCAAAATTTCATTTTGATTTCATTTCTTTATGCATAGCTATTACTATTGATAAACTAAGAGGGTTTCATTTTTTTAGGAAAAGCTAAATAAAACATTTTTTAGACTATTAAAAAATATTCTTCGCTAATTATCTGCTTTGATTACAAAATCTTTCTTACTGGTAGGACATTAGTCTGTTGCTAATAATCCCTAAGTCCTCCTTTAACTCTTCCAACTGCTCGCCACGTTGCTCAACGTAACTTAGAGCTTCAGTTAGCAAGAATGGAGGCTTTTCATCTCCCACTTAAGAGCTATAATTCAAAACATCAAAAGCCGCTCAAGTCGTCCTCAATAGAGGGTGTGCAGTCGTTGGGTAAACGATCAAGATGCGCGTAGGAAAGTAAGTTCAGTAGAACTCCTCTCCTATGATTCAAGAATCCCACGCTACGCTAAAGCCGTGGGAGGTCAATAATTTTCTAAGGATTTTGGCTATGAAAATACTCGTTATCCGCAATCAGCGGTAGATAAACAACAGCCCCATCCCAGCGATCGCCACCAACACGCCCAGAATTGCCCGCAGACTGATTTTCTCTCCAATAAAGAAAGCAAACGGCAGGACAAACAGAGGACTCGTAGCATTGAGGGACTTAGCAATGGCTGCAGGACTGAATTTAAGAGAGATTTGTTGCAGCCAAAAGCCCAAGTAAGTACTCAGAAAAGCACACAGTATAACGATGCCCAGTATCCGCCCAGACCGCAATTCTTTTAGAGAGGCGCGGACTGGTTCTCGCTTCATCGGCAGCCACAACAGCAGTATTAATACCCCACCCACTAGCCGTACCATCGCACTCCACAGGGAATTAATAGTTGTTTCTGCCAGCGCTGCACGGGATAAAACTGCACCCATTGCGTCTGTGAATGCTGATAACAGAGCAAAGCTGACACCAACAATCAGCTTGTCATTGGTAGTAGCATTTTTAACTCGTTCGCTAATTACCCAAGCCACACCTAAAATAATTAACAAAATACCAACCCAAGCAACATATGACAGTTGTTCGTGCAAAAAAATAGTCGATACAATTGCAGCCATCGGTGGACCTAATGTCTTCAATAGCAGCGTCCGTCTTGCCCCTAAATTGTTCAATGCCGCAAAATAAGCAGTATCGCCAATGCCAATTCCAACAGCACCGCTGAGAAGTAGGAGTATGAAGCGGATTGAGTCAATTGCTGGCAGCAGTTGCTCACCACTCAAAAGGATGGTGAGGAAAGCCATCGCAATTGCGATCGCACCTTTGCTCAAGTTCATCGCCAGCGGGAAAATTTTCTTTCCTAAGCGACTGTAGATAACTGAAGTCAGTGCCCACAAAAACGCCACTCCCAGAGCTGCCAGTTCTCCCTTAAAATTCATTAAAAATAAGTCAGAAAAATTTGCCAGCATAAAACATCTAACCTCCATGAAGCATCGCCATGCCAGAAAATGAAGCGAGTAAACAAAAGGTGCAGAAGATGGCTAGTCATAAAAAGGTAAAATTCGGTAATGACGAGCTATCAGAGGGTAGATGCGCTCCCTGAGTCTGGGGATTTTACTTATTCAGGACTTACGCAAAAATAACGCAATTCTGTCATTGCGACCGAAGGGAAGCAATCGCAAAGCCTTATTTTTCGTCACGAGTGCGTAAGTCCTATTATTAAACTACTGCTGTTAGCCTCTGGAGTCGCGTTACCCAGTCATCGTTATAGACCAAATCAAGATAGCGCTCCCCTCGATCTGGAAACACTGTCAACACACGATAAGGTTTAGGGAAAGTGGGGAGAAGCTTTTTGATAGCAGCAACAACAGACCCAGACGAACCACCTGCAAAAATGCCTTCATGAGTTACTAGGTCACGGCAACCTTGCATAGATTCCCAATCATCGACATAGACAATCTCATCAATCTCAGTCTTGTTTAACAACTCGGGAACACGACTGGAGCCGATACCAGGTAGCTCGCGCTTACCTGCAGGAGCACCAAAGATTACCGACCCGACAGCATCAACAGCAATTACTCGGATATTGGGAAATTTTTCGCGCAGGCGACGAGCTACTCCTAATATTGTTCCTGTAGTGCTAACTGCAATCACCACACAGTCAAGACCACCATCTAAATTGGCAATAATTTCACCACCAATACCGTTGTAATGCGCTTGCCAGTTTAGCTGGTTAGCATATTGATTAATCCACAAGCTATGAGGAATAGTCTTAACTAATTCCTGCACACGCTGAATCCGTGTCTTCAGGTAGCCCCCTTGATCATCGGGCTTTGTCACCATATCGACATTAGCGCCCAATTGCTGGAGTATTTGCAAATTAGTTGGTGAGATTTTAGGGTCAACCACACAGGTGAATGAAAGCTTGTAAACTCGCGCCATCATTGCTAAGGCGATACCCAAATTACCAGAGGTACTCTCAACTAGGTGGGTTCGAGAATTGATAGTACCGTCTTGCAATCCCTTTTCAACAATGAATCTAGCTGGACGGTCTTTAACACTACCACCAGGATTCAAAAACTCTAGTTTGGCGATAATATCGAGATCTGCTTGGGGAAATAATCGACGTAAACGAACGAGCGGTGTTTGACCAACACAACTGGCTACTGATTCATAAATCATATCTTCACTCTCGAACGAAAAGTTTCAGGAATTGATTGAAGTACAGGTCAACAAGAAAATGGCTGTCCAGGGTTCTTGATCATAAAAAAGCCATTTCTTATGTATGGCATCTTGAACAATGGTGAACCTCAACAAATTCCATGATTTGTTTTGGCTTTCCGTACTCTAAAGCAAGCCTATTTTTTGTCTACATTCAGCTATGAATAAACCTGCTGTTTTCTATACTGCAAATCAAAAATGAAATTTGGATGAAATTTCTGGCTTTTGATTGGATATTTATTTAAAAATCATTACTGACAATGCGGATTTTGTTTGTATAGCCTTAATTGGCATTCTCTTGGACGCAGACAAACTTTATGTGTAGAACCGTCAATGATTTTTAGAAATCTTCTTGAGTCAAATAAATTTTCATCTTAATTTCATATTAGTATGCTAAAATTTATGATTTGATATCAGTTGACAAATCGTTTACAAAATACATCTCTTACTTACTGATTTGTTTGATTCAAACATTTGGAATTTCATCCTAATTTCATCTTAGTATGCTAACACTTTTCTTTGGATTAAAGTTGACAAATTGTTTAGAAAATGCATCTCTTACTTACTGATTTATTTGATTCAAAAATTCAGAATTTCATCCTAATTTCATCTTGATCTGAGAACCTAATTTATAGGAGTGAACTCTGGAAATACTTACTTAGATGTGAAAAAACAACAAATCATATCTAAGCCGAATTTAGGTGTGAGAGAGAAAAAATTATGACAACACAATTCCGGAACGTTCTGAAGCTAAGTCCGGTTGTTCTGGCAGCCACATTCTTCACTGCGAATAGCGCTATGGCTTCTTCTGTCAACGAACAGGTGACTTCCGTCTCTCAGTTGACAGCACAATCTGACAACATTGGTCAAGTAACATCTGTTTCTCAGTTTTCCGACGTACAGCCAACAGATTGGGCATTTCAAGCATTACAGTCTCTGGTAGAGCGCTACGGTTGTATTGCAGGTTATCCCAATGGTACCTATCGTGGTAACCGCGCTTTGACCCGTTATGAGTTTGCGGCTGGTTTGAACGCCTGTTTGGATCGAGTGAATGAACTGATTGCAACAGCTACCGCTGACTTAGTCAGGAAAGAAGACTTAGCTACCTTGCAGCGTTTACAAGAAGAATTCTCTGCTGAATTGGCTACTCTACGCGGTCGTGTTGATGCCTTAGAAGCTCGTACTGCTGAATTAGAAGCAAATCAATTCTCTACCACGACAAAACTGGTTGGTGAAGCGATTTTCAATCTATCTGACATTTTTGGTAGCGATAATCGGGCTGTTCCCTCTGGTGTAAACCCGGCAACAGCTCAGGACTTGAATTCTAATACCATTTTCGCTGACCGGGTTCGTCTGAACTTGCTCTCCAGCTTCTTTGGCTCAGACCGGTTGCAAATCCGTTTGCAGGCTCGGAATGTCACTCCTTATGGTACAGGCGTAACGGGTACAAATATGACCCGTCTGAGTTTTGATGGAAATGACAGCAACGACGTTCTGATTGACAAACTAAACTATGCATTTAATCTAGGCGACGCCGTACGCGTTCAGGTTGATGCATTTGGTGGTCTATTATATGAAAATCTCAACACCTTTACCCCTGAGTTCAACAGCTCTGGTAGGGGTAGTATCTCTCGCTACGGTCGTTTCAGCCCCATTTACCGCGTAGGTGAGGGTGGTGCAGGTGCAACATTATCCTTCAATCCCAAAGGACCTATCACCGTGTCAGCGGCTTATCTAGCCGACAGAGCTAACAATCCTAATGATGGATCAGGTTTTTTAAATGGTGGATATGCAGCCCTTGGTCAGATATCCTTCCAGCCTAATCAGGCATTCAATATCGGTTTAACCTATGCTCGCACCTATCAAAATATAGGAAATGTTGCTAACAATAGCATTAACCTCTTTAACTCTACAGGGAGTCAGTATGCTAATAATCCCTTCGGTGGCGCTGCTCTGACTGCTGACCACTATGGCGTAGAAGCTACCTTGAGACTAGGTCCCAAGGTTACGCTTGGTGGTTGGTATGGTTACAGTGAGGCAGAAGCTAAAGGCGGTACGGCAAATGGTGCTAATGCATACTTTGAGTATTGGGCTGCTAACGTTGCTTTCAAAGACTTTGGCAGACAAGGTAATGTGCTTGGTTTTATCTTTGGTCAACCACCTAAAGCAACTGGCAACGAATTCGTCCAAACAAACGGTATTCGTCGTCAAGACAGGGACACATCCTACCATCTAGAGGCGCTGTACAGACTGCAATTGACTGAAAACATTGCTGTCACGCCTGGTGTGTTGGTTATCTTCAATCCAGAACATAATGACAGGAACGACACTGTTTACGTAGGTACACTGCGTACCACGTTTACTTTCTAAAACTGCTAATAGCTAATAATTAACAGTTATCAGTTTCATCACTTGGGTAACGGTTCCTCCATTAAGAGCGTGGAACGCATTGATGGCGGGTCTAAATGCCTCCATACATCTTTGCTGACTGTTCACTATTAACTGATTTATAACTATTAGCAATTGGCTCTTGTCAAGTCGAGAAACTAAAGCTTGCAGCAAGCAGGCTTTGGTACACCTATAACTGTCTTCAAGTCAAATTTTATTTAATAGTAAATGAGCGAATGCAAGACCCTAGCATTTGTCTAGGGTCTTGTTTTAAGTACAGATAAAAAATATTATATTGCTCAAGATTTCATCTTAATTTCATACTTACATATCATAATAAAAAGTAACTCACAAAAAGTAATTCAGTAGACCTTTTGCAAGTAGTTAGTTTCCATGATTTTACTAACTGTGTCTCACTTACACCTACCGATTGATAGCAATTAGGTCTATTGAGTTTTTCTTACTGTTAAAACCTTGAGAGGCTGTTTGTAAACAAAAGTAAAGGTCTCAAAAACCAAGTTTTTCGATTGAACAGAGATAGTCAGATGATGAACAATCCTCGCAAGTTTAGGATAAAAATTCCATGCGTCTTTTCAGAAGCTGGCATTTCATCCTAATTTCATACTTATCTGTCAATATAAATATTGACTCAATAGACTCCTTGCAAAAAGTTAATTTTATAACTCCTCTCACTAAACCCATACAGTGTTTGGGCAAGAAGGTTTATTGAGTTTTTCTCACAGTCATCACTGGTTTTAGTTCATTCAATTATTATAAGTAGTGAATTATACAAAATTTGGATTTGACAAATGAAGTTTGCTAACAGTGGGATGAGCATACTGCAAAAGTGTTTTAGAAATACCAGTTGACAAGTAATAGGTTAACTTTATGAGAGTACTGTTAGTCGAGGATGAACCAGATTTGGGTACCGCTATCAAGCGAACTTTACACCAAGAAAAGTACTTGGTTGACTGGGTTATGGATGGTACTGAGGCATGGGCATATCTAGAAAATAGATGGACACAATATACGCTAGCTATTTTCGATTGGATGTTGCCAGGAATGTCAGGATTGGAGTTGTGCAAAAGGTTACGTAGCAACAAAAATCCTCTGCCCGTGCTGATACTTACAGCTAAAGACAGTATGGCAGATAAAGTGGCTGGGCTAGATGCAGGAGCTGATGACTACTTGGTGAAGCCATTTAGCATGGCAGAATTACTAGCGCGGTTACGTGCTCTGCAACGTCGTTCTCCTCATTTTCAATCCCCAGAACTGATAGTTGGCAATCTAACTCTAGATTATGGTAATAGTGCGGTTGTGTTTCAGAATGCTACGAGGGAAAAACAAGTCATTCCCCTAACTAATAAAGAATTCCAGCTCCTAGAGTATTTTATGAAGCACCCGAACCAAATTGTTACCACAGAACAGATTCGCAATCAGCTTTGGGAGGTGAGTGCAGAACCTGCTAGCAATGTAGTGGCAGCTCAAATGCGTTTGCTGCGTCGTAAGCTAGCGTCGAGTGGCTGTGAAAACCCCATTGAAACTTTGCATGGCATGGGATATCGTTTGAAACTTACCAATGAACCAAAATAAACTGTTTAAGCTGACTCGTATTCGTCTGGCTTCGTGGTATGCACTCGTCATGGCTCTTATCTTAGGTTTGTGCGGATTTGGCGTTTACCAAGCGGTGTCCCATGCTCATCGGATAACCTTAGATCGAGAAATAGAATCAGTTGCAGGAACCCTGCATGACAGTGTTGAACTAAAACTACAGCAACCTGGACACTTGGAACCAGTTTTAAAGCAGCTACTACCAAATATCTGCACAGTTGGAGACAGGTGTATTCAAGAGCAATCTTTCAAACGCCATACTCTCACCGCTATTAACCAAGGTTATTATTATGTTCGCTTTTTCGATAATTCCGGACGCTTGACTGCTATCGCTGGTTTTCATCCACAAGAACTATCCCCAGTTTTTAAGAAGGAACTTTGGCAAACTGTTAAAGACAGCAAAGGCAAGTTTTTCCACCAAATATCCTTTAGGCTACACACCGAAGATAATCGTGATTGGGGGTATATGCAAGTGGGGCGAAGTCTGGAAGACTTCAATAGTTATTTAGATGGTGTGAAATTGATTTTAGCATTGGGATTGCCAGTGGCAATGGGTCTAGTTGGTCTTGCTAGTTGGTGGTTAGCAGGATTAGCGATGCAACCGATTTACCAATCCTACAGACAAATTCAACAATTTACAGCAGATGCAGCACACGAGTTACGAACACCTTTAGCTGCAACACAGGCGACGGTGGAGTCAACGCTTTTAATGCCGCAACTGGATGAAACAGAAACGCGGGATATTCTGCAAACTATACAGCGTCAGAATCAGCGACTCACGACTTTAGTGACAGATTTGCTGCTTTTAGCTCGCTTGGATCGACAACCTATGCCGATGCGACGCGAGCTTTGTTGCCTTAATGATGTTGTTGACGATTTAGTAGAAGAGTTTGCAGCGATGGCTACTTCAGTCGAGGTGAAGCTGACATCCTTTATAAAGGTGCATCAACCTTTGAATATTGTAGGCAATCCTGAGCAGCTTTATCGTTTGATTTCTAACTTAATTATCAATGCAATTCAATATACACCTCAAGGAGGAGAGGTCACAGTTATTTTAGACCGCAATGAGCATTATGCTGTGATTCAGGTTCAAGATACAGGCATTGGCATTCCACAACATGAACTGTCTCGGATTTTTGACCGTTTCTATCGGGTGAGTGGCGATCGCTCACGTAGCACTGGTGGTTCTGGATTAGGGTTGGCGATCGCGCAGGCTATTGTTCAGGCACACCACGGCAGCTTGAATGTGCAAACTGAATTAGGTAAAAGTAGTACTTTTACTATTCAATTGCCCTTCGATGTCACGGTGTTTAATGGCGTTCGTTCTATTTACGGATTTAAAGGGCTGTATCGTCGTTTACGTAAATTCAAGGTCAATTAACCTCTTCTCCCCTTAAGGGTTAATACTCTAGCCCTAGCCCTGTCAAGGTGAGATCAAAACCCTCCCCTAGAACTAAAAATGGCAACCAAAATCGTAAACAACAGTCCAAATGAAATTTATGGCGTCTTTTCATTTCCCCTCTTCATTGTCAATAATTTTGAATTACTGACAATAAAAGACATAACGAGAGACTAGAGGATTGCAAACGCAAAAATAATTCAACGCAAAAATGAGGGTTTCACCTACTTACAGTCACCTTGACAGGGCTATACTCTAGCCCTTGTGAGTGGTCTTTCAACTCAGCACTGAGCACTCGGTACTCAAGACTTTTTATTCCTAATTTGAGTAGCTAAAAAGCTATTTTCTCGTCACCCTTACTTAGAATTTTTATCGCCAATCATATTGACAAATCTTGTTCCTTAGCGGATGAAACAGCCCTGCTTGATATATAGGGGTTTAAAAATGTGTTTTTTAGAAGTCTAAGCTTCTGAAGCCATCTTATAGCAGGACTTCAGAGGCTTTTCGATGGGGTAGTTGTCGAGGGCTTGTTTGACGGTAGCATTAACCTTATCAACCCTTCGCTAATGTACCCGTTGCTACTTAGATGGAAGTAGCAACAAGCGCTCTAATACACCAAATTCCCAGTACCGCGCAGCTGACGCAAAGAATTTATACAATACGGGCAGTCGCAGGTAAATAACCGCATCGCAGTATTACTTTCCTCTTCAGTAAAGTTCAGCATGGCGACGTTCTGATCTGATTTGTTTGTAGTAAGAGTTGTTGAACGTACGGGCGGGGCATTCGGATTTCTTTCAGAATCTTTAATGCATACAGGAGTTTTGAAACTAGCGTGGGGATGTGTTATGCAGGTACGACCATCGCTGGTATGCGTTAATCGCTGAGTCATAGCAGCGTGGGCGGGATTGATGACTCCCAGCGTAGACATCAGTGATACAAAAATGGAGGAACTAGAAAGCAAATTCAGTATAAGTTTTCTGTTCATAGGTTTCCTTGAAGAACGTGCTTGAGCGTTCAGGTTATTCCATTGACTGTCAGAAGGTCAAGTGATTTTTTTCCTGAAATAATCTAGTTTGACAATACGCATCACAACTTTGTTTCCGTCTGCACTGATTTGTGTTAAAAATAAGGGTGAGCAAAGCTTGCCCACCCTATCAATAAGCCTGTTCAAAACAGGTTTGACAATGTTGAATTTTGCATTGCTTACTGCTGAATCTGCTGAAGGAAGGCTTGTGTTTGCTGATACCCTTGAGTATTTCCTTGTTGTTGAAACAAGCTTGCAGCCTGCTTTAAATCAGCAACAGCGCTCTTGTTGTCTCCCAAAGCATACTGAGCAAGTCCCCGGTTACCATAAGCATCAGCTAGATTGGGATTTCTATTGAGGGCAGAGTTAAAATTTACAACAGCTTGCTTATGATTTCCCTGTTTAAAATTGGCAAGTCCCAGATTGTAGTAGCCATCTGGTGAAGTTGGATCAATTTTTATTGTCTGAGTGAAGTCGGCGATCGCTTTTTGGAAATCTCCCAGTTGAGCATAAGCAGTTCCCCGACCTCTGTAAGCATCCGCATGGTTGGGATTTAGCCGCAACGTCGAGTTAAAATCGCTCAGCGCTGCTTTCAAGTTTCCTAAATGAAATTCTGCTAGCCCCCGCAGGCAATAACCTTCATAATATCTAGGATTCAACTGTACTACAGAGTTGAAATCCTCAATAGCTCCGTTGAAGTTGCCTTGATTTAACTTTTGCACTCCTTGGCTATAGTATCCCTGAAAATTCGTTTGCTGGGTGCGACTTTGTGGTACTTGTGCAGAGATAGCAGCAGGCAATCCACCTACTACACTCGTTATTCCCAGGATTGCGATTGTTTTATGAATGTAGTTCATGGCTTGACTTTCTCTGTGCTAGAAATACGAGGTAGATTTGCACAGAAGTATTCCCGATTACGATTATTGTATACGAGTCAAACAAATTAAGGGACAAGATGCAACCAACCCAAAAGACTTTGTAATAGTAACCAAGTATTTAAGCAGACGATGACAATTGCAACTCCCCAGGCTAAAAATTTGAGCCATAGCGGATTCACAAACTCACCCATGAAGCGGTGGTTGCTCGTAAACATCACCAATGGAATCACTGCAAACGCTAACTGTAAACTGAGAATAACTTGACTAAGAACTATTAAGCTGCTTGTACTATTTTCTCCGAATATAATAATTGTCATCAACGCTGGAATAATAGCAAGTAAACGGGTTACTAAACGGCGTAACCAGGAAGGAAGACGAAATTGCAAAAATCCTTCCATGACAATCTGCCCAGCCAAAGTAGCAGTCAGCGTTGAACTTTGTCCAGAAGCAAGTAAAGCAATACCAAATATAGCACTAGCTGCACTCACTCCTAACAATGGGGAAAGCAGTTTGTAAGCTTCTTGAATTTCTGCCACATTCTGATTTCCAGAATCATGAAACGTGGCTGCAGAAACAATTAAAATTGCTGAATTAATAAACAGTGCTAACGATAAAGCTACTGTTGAATCAATCGTACCAAATTTAATCGCTTCCCACCGTTTTTCAGTTGTTGGTTGCCAATCGCGTGTTTGTACAATTGAGGAGTGTAAATATAAGTTATGAGGCATGACTGTTGCCCCTAAAATACCGATTGCAATATAGAGCATTTCTGGGTTCTGTAAAATCTCTCGCTTGGGTAGATATCCAAACAGTATTCCCCCAAAATCAGGTCGAGAAAAAATAGTTTCTGCTGTGAAACAGATGCCTACAGTTGCTATCAGCATAATTACCAAAGCTTCTACATAACGAAAGCCTTTTCCTTGCAGAAATAACAATACAAGTACATCTAGGGCAGTGATACAGACTCCCCAAACTAAGGGAATACCAAACAAAAGTTGCAGTGCGATGGCACTTCCAAGTAGTTCCGCTAAGTCACACGCAGCAATAGCAATCTCACACAGAACCCATAAACAAAAGCTGATTCGTGGACTGAAATAGTCCCGACAAGCCTGCGCCAAATCTCGCCCTGTCGCAACACCTAAACGCACGCACAGCGATTGCAGTAATATCGCCATGAGGTTCGACAACAAGATGACTGTCAACAAAGTGTAACCAAATTTAGACCCCCCAGCGATGTCAGTCGCCCAGTTACCTGGGTCCATATAGCCAACTGACACCAAATACCCTGGTCCTCCATAGGCAAGCATTTTGCGCCAAAAGCTGTTGCTTGAAGGAATTTTGATACTGCGGTGAACCTCGCTAAGACTGGGTCTGTGTTTTTCTTGCGTCATGAGTTTCTCGGTTGAAGTCTTTCATATTTTTCTCATAATCTCAGAAAATCTGAAAGAAAGATCAACCTCTAGGCGCATACATTATGCTACGAGCCTAGTTAGATTGATTGAGTATATTTATTATCATATTTGTACTTAGAGTCTAAAAAAAGAATTTTGGCACCAATACCTCTCTCAAACTATCTTTTGACAATGGTTCACCCCATAAAGTTGAGGTGGAACTAACTCCTCTAAGCGGATTATCGCGTCAGTTTACACCAGTGAAAGTGGCACAGTCAGTTGAAGTAGAGGGGATTGCACCACCAATGTCTGTCCGGTTGCTTGGTTTATTCTACTTTACTGCTTTTGTGGGCATTGGTATGGTGATTGGATTGCTGATACAGTCGAAGCTCAAACCACAAGCAAGGGTATCTTAGAAGCAGACTTTCATCGGTTTGAGTTTAATAACGGGGTAACTGTTAAAGGCAATTGAACGATGAAGGTGCTACCTTTACCAACTTCGCTTTGCACATGAAGGCTACCTCCATGTGCTTGAACAATAGCAGTCGCGATCGCCAGTCCTAATCCTGATCCACCAGTGGTACGTGAGCGATCGCTATTCACCCGATAAAAGCGATTAAAAATCCGCTTTTGCTCACCAAGTGCAATGCCAATGCCTGTGTCTTGAACTTCAATTACAGCATGACCGTTGTTGCGTTTGAGAATGACAGTGACATAACCACCGGCTCTGGTGTATTTAATAGCATTAGCAATTAAATTAGAAAGCAGACGTAAAAGTTGGTCTTCATCCCCCATCACATACAACGGTTGATGGCATAGAACTGAAGATGTTAATTGTAAAGAAGCTGCACTTGCTAACGCGGAAAACTCTTCTATAAGGTCATTAATCAAAATGTTGAGACAGCAAGGTTCCCATTGTGTTGTCAGCTCTTGCTGATCCAATCGAGACAGTAGCAGTAAATCACCAACCAGTTCAGCGAGTCGGTAATTCTGACGTTGAATAGATGCCAGGGTATCTCGCGCTTCTGCAAGAGACAAATGCTCCGTATCAAGTACAGTTTCTACTGTTGCATTAATTGCTGTTAGAGGAGTACGCAATTCATGGGAAGCATCAGACGTAAACTGTTGCATTTGTTTGTATGATCTGTCAATTCGTCGCATCGCCAACCCCGCCAGCCACCAACTAGAACCACCAACGAGGAGTACTGTAATGGGCAATCCCAACGCCAAGACCAGTTTTAAAGCAGCGAGACGATTATCAAGCTCTTTAAGAGAGCGCCCCACCTGTATATAGCCCCAAACCTGATTATCTTGAGTATGCAACGGCAGAGACTTTTGATTATAACGATTGCCTTGCGGGTCTTTGACTGTTTGCCACACTTTTGTTTGCACAGTTGGTGGTAATTTGTCAGGCAGGAAACCAACCACAGCAATTAACCGTCCCGAACTATCGATAAAACGTATGTAATATTGCTTATCTCTGTGGATAGTACTAATAATGTCATCTTCAGCAAGGGTGCGTTGTTTGTGCCCAAAGATTGTTTGGGTAGGACAACCGGACTCAATTACACAAGTATTGAGTAAAACTTGCTGAAAGATCGGCTCTATGCGACCGGGTTGTTTCAAATTCGGTTCAATGACATTATGCAGTGTGCCTGTCACAGACTCTAGTTCCCGTTTGATGGAAACTAAATAAGCATCAACAATTACCTCATAAACGACGAAACCGCATAGAGTCAAAATCAGACCCATAACGACTGCATACCACAGAGCGAGCCAGGTGCGAGTCTGACGAAACAGTCTAATTTGCATCGCTGGAATTGAAACGATAGCCCATACTGGGGATAGTTTCGATAAAACCATCACAACCACGTTCTGACAATTTACGTCGCAACAGTCGGATTTGAGCTGCCACCACATTACTAACACGTTCCGCATTCAACGTATAAAGATGGCTCAAAATTTGTTCGCGGCTAAGAATCTGGTTAGGACGTTTCATGAAGTATTCCAGCAGATGAAATTCTTTCTTTGTTAAAGAAATGACCTGACTATCACCATTGGGCTGTTGATAACAAGCCGTACCACTACCATAATCTAAAATAAGGCTACCAACTTGAAGTTGCTGAGGTTGAAACTGGGGCGATCGCCTTTGCAATGCTCGCAGCCGCGCCAGCAGTTCTGCCATCCCAAATGGTTTGACCAAATAATCATCAGCCCCTGCATCCAGTCCAGCCACCTTATCTGCCATACTGTCTTTAGCTGTAAGCATCAGTACAGGCAAGGGGTTACCACGAAGCCGTAATCGCTTGCAGAGTTCTAAACCCGATATTCCTGGCAGCAACCAATCAAAGATTGCCAGTGTATATTGCGTCCATTGGTTTTCCAGGCAAATCCAAGCTTCAGTGCCGTCTAAAATCCAGTCAACAATATATTTTTCTTTGCTCAATTTTCGTTGAATCGATGCGCCTAGATCTGGCTCATCTTCAACTAGCAGAACTTTCATAACGAGCAGATATACCTTTAAAGTTTGTTCATCAATAAACTCTAAGCGTAGTCACACTAATACATAGGTCTGTATTAATGCCAACGATAAGAGCAGAAATTTTGTATAACTTATCATCAGCAGTCGTTGCTGCTGTTTCTTACGTTGTTCATTTCAAGAGTTAGCATAGTTCCAGAAGTAACTGGAATGACACTATCGTTTAATAGTTTGACAAACTGGAATGAAATTCGGATGAAATTTTATACTGTTGAAGCAGATTTTTGCAAAAATGGCGGACTACTAGCTTTGGAAAGGTCTGCGGAAGCGCTTCTCCAGTCTATCCCAGTGCATAATCACTGTACTTCCTCTCTGTTGTTGTTGCTCCGCCCACATTGATAACCAGTCAAGGCAAGAGTGGTCAATATAAGCCAAATTCTCAAGGTGAACATACAACTCGGTATCTGCTGGCATTTGCTCTAGAACAGAAGCCATCTTTGGCAGCCGAATAAATGTTGCAGTTCCTTCTATGTGGATATCAATTTTGCAATTTTTTTCATCCCTCTCAAAGTATATATTTAGGTAGGATATTTTGTAAATTAGCGCTATTGTGGTCAGCACAATGCCAATCAGCACACCCGTAAGCAGATCGGCAGCTACAATTCCAACAAAGGTTGCAAAGAAAATGACTACAGGCACACGCCCGTACTGTTTGAGCTTGCGGATGTTCTCTACTTCCACCAACTTGTAGCCTGTAACAACCAGAATTGCAGCGAGGCTGGACATGGGAATCATCTTTAGTAAACCAGGTGCGGCAACTACCAAGACAAGTATCCATACACCATGAAGTATTGCTGACAGTCTTGTTTTAGCCCCTGCTTTGACGTTCACAGAGCTACGGACAATCACTCCTGTCATTGGTAAGACTCCTAGCGCCCCGCAAACCATGTTACCAAAACCTTGTGCAGCTAATTCGCGGTCAAAATCTGTTTTTGAGCCTTGGTGCAGCCGATCCACTGCTGCTGCTGAGAGTAAGCTTTCCGCACTGGCAATGAAGGCAATTGCCGTAGCTGATATCAGTAGCGGTGGATTCATCAGGCGAATCAAGTTGGCAGGCGTTGGGACTTGAATGACTTCGGTTAGATTTGCAGGTACATCAACATAAGGAATTGGTAGATGGAACAAGTTGGCTAGAGTGCTGGCTATTACCACAGCAATCAATGCTCCAGGTATCAGCTTCAAGCTTCGCGGCTTGAATTTATCCCACAGCAGAAGCACGATTAAGGTAGTAACACCAATAGCAGCAGCCATCAAATGGCTAATATTGTCATAGTCAAAAAAAGTATGGTAAAGGGATATGGGAATCGAAATTAGATTTTCAATTCCAGTAGCACGTGGCTTTTCTTTAAGCATCACATGGAATTGGGAAGCGAAAATTAACACGCCAATACCTGCAAGCATTCCATAAATAACTGCTGGAGATATGGCGCGGAATATTTTACCAAACTTAAATACTCCCGCCAGCAACTGTATCAAACCTGCCAGGAGTATAACGGAACCGAGCATTTCGATACCATTATTCTGAACTAGTTCCGCAACAATAACCGCTAGCCCAGCTGCAGGTCCACTGACTTGCAATGCTGAACCAGAAATAGCCCCGACAACTATTCCACCAATTATTCCTGTTACCAAACCACGAGCCGGAGGAACTCCTGAGGCGATCGCAATCCCCATCGACAGTGGAAGAGCAACGAGAAACACAACGAAAGACGCGACTATATCTTTGCTCAAAGAGCGTTTGTATTTAATACCTTCAAACTTTCTCATAACTAAATCTGAGGAAAACTATTTTGTTTACATTCAGTTGTTGCATAAGAGCAAGGGTTGCTATATACGGTTTTTTCAATAACCTAAATAAGCAAGTTAATTACCCATCTCAAAGCCTAGACTTTCGATGTAGTGTGGGTAATTAAGTATCTTTTTTTGACAAATTATCAAAAATTTTTCAAGTGGCGAGTTAACTATTTTTTTGGATTAAATTTTTAGAGAGAATAACCGTTAAGCAAATTATTTACTGATACAGCTAACTGACAATATACTCCCGTAGATTTGCTTGGCGATAACGGAGGTAACTAAGTGCTTGTTGCTCTACATAACGAACTCTTCGCCAGCTAAGATTGAGCTGTTTAGCCACCTGCACCTGTGTGAGTTCATAACCGTCCTCCAAGCCATAGCGTAGAGTTAGGATTTGTTGCTGCTGGGGAGTTAGTTCTGTCAGTGAGGTATGGATATCTTGACACAGGAAATCTTGAATTATGTAGGTTTCAGATGACGCTCCTTGAGCTTCTGTTAAAAAGTTTTGCAATTCGGTGTCCTCGTTATCGCCCACTTGTTTGTCTAGCGAGACAGGTTGACGACTCATCATCAGAAGTTCGTGGATTTGGGCAGGGTTTAATTCCATCTGTTGTGCAATTTCACCCGCACTGGGACTGCGCCCCAATTTCTGAGATAGTTCTGTTTGCACTTTCTTAAGTTTGTTCAACTTTTCGCCAATATGAATTGGAAGTCGAATAGTTCGTCCTTGCTGAGAAATTGCCCGTGTAATTGCCTGACGAATCCACCAGTAGGCATAAGTCGAGAACTTGTAGCCGCGTGTGGGGTCAAACTTCTCTACACCGCGCTGCAAACCTAGCGTTCCCTCCTGAATCAGATCCATAAACTCTAAATTTCGCTCCTGATATCGTTTGGCAATGGAAACCACTAAGCGTAGATTCGCTTCTATCATTTTTTGCTTTGCCCATGTGCCACGCTGAAAAATTCCCTTCAATTGGGCTTCAGTGAGTTGAACGTACTCAGCTAGCTCTTTTTGGGTTGGTTCATAGTTCAGTTGTTTCTTCAGGGCTTCTCTTTTCTTTTGCAACGCCATCATCTGTTGCACCTGCTTGCCATAAAAAATCTCTTCCTTATAGGTTAACAATGGTACACGACCAATTTCTTGCAGATAACTCTGAACTATATCTGTTGTGAATTGAGCATTTGAAGTCTTTGTTTGGGTGTTGGATGTTGACATAGTTGTAGTATTTGTTGTGTCAAAATTTCGGACATAAAAATTATTCATTCATGTTGCGGTAGGTAGCAACGGCTGAAGGAAAACTGCGGTTAAGATAACGAAAAATCCAATACTTAAAAATAGTATCCATTATTACTGGGACAGTAGCAATAAACAGAGAAATAAAACTTTTGTTTTCTGGAAATCCGTAATGCTTTAAAGTACTTTCTAAAATGATTTCCCAACCATAAGGAGAGTGATAACCAACAAATATATCAGTAGATAGAATAATTAAAAAAGCTTTGGCAGAGTCACTTAAACTATAAGTTGTATCGCCAGCAAAAGACTTGAGAATAGATAGTTGTTTTTGTCCTTTGAAAATTAAAACAATAAATGTAATGGCTGTCAGTATATCGGCAAAGATATTTGTCACTGCATTAATACTTTCAGCTTTATATTCTTCTGCTATAGTATTGGCTTTTTCCTTGAGCTTGTTCTGTACAACCTCGGCAGAGAGTTTTGGGATTTTACCAATTCGAGCTTCAAAGTTAAGGACTTGCTCAAATCTTTTCAGTTCAGCCAAGGCTTTTTCTTGTTGAGAAGCGTTTAAAAAAATCTCCACCTTTTCTTGATTCCAAAAATTTTTAACTAGCGGACTGATTACAAAATTTCTAGAAAGCTGATTGACTAAAAGGGGAACTACAATCAGAATTAACAAAAAACGGATGGAGGAAATAGTTTGATAACGAGAAGCGCGAAACTCTTCAATAACTTTAGACTCGGCATTTGGATCTAACGTCTGCTTAAATTTATCTATGGTGCGCAAGATAGATCGGGGAATTATGCTGTTTTTTTTACTTGGTAATCTTGATTTCATCTTAATTTGTCATAGATATTCAAAAGCACAATTCTAGAAATTAGTGACACAACTAGAAAGTGCTAGAGAGCTATAAAAGTCAAGAATTAAGTCTCTAACCTTTATTCTATGGAATCAGAATGAAATTAAGATGAAAAATCAACCGACAAAACAACATTCACTGAGAAGACGGTTGTAATTATTTTGTCGTTTTTATTAAAAACTTAATCAACTAGTTAATTTTCAGAAATTGATCAATAAAAATTGAGAGTATTTTCTCACCTTTAAACAACATTTTCATTTTCTTGAGCAAGAGAACATGGATAATTTGGGTCTCCAGTTTCTATTTGGATTGTGGCGTGTTCAATGCCAAAATTGTCGTGAAGTTCTCGATTTACCCGTGTGAAAAAAGCATCACCGGGATGTCCTGCAGGTATAACCAAGTGAGCCGTGAGTGCTGTTTCGGTGGTACTCATTGCCCAAATATGCAAGTCATGAACACTACTCACACCAGGAAGTTCAGCTAAGTACGTGCGAACTGCAAGCGGTTCAATACCTGCTGGTACAGCATCTGTCACCAAGTTGAGAGATTCTTGGAACAGTTGCCAGGTGCCAGCTACAATTACTACAGTGACAATTAAACTCACAGCAGGATCGAACCACAGCCAGCCAGTGGCAATAATTGCAATGCCAGCCAGAACAACCCCTACTGATACTGCAGCATCTGCAACTAGATGTAGGAATGCGCCTCTAATGTTCAAGTCACTCTTACGCCCTGATAGGAACATCAAAGCACTTATCGTGTTAATAGCGATTCCTATAGCTGCTACTGTAATTACCGTTCCCCCTGCTACTGGAGCGGGTTCACGAAATCGTAGGATTGCTTCCCAGCCAATACCGCCGGAAATAACTAGGAGAAAGGCGGCGTTTAAAAGCGCAGCTAAAATTGAAGAGCGACGCAATCCGTAGGTGCGGCGTGCTGTCGGTTTGCGACGAGCGAGAATGCTTGCTCCCCAAGCGAGTAGCAAACCCAAAACATCACTGAGATTGTGACCTGCATCAGCAAGCAGTGCCAAGGAGTTGGCAATAATACCATAAAATGCCTCAATGATGACAAACCCCGTGTTGAGCGCGACACTGATAATGAAAGCACGGTTGTAATTACTGCCACCGTGGTCGTGTCCGTTACTATGACTGTGATTATGAGCCATGATTACTGCCCTTGAAGCGTTACCAATGGTGAGAAAACTTCTATGCTCTGACAGGTGACAAACTTATCTTTAAGCATATCTTTGACTAAGGAAAAAAATTCAGCAATCGCAATTTCACTATCAATAACTGTCATAACAAGTGGTAGCACACAAGACTCAGTAGATGGATCGAGCTCGTTCATAGTGCGAAAAATACCATGCTTGCCATATCCGGAAATTGCCGGCATCACCGTCATTCCTATTATTCTCTGTTTGCGAGCTATTCCTAATAGAGCTTGGTGAAGGGGTTGATGTTGCCAACTATCAGACTCGCTAACATAGATAGTCAGTTGTTTCCATGCTGTCATAGTTATTTCACTTAATAAATCTGTTATGCAAAGAAATTCCTCACTTACACTGAGAAATAAGGAGGCGGTAAAGGATATGAGATCATCAGCTCTGTAAGATATGATTTTAAAAAACCTCATACAGTGGAACCTTGGGTAACTTCAATATTTTGTGTTGGTGCAGTCTTTTTCGGAACCAGAAACTTACGAAACAGCATGTAGCAAGCCGGAAGCACAAGCAAAGTTAAAGCAGTTGAGGTAAACAAACCACCTAACACCACAATAGCTAGTGGCTGAAGGATTTCTTTTCCAGCTCCACTACCAATGACCAATGGCACCATACCAAGAGCAGATGCTAGCGCTGTCATCAAAATTGCAACTAAGCGTTCCATCGACCCTTCCATTAAAACTTCTCGTAAAGGTTGTCCCTCTGCCAACCTAGCATTGTAGTTCTCAACCAACAATAGTCCGTTACGTGCTGCAACGCCAAAGAGAGTAATAAATCCTACCATCGAAGCAACGGAGATAATACCGCCAGTCAAGGCAACAGAAATTACACCACCGATTAATGCTAAGGGTAGATTCACCAAAATCATGATGGTTGCAGGAATTGACTTGACGGCAAAGTAAAGCAAAACTGCAATAGCAACAAACGCTAATCCCCCAGCCCAAATTAAAGTTTTCGTGGCTCCCTCTTGCGCTTCAAATTGACCACCGTATTCAATAAAATATCCAGGGGGAAGTTGCACCTCTTGCTTAACCTTGTCCCGAATATCCTTAATTACAGAACCCAAATCTCGCCCAGCCACATTACTAGATACAACAATATACCGAGAGACATTTTCGCGGTTGATGGTATTGGGACCAGTACCGTAGTCAATTTTTGCGACTTGAGCTAAGGGAATTTTCTGAGCGTTGGGTATATCAACTAATAAATCACGGATGATTTCTATATTGTTACGGTAGCTTTCTTGCAACCAAACAATCATGTTGAAGGTTTGTTGCTGGTCTAAGACTTGAGAAACGGCTTTTCCATTGAGAGCCGTTTCAATCGTTTCTGATAGTTCCCCGATGGTCAGACCATATCGAGCAGCAGCATCCCGGTCAAACTGAATTTGCACCTGTTTCATTGGTACTTGTGGTTCTAATTGCAAGTCTGCTAGACCTTGAACTTTACCCATAGCTGATTGCACTTGTTTGCCAAGGGTACGGAGTTGTTCCAAGTCGAGACCAAAGATTTTCACAGCTATAGCACTTCTTACCCCGGACAGTACTTCATCCATGCGGTGAGAAATAAAACCACCAATATTAGGTACTACGCCGGGAATTTTCTCAAATTCCGAGCGAATCATTTCAATAGTCTTGTCCCTATCTTTTGCCCCCTCTTCACTCAATTGCACATCCAGTTCTCCAGAGTTGACACCAGCCACTTCAGTATCGCCTTGAGCGCGTCCAGAGCGGAATTGAACAGCCTCAATCCGAGGATCTTTTTTGAGAGTTTCTTCTATCGCTAACCCCACTTGATTGGTTGCATCTAGAGATTGACCAGGCATAAGAATAGTAGCAATCACCAGGGCGCGGTCTTGAAACTCTGGTAAAAAAACTTGTCCTAAACCAAGTAGAATTACTATTGAAGCGACAATCCCAGCCATCGCTGTTGCCAAAACAATCTTGGGGCGACGCATAGAAAATTTCAAAGCTGGACGGTAAAGCCGATGAGCTTGTCTTTCTACCCAAGTTTCTGTACTGGGTAACCTTGTATTCACCAACAGTAGGGCGCACATTGCTGGGGTTAACGTCAGCGCTACCAAGGTGGAAGCAGCAATTGACAGCAGATACGCTAAACCCATTGGTGTAAAAATTCGACCTTCCACACCAGAGAGGGCGAAAATCGGTGCGAAGACGACGGCAATAATAATTGTGGCAAAGAGAACGCTAACACGCACTTCCACTGAACCATTGAAAACAACTTGCAACGGTGGGACAGGATTTCCAGCGAGTTGGTTTTCCCGTAAGCGGCGGTAGACGTTTTCCATATCAACAATTGCATCATCCACCACCGAACCAATGGCTACCACTAGTCCGCCCAAAGTCATGGTGTTAATGCCTTGTCCTGTCCAGTTGAGAATCATCATCCCTAGCAACAAGGACACGGGTAGGGCGCTTAAACTAATAACTACCGTGCGCCAATTCATCAAAAACAGAATCAAGATGACGGAAACGATGATAGTGCCATCGCGCAAGGCTTCTTCAACATTCTTAATAGACGCTTCAATAAAATCTTCTTGGCGAAAGGTAGTTGTAATTTTGACATCTTTTGGCAGACCAGCTTTAATTTCCTCCATTGCTGCCTCAGCAGCTTTTGTGACTGATGGTGTATCCGCAGTTGGTTGTTTGTTGATGGTCAAAATCACTGCTTTTTTACCCGCCGCACTGCCATCACCGCGTTTGAGTGCTGCACCAATTTGTACATCAGCCACTTGCTCTAGAAGCACTGGCGTGCCATTTTTGGCTTTAATAACTGATTTTTTTAGCTGCTCAATAGATTGAATCCGCCCTACTCCTCGAACCAAAGTCTCTTGGTCAGGAGTTATTAAAAATCCTCCTGGCGCATTGGCGTTGGCGGCAGCTGCGGCTTTGGTAACATCATCAAGAGTAACATTAAACGCTCTTAGCTTCGCTGGATTAACCAGCACTTGATACTGACGCTCATCCCCACCAAATATGACAATATTACTGACACCACGGACAGCCAGCAGGCGGTTTTTTACCTGCCAGTTGACAATGCGCCATACATCCATTAACGGAGTGGTTTCGGAGGTGAAGGCGTATTTGACAGTCCATCCTAAAGCAGAACTAACGGGAAGAATTTCTGAATCTTCTACCCCTTGCGGTAGCAGGCTGCGTGCTTGTTGCAACCGTTCCGTCACCAATTGACGGGCGCGATAAATGTCCGTATCCCAACTGAAGGTGGCTCTCACAGCAGAAAGACCTACAGCTGAAGAGGAGCGTAACGCTTCAAGTCCGGGAGTTCCGTTTATTGCACTTTCTATGGGACGAGTCACCAACGACTCCACTTCTTCTGGTGCAAGTCCTGGGGCTTCAGTCATAATTTCGACTTGCGGCGGAGAAAAGCTGGGAAACACATCCAAAGGCATTTGAGTTAGGACGCGAAAGCCCCACAAGCTAATTAAAATTGAGGCGAGAACCACCAGCCAACGTTGGGTAATAGACCATTTAACTATGGAATTAAGCATATATTGATTTTTAAATAGGTAGAGTCACAAGGGATTTAGAGGATAAAATAAAATCAATAATCTTCAAAACTTACTTCTCCTCCTTTTGCCTTCCTCAACAACTATCCACTTGGTAACAGCACTCGTCATAGTCATTGCCCATTAGTGAGGCTGGTGAGGGTTTTCACGCTCCTCATCCTGTTTAGCGGAAGTAGATAAGGTTGGCTGCTTGTGGTTATCGATATGAATCTCTGTTTCATAAGGAGTTGCGTCGTACTCAATGTTACCCATCTCTACCATCCGGGAACGAGTACGACGACTAGACCAGGAACTACCTATTATGAAAGCACCAGTCGCAATTGCCGTTCCTCCCAATGCTCCAATTAACCACAAAGGTAGCCCGAAGTTGTGAGCTTCAGCCTTAGTCTCTTGTGAATGCGAATTACCTTCTTCCTTATGCGAATGCTCTTCTTCCTCTTCTTTAGATTTACTTCCACCCCGCAAAGACTGTGCATAAAGTTGCGGCGCACGTTGGGTGACAATTGAATTTCCCTGAGATAAACCTTGAGTGACTTCTACCAAATCCCCAGAGGTTTGACCTAGCGTCACTTCAGTTGACTTAAAAGCATTACCATTTTGTACGTAAACTATTGTTTTATTATTTGCCTCTACCACAGCAGATTTGGGAATTGCTAAGGTAGCTGCTGATGTTTGGTCTGTTAAAACTTCGAGTTCGGCAAACATCCCCGGCTTGAGAACTCCACTGGGGTTATCTACTTCGGCTTTCACAGGAACAACCCGCGTTTCGCCTTCTACCACTGACCCAACCACGGCAACTCGTCCAGTAAATGTGCGATTAGGCACAGAAGCTACCTTTAAGCTTACTCGTTGACCTGTCTTTACCTTTCCCAAGTCTTTTTCATAGATATTTGCAATAGCATAAACTCGACTGTCATTGACAATCGTCATCAGCTTGCCACCTGCATCCTCAAAGGATTGACCAAGAGTTACTTCTCTGTCAGCAACCCGACCGGAAATTGGAGCACTCACAGTTACTAGTCCCTTGGTATTACCACTGTTTCCCAGTTGTTGTAACCGAGTTTCATAATTAGTATTACTGAGTTGAATACGTCTTTTTGCTACTTCAACAGAGGCTTGAGCACGTTTAAGTTTATTTTCAGCATCAATTACGTCCCGGCGGCTCGCAGTTTTGGTCAGTTCCGCTTTGGCTTCTGCTAGCTGGGTTTGGGATTCTAAAGCATTGCGACGGGGGAGAGCGCCTGCATCAGCTACTACCTTATCTTTGTCATACTTTTCTTGAGCAAAGGTCACCTTACTCTGTGCAGAGGCTATTTCATCTGCGGCTATTTGCTGATATTTTTCGTAGTTTTGTTGAGCGAGCCGTAAGTCAGCTTGTGCTTGCTGCAAGTCAGCTTGACCTTCGGCAAGTTTTTCCTGGGAGTTCACCCGCAGTTCCACCAAGTCAGGACTAGTTACAACAGCAACGGGTTGACCTTTTTTCACGACTGCACCAGGTTCTACCAACAACTCAACGACTTTCGCTTTAGAAATTGGGGTAGTTACTTCCGCTTTTTGACTGGGTAAAGTTTCAATCTGTCCAGTGGTTTTAATACCAACAGATAGCCGCTGACGTTTTACTGGCTCGACTTTGATTCCTAGCTGTTTAGCCGTTAAGGCATCTACTTCAACAGATCCACCACTTTGACTGGTTTCACTTCCTCCTTGAAATTCGTCTCCGTCTCCACCGTGGGCTAAAACAACTGTGGGAGCAATTAGTAGGAGCAGGCTCAGGAATCCTCCAGAAATACAACAGAGCGTCGTAGATTTTTGGGAACGTTCAAGGCTGTGCATTATTAGAAATGTCCTTGAGTGCTAAGGAACTAGAGTAACGGCTTGAACCTGGCATTTGGGTTTTGTTAAAATTGCTTGCTATTGGGTAAACACAGCAAATGTTCCACACTAACAAGACTGCTTTTGTACTAGCTTGTCATATGAAGATGAAATTACGGTGAAATTTCTGGCTTGACTTCAACAAATATGCAATTAAACTCTAGCTTGACTATAAAAATTTTTTATGATTGGCTAGTATATAGAGTTAATAACCAATGCGAAAACTGGCTCCTCCTATAGGAACTTCTGTACTAGCGCCAGCAAATTTAGCGAAGAGGCGGTAAAAATAACTATTTCCTCCTGTTCGTCGTTTGACATTCTTGAGGTCAATTTCTAGCTGAGTGTCAGGAGTAACTGGTTCGGTAAAAGCTAATAGTATAGTTTTGTCATTCACAGAAACATTAGTGTTAATTTTCCGACCATTTTTATCTTCTACATTAATGTCATCAACATCATTGCTCAAAGTTATATTGGTTGGAACCTGAATACTTAGCTGAGAAATCTCCTTACTATTTTTGGGAATATGTACCCGGAAAGTATGTCTAACAACATGCCAGCGCGTAGGAGGAAATTGCGCGTTTCCATCAATGTGAGGATCTTGACTATCATCTGCGCTAGCATTTGCATAGTTAACAGGAATTAAGGCTGTAGTAGCCAGAGCCAATACAACAGCGCACATCATTATTTTCTTCATTCAATACCTGTCGTGATAATTTATAGATTAAAATGTGGAAAACTCAGCTGTGCCTATGGGAATCTCTGTGTCGTTACCCACAGCTTTAGCCCAAAAGCTGTAAACAGAAGCAGAACCAACAGTTGGTTGTCTGACTTTATTAAATTCAATTACGAGCTTGGTGTTAGAAATAACTTTTTCCGGAAAATCTATTAAGATTCTTCTACCAATGACAGAAATATTAATGTTAATTCTCTGACCCTTATCATTCAACACATCAATATCATTACTAACAGCCACAGAAGATGGAGTATCAATAATTAGCTGGGAAAGAGCATTGTTATTTTGAGGAATGTGTACTTGAAAAGTATGTTTAACAATCTGCCAGCTATTAGGAGAAAAATTTACATCATTAACATTAGAAACCCTGTTATTATCTGTTTTAGCAGTTGCATAGCCAGCAGAAATTAAAGCTGCGCTAGCCAGAGCAAATGCCGCAGCAGAAATCAGTGTTTTCTTCATCTTGTCTGTCCAATGAATCAATTATTCAATTAGATTCCAGATTCATCCTTTGCACGAACCTTTACTTAACTAGAATGACAGGTCACTATGAAATTAAGATGAAATTTTGGCTCCTTAACAAAACTTATTTATTCATTCATATTGTGGAAGCAGTTTCAAATCAGTTAAATAATTATCAATGTCAAGGCTTTTTTTATGAAACCATCAATCAATTACTGCTTCACAAAACTTATCTACAGTTGTCTCTGACATAAGTTTTTGAGTTAGCAGTTCTACAAATATAAAGATTCAAAACTTCAAGTCACAATCTAATCTTTTGACTCATCCAAATGTTCTGCCATTGACTGACAGAGGTTGATAATGTAACTGTCAGTCAAACTATAATAGACGTTCCGACCTTCTCGGCGATGGCTAACTAAACGCATCGCTTTCAACAATCGCAGTTGATGACAAACGGCTGATTCGGTCATTTTCGTCAATGCGGCTAAATCACAAACACACAACTCCTGGGAAGCTAAAGCTGAAAGAAGGCGTAGGCGGTTTGTATCTGCGAGTATCCCAAAGACTTCTGCCATCTGCTGTGCCTTGTCTGTTGGCAGGACTTGCACCTTTGTTGAGCGTACATAATCTAGGTGTACGACATGAGTATCACACTTTGGTGCATTAGAACTCGTGAGATTATCCAAGTCTTGCTTTGTCTTACGCTTATTCATAGTGTCCTAAGTAGAAAATGGTTCTCAATTTCAATAGTATCTAAAATATAATTGTTGTACAATTGAATAGTTACTCAATTGTTGTATTAGAATATTGGCAGTTAACTTTGTAGTCCTTTCGTTCTTAGCTGCCATGACTCAAACTCCTTCTCTGAAAACTCAGCTTTTACAAGTTGATGGTATGGACTGTGGAAGCTGTGCTAAGACAATTGAAGCCAGTTTGCTTTCATTACGCGGTGTAACAGAAGCAACTGTTAGCTTTGCAACTGCAAAAGTCAAAGTTTCCTATGACACTAAGCTCTTGAGCGAAACTGAAATTAGAAATCGCATAACTGCTTTGGGTTATACGGTTAAACTGAGTGGTGAAGCAAAGCCGCATAATCACAGCCACTGCTGTGAGAGTGACCACGACCACGACCACAAGCATGATGACCACGAACACGTTGAAGTGGCTTCAGTTAAAAAGCTACAAGTGAAAGTAAATGGAATGGATTGCGGCAGTTGTGCTAAGACGATTGAGGTCGGCTTACAGCAAATGGCAGGGGTAAGGGATGTATCGGTTAACTTTGCAACTGAACGATTGCAACTATCCTACGACCCGCAACTGGTAAGTGAAACCGCAATCTATGACCGGATTAAAGGTCTGGGATATACGGTTGAGGAGAGTCTTGAGGCAAGTTCCTACCATCACACTCAAGACGATTGCCACGACCACAATCATGACCACAACCACAATCATCCAGTCACCAAACCGACTCAAAAACACAACTCAGCAGGCTGGAAATTCTGGATTGCGAACCGCCGGGGACAAAGCGTCATTTTAGCAGGAGTGGGGTTAGTTCTGGGTTTACTTACTCAACATTTAGCGCTTTCCATCTGGATAGCACGGGGTTTTTATGGTGTTGGTATAGTAGTTGCTGGCTATCCCATTGCACGGGCTGGTTTGTTTGAGTTGCGCTTACGCCGTGCCGATATGAATCTGCTGATGACGATTTCAGTTATTGGGGCAGTGATTTTAGGGGACTGGTTTGAAGGGGCGCTCGTCCTGTTCTTGTTCTCTTTAGGCACAACGTTGCAAGTTTTTACCTTTGGTCGCACGCGCAATGCTATCAGTGCTCTTATGGATTTGACTCCGCCGACTGCTACCGTCAAGCGGGGGAGTAAAGAAGTTACAGTTCCTGTTGAAAGTGTTCAAGTGGGGGATATTTTGACGATTCGACCAGGACAGCGCGTGGCGTTGGATGGTATCGTCGTTTCTGGTACAAGCGCTATTGACCAATCCCCGATTACAGGAGAGTCAATTCCAGAAGATAAAGAAAGAGGCGATACGGTTTATGCTGGAACGTTAAATCAGTCAGGCTTTTTAGAAGTTAAAGTCACTCATACATCTAATGATACGACCGTTGCTAAAATTATTCATTTGGTAGAAGAAGCCCAAGGAAGTCGCGCTCCCACGCAGCAGTGGGTGGATCGGTTTGCAGAGGTTTACACTCCGATTGTGATTTTGATAGCGATCGCCATTGCTGTCATTCCACCTTTGGCATTTGCTCAACCTTTTCATGTTTGGCTTTATCGAGCGCTGGTGATGCTCGTAATTGCCTGTCCCTGTGCCTTGGTGATTTCTACTCCTGTTTCGATTGTCAGCGCCATTGGTGCTGCAAGTCGGCAGGGAGTATTATTCAAAGGAGGTAATGCACTGGAAACAGCCGGACATCTGACTACTCTTGCCTTTGATAAAACTGGCACTCTTACACAAGGTTTACCCGTTGTACAGGAGGTTTATGACCTTGGGAAGGTAAGTACAAATGTGGTGTTACAAATTGCAGCTTCGCTTGAGCAACTCTCAGAACATCCACTAGCAAAGGCAATTGTAGCAAACGCTCGCTTAGAAGGAATAGAGTTAGAAACACCTGTTAACTTCACAGCCTTACCCGGTAAAGGGATTCAGGCAAGCTTTGGTGAGGTTTTATACTTTGTTGGCAATCGACGGTTATTCACAGACTCTGGTATTCGCTTGTCTAGTGAAGCTGAATCTCTATTGGCTGAAATTGAAAATCTCAGTCAAACCCCAGTACTGGTAGGAACGACTCAAGGATTATTGGGAGCGATCGCCCTCTCGGATGGACTGCGGTTAGAAGCAACCGAAGCAGTGCGACAGCTTAAGCGCTTTGGGCTAAAGCGGTTGGTGATGCTAACGGGCGATCGCACTGCTGTTGCCCAGAAAATTGCCCAACAAGTTGGCATTACAGAATATCAAGCTCAACTGTTACCTCAAGATAAACTCCAAGCGATTCAACAGCTGCGCCAAGTCGGGGTGACAGGTATGGTTGGAGATGGTATTAACGATGCCCCAGCCTTGGCGGCTGCGGATATTAGCTTTGCTGTTGGTGGAATTGATATTGCCCTAGAGACAGCAGATGTGGTGCTGGTTGGAAGTGACTTGAGACGACTTGCTTATGCAGTGGAACTAAGCCGCCGTACTGTATCTGTCATTCAACAGAATGTGGTCTTTTCTCTGGTAACAAAGGGATTGTTTCTGCTGTTGGGGACATTTGGGTTTGTCGGGTTAGCGATCGCCGTTTTAGCGGATACGGGAACTTCCCTACTTGTTACTGCAAACGGAATGCGGTTATTTAGAACCAAAACTATTGAGGATTAGGGGTATTATCAAACCTCTTAATTTAAGGTAGTTTCAACCAAATTTTCGGAGTTTTATGCGTTAAGATTCTCTGTTGCCTTGCTGTCAAAGCTTAATGTTGTAATAAACAAAGCAAATTTTCCTGTGATCCCACACAGCGCCTATAAATCCTGCCTCTTTTAGCTTTTTCAAGCATCTGTTGACGGCAGATGAACCATATAAATTTATGTCTTTGACTAATAAAGCACTAGTATATGGCTGAGAGCGTATGTGTTTGATAACAAGTTCCATGCAATTCGGACTAGTTTTGTCTCTTTTTTGTTTTTTCTGAGAAACCAGTTGCTCACCAATTCCTTCTTTAAAAACGGGTTTGGGATCGGGACTGGGAGACAGCCAGCCTTCATTAGTTGATTCTGAGGCACCCACAGATATCTGTTCTATTACTAAAGCTGGCTGTCTCAGGGATCGACTCCCACGGCTTCCTGGCTGATCTGTGGAAGCTCCTCGATCCGAAGTGGAGTTTGATAAGCTTGCCCGTTTTTCTTGGCTAAATCGGTCACCTGTAGTTGTCTGAGTGCGTATCCTGTTCATCTAGAAAATTAGTATATAATGTAACACTAATTCTGTAAGTTTTATTAGTAAAGCCAAAACAACCTTTTATTAGGTAGTTGATTTCAGTCTAAAAACTTTTATATATAAAAGCAATTTCTTTTAATTATTAAAATTATAAACAAAAGCGATTGACAAAATAGCAAAATAATGATGTAGTTTTAAACTACCAAAAATAAACGTGTTCCATTTTAGGATTACGCCAAAATATCTGTTGCGGGAGCGTCATTAACTGCAATCATACCCATGATTGTCACACTAACGCTCTTTTATCAATCTCGTCAGAGGATAATCTATAGTCGCTGACTTTTGCTTGGCCAGTTGCTGTGGAACTTGGATTAAAGGCAGGGTTAAAGCTGAAACCAGAACGAACCAGACTACCTCCTGTTGCTGGATCAGAGTTATCCAAGGCGGAGTTACCGGTACTAAAAACTCCGTTACTATCGGCAATAGTTGTGCCGTAGGTCGTAGCTAGGGTGTAGCCAGTCAAATTTTGGTAGCTTAGTCCCGTACCCTCCCCTGTAGTGTAGAAATCACTTAGGGTTGTGCCCGCTTTCCCCTCTTGTATCTGTTTGTAGATAGCAGCAGCACGAGCCATTTCCCAGCCCACGCCGTCACCGATCATGATGATAACGTTCTTTGCCACGAGTACTACGGTCTCCTAATACTGAGAAATAAAAATTACTGGCACAAAAACTTGAGATCAGCTTTCCGCACCTTTCTCTCTAAATCTTTCAAACTTAGGTTAAAAATGAAGAATGTTTTGATTAAAAATAAGTATTTTTTCTAGATTGCAATATTGTCAAAGGGGCGTCATTCGTGACAGGTTAAGATAACATTGCTTTTATCAATTAGAAATTATGCTGAAAAGTGAGTGAAAATTAAGGTATCCAGCTAAGCTTTGTACCTAGCTTTGGCACACAGGTGAATGATGAGTACAAAGATTAGGCTATAGAGTGCAGGCGGCTTCCGCATCGCGCTGACCAAAAACGATGTTTTCTACCACGGTTTTTGGCATAATTTTCATTCAATAAGTATATTAACAAATGTATCATGACCTTAACCTGTCACCAATGAAGGGGCGTGGCGTCGCGAGCTTGAAGCGCTAACCCCCAATTTTAGTTTACCCCAGTTGTACCAATAGTTCCAGCGCTTACATGGGTACACTTCTACTGACACCAAAATTGCTTACCTAGTAAGGCTTTAAGACTTTGTTAGTACATTTGCACTGGGATAAGTTCAGTTTAAACGGCGTTTTTGACGGGTGGTGCTAGCAACAATTTTGGATAATTCTTTTTCCGTTGCTTGTAATAATTCTTCTCTGGTTTTAGCTCTATCTGCAGCCAGTATCGGATTTCGACAAGCAACTAACCGTTTTCCTGGAGAATCATCAGATGAAATTTCGGCGACCCAAAGCTCATCAAATAAAGATAATTGAATACTTGATTGTTCAACATTGGTAGTTCTGTTCAGCAAACCTACTTAGAGATTTCTGAAAAGAGTTGGAATGTTTTAGAGTATTGACCACTACATACCCATGCGTAGCAAGTGACTGGTGCTGTAGCATCCAAGCGATGCCCCAGAAAGAGCGCAAGATGAGCAGGTCCAGCAACAAATAGGTGAATTTTCTTGCCGCCAGTACGTACTAAGTTTTTAACAATCAATTTTTTAATGTTTCCAACAGCAATGTTGGCTTGTTGTGGAGAAGTTATAGGTAGTTCTCCCCTAATATGAAGCTGTGGCATACTTGCTAATCCATGCTTCTCTAGGTTACTTTCCACTTCAGGAATAATATCTCGACAAATACCTACACTAACAACCAAACAAGTTCCTGTTTCCCCTACAATTTGATAATTTAAGGGATAAGGAGGAGTTTCGTGAGTGGAATGAGCATCTGTTGCCCATATCTGTTCACGGTATTCCATTTCAATGACGTAACCCCGAACAGCTGAGAAGACAGAGCCGATTACAAGACATGCTACCAAACGGCGGTTGCCAGCAAGCCTAATTCGCTTAGTATTTCTATAGTTTTCAATCCAGCTTCGAGTATTTTGTAGTTCAATTAGTAGCTGATTCCACTGTTGGGGTAGGGTGAGCACACGAGTTTCACCACCAGAAAAAGGAGTCCAATCAAAACGTATTCCTGGATATTTTGGATTATCTTCGGGAGCAATAGCTGTATAAATAAGGATGGGGCGAAAAGGTTGCTGTTGATGATAAGGAATTTTATCTCTTAGTTTTGTCTCTAAGTCTTTCCGAGTAATGTTCTGATTTTTACGTTGTCGGATAAATATACCAATATGATTATAAATATTATCTAAGGTTTTGAGAGATAAATATTCATATTCTGGCAAATGATCCACAAAAGACTGCTTAAAAATAGCCTCCCCGTGAGGTTTTGCAGTGTTCCAATCGACTTCAATAATTACCTTATTAAAAATAAAAATAGCATCCTTATCTGTACCCCCGATTCTTTTGATAATCTGAACATAATCTTGGAACGAATTTTCTTGAATGGTGGAGTTTTCTTCATAAAAATCTTGAGGACTACGAACGCGACGTAATCCATTCACCAAAGGTTCTAAATCTTTGGAAATTCCTGTTGCAACAAGAATAAACCACCGAGAAATATTTGAACTTCCAGTATCTATCTGTTGAAATCGGCGAATTTCACTCCAGAACTTAGATGGTTGAAGGACGTGATCTTTAACTTCAAGAAGTTCCTTAGTAAACCCACGACCAGGCACAAAGAACTTTGCCTCTACATCACCAATACCTTCCCGAAGCATAGCTGTGAAACTTTCTTGAGAAAGCCAAACTGGTATGCGGGCTAAAGTAACTTGTTCCTGGAATGAAAAGCCCCCTTCAGCAATATCACCACCGCGAGACTGTGGTTCTAAGAGTGAGGGAGTCAAACGATCGCTGTCTGTCATGTGGTTTACTATTATTCGATAGATGACCTTAGGATAGAACTATCAAGAGACGGAATTAGCGCTCCCGTTCAGCAGTTTTGGGTCTGAAGCATGTGACGATGGACCAAGCCATCTCCCGGTATCTAACCACAATTCATAATAGTAGAGCCATAGTGCAGTCCAAGGAATAATGGTTTGTGCAATGAGCATGTCTGCTTGCCACGGTTTTTCTTTAGGGTAGTAGAGACATAAACTTCCATCATTCCAAAGATGGGGAGTTCTTGAGACTAGGGCAGGCGATATAACATTAACAGTTGGATGAGAGCTTAACTTATAGCGCACTGCTACCCGATATTTTGGCGATAACTGGCGAGGTTGAAGCGTACCTCGCCATATAGCTACCCCAAGCTCTCGCTTGTAAACAAACCCAGGAAATCGGCGCAGTATGTGCAGGTTCTGTAGTCCTAGGTTGATGGCAGGTTTCAGTAGAAGAAATTCAGCTTTGCTCAGTCCCATGAAACTTAGTTGCAATAGTGGAGGTGTAGATCCCGGAAGCAGGCTGACTTGACACAATCAAACCTGTAGAGCTGACGTAAGATTTGCCAGGTAAACCTTTTGTAGCTAATCGGGAAACAGTTGTTTCTACGTCTGATGGAAAATATTCTTCTCCGAAAATTTTTTGCCAGTATTCAATCGCCTTCTCTCGATCATCAGTCTCTAGGGCTTTGGCTGCCCAATTCCGTCCCTCGTTAATCCGTCTCATGAAGGTTTCAAAATAGGTGCGGCTCCAGTTCCAGGAAATGTTGTGATCTAGCATGGGGTCGAGGATATTTGGGGTTGCATCACTGCTAGTAGACAGCAAGTGATCGTACTGACAGTAGATTTCATTCAAAAGGGTGTAAAACGGGACTGCCAATGGTTGTGTCATGTCCAAATTGCCTTCTTGAATGTGATAAACTAGGAGGGCACCAAGCCAGTAGCTCTTAGGCTTGCGGGTTTTCATCTGATAGTCACGGAAATGCTTTAGCAACTTTCCTAGAGGCTTAACTTTATTGTCGTACTGCTTCTGTAAATCGTTAAGTAGTTTAATGTATCCAATTGGGTGAGATGCTATCCACTTGTTAAACCCTCGATCAGGGACATACAACACATTCTCAAATCCATCCGGTGCAATGCAAGGAACAAAGTCTAAGTGAAAATCTTTGTCTTTGAAGTAGACATGGACGGATCGGCGTGCCCGTTCGACCTCTATTTCCGCTTCTGCATACCCTTCATAGCCCAAAGCTTCTGGTAAGCTATCAAGCAGCTTTTTCATGTCTTGAATTAATTGCTTTGCTTTTGGTTCATTTGCTTTTGGATTGCCAGGGATGCGAATCAGGGTATCTACGTCTTTAACATCACCCACTGCCATTTGTTGGGCGTAGGAACCTGCCAGACGACTATCGGGTGAAACCGTAGGAAATTCTTTGCTTTCAGCGATGTAATCACGAACTAATGGTGGCAAATCCCGTGCTGCTTCAAGTCGTTCTTGAGGTGGTTGGATGTTCTTAAGCAGTTCTTCAAAGTGTGTGATGAGTGGAAACATCTATAATTTTACCTTTACAGAATTAGGGTATTTGTAACGCGGCGCAATGGTAAATTTTTTGCAAGAGTTCACCCTGATTGAAAATAAAATTTGTTTGACAGAAAAACTTGCTGGTATTACATATACACAGCTTCTCGATGTAAAATATTCAAAAATGCAGCATACTCGTCTTCAGAGAATACATTAAGCTGCTTTTGCAACTAAATTTCTTTGAATTCAGCCGAAATTAACTCAGACAATGTCAGACTGTAGCACCCGATGACATTGTATTCTCATAGTTTGTATTTTAATAGTTTTTTGATCCAATCAGAACAATTGTATTAGTAGTAAAAACCGTAATAAAAGCAGTAGTAATTTGACTAATTATCATTCAGTATAGTGATTGACTGAAAGTTAGGGGTGCGAGCACAATTTATTTTTCTATGCTCTGACTAAAAGGGCGGATATTATGTCTTTACGGACACCTGCGTGCAATTCGTAGCTCCTGTGCAGGAGGCAGAGGACACGCACTCGCGGATCGTCCCGTAAGTTCTGCAGACACGCTGCGTGTACGCCTAGTGGGGGCACTTTGCGCTTATGGGACACGTACTCGCGTTTGGAGCAACGCGTAATTGCAAGTTTTTAATGAATAGTAAAGTCCATCGTCAAAGATTTATGAACTGCACTCAAAGAGCCATCAAAATTTCAGTTTTGAGTTGAGCAAAGCTGCAATTGAGCCAGTGGCACTGGATGCGTATAAATATCTAGCATTGCTTGGTCATCCTCAATGCTAGTAATCAAAAATGGCTGCCAGTTAATAAGGTGGGCAGGACAATTAGCCCAGTTAACTTTATCTCCCACTCGCACCTTGAGTGCTAGTTCTTCAGTTGGAGTTGGGTTAAGTTCTAAATTGTCTGATCTTGGGCTACTATCACCTGTGCTGGAAATCAACCTCAACTCACTGTGGTGGAAGTACTTTCTTTTCCCGCCTAACCTTACTTCAATTGGAGTGTTAGCAGGACCAGATAAATTTACTACCGTGCCAGTACAGAGCTGGTAGTTATGGCGAGCGCTAATAACCTCCACAATCGAATTTACTTCAAATCCTATCACCGCTAATGCTTTGGCACGTAGTACGCTATCAACCCACTCCAATTCTTCTGGGTTTATTGATGCAGCTTGTGCTAGCAACTTGGGAAGATTGTCAAACCAAGCATAATGCTCTTTACTCAATCTGCCAGTAACAACAGCAACTAAATCATCTGCTGTGCGTGCATCTTTTCTGTTGTAAGGAATAGGAAGTGCTAGTAGGAGTTGTAATCTTGTAGCTAAAGAGTGCCACTGATCTTGGTCGTACTGTTCTGTTGGTACATCATTCAACAGCGGTACTTCAGTATTTTCTGCTGTTGGATGCTCCTGTACTTGGACTTGTCCAAAATTATCTGAATTGGTGGGTTTTGAAACAAATTGCTCTACAACAGCACAATTCGTGTTTTCACTTAGTTCAATGTTGTCCGTTCCTACCTCATCTATTTGGTTGCTGTTCATCTCACAAGTTGGACTTTGGAGTTGATATTCCAAAAAGGATGCATCATCAACCAATACCAGCTGTCCAGTTTTGTATGCCTGCCTCAGTGAAATCGCTTCTGCCACGATTTGCTGTGCCGTCAATCCCTCACAATCCATCATCTGCTGTAAGGTGACGCCAGTGCGCTCATCTTGCTCGTGAATGGGCGGAATTTGACAGTAGCGTCCACCATTTTTCGTTCGTCGCCAAATACTCGGTTTCTCAGACTTTGGCTCTCTCGGTTTGCGCTGCTGCTTTATGAGTTCTCTAACCACCTGCTGAGTACGTAAGCTCAAGTCCTGCAATTGGTCAATAACAGGCTGGTACTTCTTGCTGTTCTTTGCTAGCAGAAAGATAGTATCTGGCTCGATTTGTGCTAAATCTTGGGGCGAGAAAGAACCAAATGCAGCAGCCACCTTGAGGTATTTCTTGTCTTCTAAGAGCCAACCATGCTCAGATAACAGCTTTTTGTACTCTGTGCGCGACCGCTTTTGTTTCTCAACAGCCAGAGATCTAGCGTGACGTAGGATGGTCTCAGTGGCAATTGGTAGCGCTTGGAAAGAGAAATTTACTTCCGGGGCGATCTCTTCGGCTTGGGCTTCAATGTATCTTTCCAATTCTTGTTGGGCGAAAGCTTGATAATCATCTGCGATTATTGCTTGTTGTGGCATCATATTATTTAGTTCCCATTTTTGGGTTTTATTGAGGAAGGCGATCGCAAGTTCTTGGCGGAATGGCGATCGCCTCACCAATTTGAGTCAACGCGAATAATTCAAGCTGCTTGTTTGTCCCAAGCTTTTGATGATTTAGAGATAGCAGCCAGGGCATAACCCAAGGTGTGTTTGTGAATTGTGGGCATTTTACGAAACGACATATCTTGACCCCAGTCTTGAACTGACTTAGTGCCGATATGTAATACTTGCGTGAGGGTTTTGACACAAGTAGCGCGAAAGTTAGCATGGGAAACAGTTTGCAGTACTTGCTGTTCGGTTAATCCGTAGAGGAGTATTTTTTCTAGAAACGTTTGAGCATCTACGAGTGGTGCGCTGTATTCTCCTTGCAGGATACTCTTTAGCTCTTTTGGCACAATTTCGGCAGCGTGAATGTAAGCAAGTGCAAATTTGCAGTAGTTGGGTATCCCATCAAAATTGAGGTCACTTCCCCACTTGCGAACTGTTGGTCTTTGTACGTCAAAAACTGCACATAATACGCTGATACATTTTCTGCGGTATTGAGAATCTGTTTCTTCTTCGAGAAGTTCCGGGGGGCTGAGTGAGGCTATACCGAAGCAGTGGCGTAGAAATTGCCTGGGTTTTAAACCTTCTTTAGGTAGACTTTGTAGGATTTCGCAGTTTTTCATAAAGACCTTACGGGTGATGAGCGCCTTTGTTTACTGTCAATTATATAGCAAGCTCGCTATATAATATAATAGTAAGCAATTAAATACTCGAGGAAGCTATTAAGGAGTGTAAAATATAGCTTTAAAAGCAAGCTAGCTATAAATGCATTCGTGGAGGAAACTATGAGAGTAAGTAAAACAAGGACATACTCTCAAAACATGATTCGTTGGCGGTTAAGGATGCTGATGGCAGAGAAGAAAATTACGAATAAGGAACTTGCTGAGCTTTCAGGTATTCATCCAACCTCCATTTCAAAGCTCAAAAATGCTGATGAGATTGAACAGATTAGCGGCAGAGTCCTCAATAACTTATGTAATGGCCTAACAAAGGCTTATCATGCTAGGGGAGAAAACCGAATTATTACTCCTGGCGACTTACTGGACTATACTTTTGATGGCAATGGTGATTGTCCAACGTCAGTAGATGATATTGAGCAATCAATGGAAAAAACTAGTACTGACCACTCGTCTGGTGATTCTGGCAAAACAACTAAAGCTATATATCGAGTAGTATACCTGAGTAAGATTGGAGAATCAGCATAAATAAATAGAGTTACTCAAGTATCAAATTAACCCGCACTGAAACGCTTTCTCAAACGTATTGGTCAGGCGATCGCCCTTGCACCATAAATGAGGTGGTCATCATTAACAAGACTTCGGAGGAAATTACTTTTGAGCAAGAGTTAGTGCAGGACATGGTTGAATAGCTTTGATTAGCATTGACTAAACTTGAGCAAGATTTATGTAACGGTAAGTGAATGAGTCAGCAAGAACCTAATTACAATCAAAGCACCTTTAGTCAAGAAAACGCAGTAAATCCGATGGATTTATTGTTTGATGAAGAATGGTTGCGAAAAGCGGTCGTTGCTGAGGATAAAGTAGGTGGTAACATTGGTGCTGGATTGGATTGGGGTTCTGGGTTTGGCGACCTAATGCTGAACCTCGAACTTTTGGGACGTTTAACAACGTTACGTATTTCTCTTAATCGAGAAGTGCGGCTATTGCTGAATAATTGGAATTTAGGAACAGCTACGAAAATTGCGGTAAAAACTGCAAGAGAGAGACTACTTCAACGATTAAGGCTACCTACACCAGAAGTCAGAGAACACATACTTGTTGTTTTGGGAACAGATGAACTTTATAGCCAAGAGTTTATCTCTAGCCGAGAAATACTGCGCGAGCTGCTTGGGGTGTTGTTGAAACAAGAAGATTGGGAAACAATTGCAGCAGTTGCAGCAGATTCGTTAAAAGAGCAAATTATGCATCAAGTTTCTGTTGAAAAAATTTCAGCATAAGTCATAGATTTAAACAGATGAAGTTAGAATTGCGCGAATTTCACCAACACAATTTAGCGTCTGACAGCGATCACTTCCAACAGAAATAATTGCAGTTTTGATACCAAACGTCATAGGGTATTGAAAAGGAAGCAGCCAAGTAAGCGGGTACAGCCCACTTATGCACAACTGCTTTTGTCATACTTGACTTTTGGCTATGACCCAACTGAGGATACAACAAGCATATGATTTCTACAGAAAATTCATTTACAACGAAGAACTGATTAGCCTACTCAGAGAATACAACATACGAATACCAGGAAGCATTTCGCCACAACTTTGGGAGTTGTTTGGTGCAATACTTACTGGAGATACAGGTACTGGTAGCTATGGAGCCGACCTTAGTAATTACGAGGTAAAATCTAGTATTGATGGTAACGCCTTTGAGTACCAGTATCATCTGAGAACAGGTCGCGGTAAGCTTTTGAAGGATATGACTGTAGACCATTTATTTGTGTCCTACAGTCGAGACTACAGAAACGTTACAGTTCGCCAACTTGGAGGAGATTTCCTATCAGAAATTTTCCGAAGTTGGTTACCTGGTTTGGAAGAACGCTATGGCACTCAAGAATTCTTACGTCGATACCGCAAAAATATCAGCAACAGTACAGTGAAAGTACATGGTCGAGTCGTTATGAGTATTAAGGATGGTATGCTTACATTTCCTATGACCAATTAAGCAGCTCTTTGCGAAGCTTTTATCATGCTATTTAATTCATTAAATAATGGATTAAGATAATTCGCAGCAATCCATTCGATGACTGGAACACAAACAGCATCACCAAAGCCAAAAAGTATATTATTGAGTGAAATATTTTGAGGAATCAAATACTCCGATGCCCCCATGAGACGGGCACTTTCACAAGCATTAATTAACCTAGCATCAAAACGTCCAAAACCTGCCCTTACAATAATCTGACGAGCACTTCCTCCCTTCGGAGTTCGTAAACATCCAGCAATTCCATCGGTTCTTAGTTCTGCGGTTGATTGTTTAATCCCAGAACGCATTCTCATGCGTCGAAAGACGGTTCCGTATGACCAATATTCATTTTGCATCATTAAACGAATTTGGGATTTATGACGTTCAAACATCTGATTGAACAAATACTCTGTTCGTTCTTTTACCCACCATTCCTCACTTTCATCAACAATATCAGCTAGGTTGGTTGTTCTTTGGGGTAAGTCTGGTAGATTGCGAAGGCTCCATTTGATTGTTGGATTAGAAGCAATAAAATCTTTAACTTTTTGAGGTCTTGCACCTTTTTGCTGACTCATAATCCGTTCAATCTCATCATAAGTTTGTGAGAAACTAAACAGATTACCTATAATAAATAAACGTACCCTGCTTTGCGGAACAAAATGGGCAGCGTCGATGATGAAAATATCAACTGCATAACCAAGATTATTTAAAGCTTTTAACGCAACGATTAAATCTTCTCCACGCCCAGAAGTTAGGAAACCTTCCACATTTTCAATAAGAATTAAAGGAGGTTTACCTATTTCCCTCAGTTCCCCCATTTCATGTAGGAATCGGACAAAGTCCCAGAATGTAGATGATTCTCCAGAGTGCAACCCACTTCTAGAACCTGCAACAGAGATGTTAGTACATGGAAAAGAGGCATGAGCTAAGGTTACTTTAGGCACTTCAGTTCCACTTATTTCTCTGATATCTTTACAGTGATAGTGTCCGACTCCAAAAGCATTCTGGTACATTTGGCGTTTCTCGTCGCTGTAGTCAAGAGCATATTTTACTTGCCATCCTTGCTTAATTAGCCCCATTGTAACGAGGCCAATCCCTGCAAAAAAGTCTGCTACTGTTTTCTCAAGCTTCATTTGATTTGGTCATAATTATAGTTATTTTGACTGAAAAAATCAAGAAAAGTCAAGGATTGTATTCTGACACAAAAACTACCATAAAATCATTCATTATTCACAAAAAAATTGACTTTTCGCTCTATGTTTCTGTTTGAGTACTTTCTTACCTTATCAATCATACTTCTCTTTTCTTCAAGTTACATATACAAATGTGCTTGCATTCTCCATAGGCAGTATGTAACCTAACAAATGTGAAGTTGAGTAGGAGATTGGCTGAATTTGCATTGTGTTTTAGTTGAATGAAACTTGTACTAAAGTGATAGGACTTGTGAATCATTATTGGATTCACACTTTCTTTAGCAAGAACTTAGTTTAATTGTCTTGAAATTGATGTTACCTTTCAGTTGGAATTGAGTTTGATGCTATGTGAAAACGTTCTCTACACCCAAAAAACACTTGCCGAAAGATACGGGATTTCGATTGCTGCTTTACAACGGTGGTATCCTTACGCAGGGATAGTTAAGCCTCGTAAGCGAGGCGGATATTTTGATGCAGCAGCAGTTGAAATTGCTGATATTTTCTACGTTGCTATCAAGATTCGACGGTTGACGTGTAAAGAATACTTACAACAGGTGATTCCTGCTGGTGGCTTAGATGCTTATTTGCAAAAAGTCAATGACGTAAGCCTTTATGACTTTTTGACAAAGCATATATCTAATGAAGAAAAAAACAACTTAATTGTTCAAGCAGTCATTAAGAGGATTGAACGTAATGAAGCATATAAACCAACTAGCACAACAGTTGCAGGTGTCGCATGATGTGGTGCGGACTGTTTGTCAAATTTTGAATCTAGAAATTCAAGGCGACACAGTTGGCGAGCAAGTGGAACAACAATTGCTTCAGTTAAAGACTGCTGCGACTTCTGAAAATATGTCCCTTGAAGAGGCTGCTCGTCATTTATTGGAGATGCGCGATCAAAAGAATCCTGAAAGTGGAGAACATCGTTTTGATAAGCGTGAGTATATCAAACAAAGGTTTGGTATTGACCCCGAACAAGCTGCTCCTGATAGTTTTGTCGGAATGCTTACCCTTGATGTTGACAAGGGTATTCAGCTAGGAAACTTGCGTCACAAGGTAGTGCTAGAATCTTCCACTCTCGCTCTTGAAGAACTCATTTTTCACGGCGGTACTGATGTAGATATAGCGGTTCTCAGTTGGATGCAATACAATAACCGCAATGTTTAAACCAACCAACAATATCATTTGAACTAACTTCTTCAAATGCTGCTGTAATCGCTTGATCTAAATCTGGATAAGTACGGGCAGCTTGTGAACGTAAAAATTCTTTAATTTTAGACCAACAATTTTCGATTGGAGAAAAGTCAGGTGAATATGGCGATAAATAAACTAAGTGTGCGCCAACAGCCTCAATTGCTTCTTGAATTCCTGCAACTTTGTGAGAGCTAAAATTATCCATCACTACACACGCTCCTTGCCAAAGATTAGGAACTAAAACTTGATTAATATAAGTTTCAAATGCATTTTTATCATTTCCACCCTTAAAACTCATTGCACCAACAATCCCACGTAAAGCGATTGCCCCAATGATAGTTACATTTTTACCACGTTTGTCTGGACTCCAAGCGTGGGCTCTTTTTCCTCTCAGTGCCCTAGCATAAAGTCTGGTCATAGCTATATTTACGTAAAGTCTGCCGGGGGAAGCTTCCCCCGGCGAGCTTTACTCCAGACTCATCAACAAAAACTAAATTGTTCAGGTCAAATGTACGGATATTTTCCCAAAACTCTTGCCTCAATTTTTTAACTCTGTCCGTGTCTTGCTCCGCTGCGTGTAAAGTTTTTTTTTCGGGTCAATTTGAGCTTTTGTAACGTTTTACTCATTCCTGAGCGACTAATTTTTATCTGAGTTTGTAATTCCATTTTTACGCATAATTCTTCTAAGGTTGCATCGTTATTCTCTTCTATCAATTTTTGTAAAATTGGATAATGTTCTTCTTTTATTTTGGGTGGGTTACCACTTTTATGTGGTAATGGTTCTATACTTCCTACGTCTAAATAGCGACCTAGTAAGGTTTGTATAAAACTGAGACTTACATGAAAGCGCTTTGCCAGCTTTCGCTTGCGAGCCTTCTCGATTCCGAAAGGCATCAACAATTTTTTGACGCAGATCTTGGTCGTAAGCCTTCATAAAAATCTGATTAATATACTCTGGTCAAATTTTACCAGAGTGTGTTGGTCTCAACCTTGAACCGCTATAGTAGCTCAAACAAGGGTATTACTGGTTATGAGCAAGCACAGGAGCGAATTCAAACTCGAATTGATAACGATTTTTTCGGCAAAATCAACTGGGGGGAACAGACTCATCCCCTACTAGTAGGTACATCGACACAACAGCCCAGACGCTTGAAGTCCTCGCAGCCGAAAACCGAGCCATCTCCGAAGAAGTAGTGTCCCAGATGCTTGCAGTTTCTTACCAACTGCGTGATGAGAGTTTGCTCAATGCTCGTAAAACATCCACTTTAGCACTTGGTATAAACTGTTTGAGTTTGGTAACTGGTACAGTAGTTGGAACATGGGTGGCAGTCCCTCCAACTCAAGAAAGACAGGAGATTTCAAGTATTGTTCCAATTTTGGTTGGTGTCGGTTTAGGCGAATTAATTGGGTTTGTTTTAGCACTAATAGTAATTTGGATATCTAGGGAGTAATTATGCAAGCGGCATTTGATTTTTTGATGAACGCTACAGGTGGATTGTTAATGAACCTTGGGGTATCTGGTATGGTAGGGCAGTTGATGGGAGTAGGAGCAACTCTTGCGTTGAACCCATTGTTACTGCTTACTGGAATAGTTGTTGGTGGTGCGGGGATAGCATTTGCCCGTCAGTTGAATAAACGTCCGCCTTTGCATCTAGTTGTTAATAATACATAGGGCTAGTTATGTTTACTCCTACCCCTGTGCGAGATACCAAGCAAACAAGAAAGCGGACAAAGGTAAATGTCACTTTATGGACTGTTTGTTCAACCGTTGGGGCGCTATCTGTAATTGGTTCGGTTGCTCTAATAGTAGGGTGGAAGCAGCAAATTCCCAGAAATTCTGTATCTCAGGTGCAACAGGCAAAGGCGCAAGTTTTTCAGATTCGGGAGGTTTATTTGGAGAAGCTTTCGCGTACTGACTACAATATAGATCATCTTTCCAGCTATTCCTCAGTCGAGGGTACTCCTACGCTGACAGGATGGCGACAGTTAGCGGCGGCGTTGTGGGGACAGCAACTGCGGGGTGAGATATCCAGGATGCAGGCTGACGAAAACTCAGGATTTTATCGCTTGCATTATATGCCAGCGCTGGAGATAGTTAAATTCAACTCCTTGGATCTTTTACTAGAAGCAGCTTCTGGAAATAATACTTTTTACTGGGGATACCGCAGAACTGATGGTATGAAAGTTGAAGAGAAAATACCAACTGGTGCGGCTGCTGTTTTGATTTTGGGCAAGCTTGAGGCGATTGATTATGCCCAGAATTTAGAATCGCAACCATCAGTTGACTTAAATCAGATGTTCATTCAAATTAGAAATGCTCAAGAGCCTTATTCCTTGGCACAGGCGCAGTTATTACGGGCGCGGGGATATTTAGATCCAGTAGAGCAGATGGCGCAAGTGGCAGATATCCGCTCAAGGATAAAGCAGCGGGAGGAGCAAAGGCAGATATATCTTCAGCAGACGAAGAAAAACCAGCATAAGGCAGTTCTTAATAAACAGCCTGTTAACAAATCAGGGGAGTGATGTCATGTACGCCAAGTTTGCTGCTGCAATAGTTTGTATAGCCTTATGTTCGCTCAATGTTATAGCGGCAGTCAAACGTACCCCTATTCGTACTACCCTTGAGGGTTCATCTCGCACGACTGTTGAGATGATGCCATCCCCTAACTCAGGTGTGCATTGGATGAGTGCAGTTATATTCTTAGCTGGGTTTGCTTGTTTCTTAGGCTGGGGAATTTCTGACTATAACAATGCTGTAGACACCGTAGAAGCTTCTGATAACTTAAACGATTCGAGCAATCAACTCTCTGATGCTGATGTTAAAGCTACTGATGTTCAACCTTATTCTCCTTTGCTGTCACCTCCTGCTGCTTCCTTGGGATACCCTAACGAGTTTTTGGGTAAGAATGTAGTTCAATTTTCTCCGCGTTCTACTATTTCTAAGTTAGAGCATTCGCCTGATGTTCAAATGAGTGGATATCAAGTCAACAACCAGGCTGGGATGCTTTCTCCACAAGAGTTTTACGCCCAACTTCAAGATGAAGATTTTTGGTCAGATAATAACTCCCAAGCAAATAATAATCATTTGACTAGTTAGTTAATTCGAGGTTTTCTATGAGTAGAAATCAACGCCGTAATTTTGATGCGGATTTTTCCTCAGGCGGTGAAATTGTACCTGTAAATCGCTTGCAAAACATGCTGCAGCAGGTACAGCAACAAGGAGGAGTCATAAATCAGCAACAAGGGAATGTTTCTCCGATGATGACTTACGATACTCAACCAGTAGAAGTGAGGTATATTACTGCACCTACTACTTATAAACCGAAAATTCCTCAAATTGAGATTCCTTATGTGGAGACATGGAAGGCGCATCGACTACACCCACAGAATCCTTGGAGGTTTGTTTGGTATCCAGCCTACTTTCTTGGAGATTGTATAAAATCACCTATAGGGGTGGGTGCAGTTGGGTTTTGGTTGTTTGTAATGGTCATTAATTTTCTTTTAAATGGAAATTACACAGGTCCAGGATATGCTTCAGGCAAGAAGATAGAAGTCGTGCCCAAGGAAGTTCCACAATTTGCACTTCCGGTTGTTAAGCAACTGGAATAGTATGTGGGTGCGAATTATCTTTTGGATGACTTTGTTGGTGTGGATTGCAGATATTTTGCAACCAGGGTATTTGAAATTCTACGATTTGCACAGGGCAGCAGGTTTATTTCATCAAGTCAAAATACCAGTTAATTATATAACTTTACCTGCTGCTAATTCCACTTCTATCCCAACTTCAACTCCAACTGCTTGTCCGAAAGCTGGTAATGATTTTGAGGCAGTTTTGAACGCCAAGAATGTTGGTTGCTGGCAAGATAAACTTTCCAATCAAACGAATACTTTTAGGAAGAAAGAAACTCGTTGGGGTGGGTAAATGCGGTTTGTTATTGAGTTTGACTCACAGAGGGAGGATGATACTCAAACAGTAAAATTACCTGTTGACGCTGCATCTGAAACCTCATCAGTTGATGATAAATCACCTGCTTGGAAATATGCCATTGTAACGAGTTTGCTGGTTGTTTGTGTCGTTGTACAGCCGATATCTACGTTTATTGAATCGCAGTCTGTTGTGCAATCTATTCAAACTTTGGTTAATCCACAACCTACTAGTAATTTGGCATCACGAGTATATCAAGCGATGCAGCGTAAAGGCTATCAAACATCACAAAATCCAGAAGAAGTCAATGTCGCAAGACGGTCATCGCCAATTTCTATCAATCGTTAAATCTGACCGTCGCTACCGCCAGAACTCCAATTATATTTTTGCAACAACAATTTTGGATGTAAATGATTTGTAATGCGTCTGGTTGTTGACTTTCAAGCTAGTAAGGCAAAAACTAAGCTTTCGATAAATAACACTTGGAATTATGCGATCGCAACTTCGGTTTTAGTTGCAGCTATGGTGATTCCCCAGGTTTCTGGGTGGGTTGAATCCCAGCAGTTAGTTAAATCTCTCCAGAGTGCATTACAACACCAAACTCAATCTTCTGATGATAACAAGACTTTTTCTTCTGGTCGGTTTGTTTTTCCAACTGCGACTGGTACTCCCGTAACTAGTGAGTTTGGTTGGCGAACACACCCCATTACGGGCGAACGCAAGTTTCATAGCGGGATTGATTTTGGTGCATCAATGGGTACGCCCATTTATGCAGCTGATTCAGGCCAGGTGGTAAGCGCAGGTGACAAAAGGAATGGTTATGGAAATGCAGTTATTATCCAACATCAGGGAAATATTTCTACTCTCTACGGTCATGCCAACGAATTGTACGTGCAAGAAGGACAACAAGTTATACGTGGGCAGATGATTGCGACGGTAGGTAGTACGGGTTTTTCGACAGGACCGCATTTGCATTTTGAAGTTCGTTCTTATGGCGTAGCGCAGAACCCCCGTCCTTATTTACACGAGTATCTGATAAATCGGTAATTTTTGTATGCTCGGACGCATTTTGATTTCAGGTTCAATTGGTGTAGTTGGCTGTGTGACTGTTTCTTATGGAGTCGCTTCATTGCCCTGTAGGTTGGCATCAAGGAGTGCAGATACTATCTGTCAGATGTCTAGTTTTGGTAGGGTACTCGATAGTTGGAAATTTGGGTTTGTTGTTGGTGGTTTAGTTGGGTTAATTTGGAATCCTCGCCATCAATTGATATCGCGTTTTCAGCCTGTTCATTTGTCAGCTGCTTCTTTAATTACTTTGAGTATTTATTTTTCTAGTTCTCAAAGCGCTGGTGTTTCTTCAGTATCGTTAAATAATTTAGAGCCAAGAGTTAATACAAGTTCTTATTCACCACGCTTGAGCGCTTTTTTAGCAACAATTCGCTGGGCAGAAACGGGAACGAGTGAACCTGAGAGTTATCGTAAGTTAGTATTTAAGGGAACTTTTGATGATTTTTCGACACATCCGTTAAAGAAACAATGCGCTCCTATTAATAACAAGGAGGTTTGTTCTACTGCAGCTGGTGCTTATCAAATGTTAGATAAAAGTTGGTATGACTTGCAGCCAAAGTTAAACTTGAAGGATTTTAGTCCAGCTTCTCAAGATAAAATGGCGATTGAATATATTCGCCGTAATAATGCCTTAAGTGATATTGAAGCAGGAAGGTTTGATACTGCTGCATGTAAAGTTGGTAGGGTATGGGCAAGTTTTATTTGCAATTCATATAATCAGAATCCACGAAATTTAGAAGAATTACGTAGCTACTATCAAAAAATATTAGTAATTTCTGAAACTCGGAAATAGGTAAAACTTTCTCCGACTTATGTTTGACATTAAGTAGTTGGATTTCGTCAAAGATTATCGATAATTTTATTCTTATACCAATTCTCCATGATAGCTTGCGTGGCGTAGCCATAGATGCACTTAATATTTATTAAACGATTAGCAACAAGACGAGCCAGTGCGTTGGGCGGCTCCGCCGACTTGAAGCACCTGGCGTGCCAAGAACGCCAAGAGTAGAAGAGGTAAATATTTAGTGCAAGTTTACAGAGAATTGGTATTAGATGACTGACTATAAGATAGCGTTCAGCTTTTGATTTATCTTTATTTTTTAGTTTGGTACATAATTTTTCGTAATCATTGTCAATTCAAATGTTAGTGCTACCTAATCCCAATCATAGTAATATTGATTCTCAAAAACAAAAAGTATTAACTGCAATTGTCCAAGCAAAACAAGATGGTTTGAGCAATGAAGAGATTATAGTGCATGTACGCGAAGCTTTATCTTCATCAATGGTTGATTATGCTGAAACTGTTCTACAGCAGATGGATTTTAAAACGAAACTATCCCGTTCGGTTATTGAATTTGATTTAGAGTTTTTATTTCAGGTAATATACTCATCAGTGATGATAGGTACCAGTGATGAAGAAATTTTATCAATATGTGCAGAATACTGTACTTTAAACCAGTATGAGTTTGTCCGGTATGCACTTGAATATATCCATGTCAATCGTGTTCCATCACAGTGGGAGCAAAGTAACATACACCAAAAGGCTGTTCAAATAGCAGATTCTTCTTCTGTTGAAGATTTATTTCAATATATTGACTCTCTCAAAAATATTTATCTAAAACAGATTGGCTATGAAGTGGTTCAAGAGAACCTCTACAAGCTTTTTTTAAGTCATAAACCAATTCATATTTTTACAGATTTAGCTAATAAAACTAGAGATTATTTTATCAAGAAGTATTGTTACCGAACTGCAGTGCTTGTTGCACGTGTTACAGGTCAATCAATAAATTTACAACTTACAGGAGATGGCTCAACAATTAACGAACCGAAATCTTTAGAGAGTAAGACTTCTACTCATGAAATTATCCATTCACAGATTTCCACAATGGAACAAGCAGGAAAATTATTAGTTGATACCCTGGAAGATTTTAGTATCAATGCTAAGTATGTTGATGCCAAAACTGGTCCAACATTCAACCGCATTAAAGTAAAACTGGGACGGGGTGTTTCTTACAAGAAAGTAGAAGACATTGGCAATGACTTAGTACAACAGCTTGGTGAAGAATTGGACTTGAAAGTTGCGCCAATGGTGAGTGTTGTGCCCGGAGGGGTGGTATTTGATATACCCAGGTTAGACAGACAGTTTGCTTATTTCCGTGACTATATTACCTTTGACGGCGAACCTGATATTCATTCGGTATCCATCCCCGGTGGTGTTGATGTTGATGGTACCTATGTTGAAATTCCCCTGTATAGCGATAACGTCACCCATATTCTGGGCGGTGGGCGAACTCGGGGTGGAAAGTCACAGTTTGAGAAAGCAGCAATCCTATATTTAGTGCGACGGTATCCCCCTTCGCTTGTTCAGTTAGCGCTTTCGGATGTTAAACGTGTGACGTTTGGTAAATTTGATGGGCTACCTCATCTTGTTGCCCCAGTTGCGCGTGATGCAGAATCTACTGCTAACTTGCTTGATTACCTGGTTGAGGAGATGGAATTGCGCTACCAGGAGTTTGAACGCCACAGCAGTATTGAAACAATCGCGCAGTACAACTTGCGGTTTGCATCTGGTATTATCATGCCGCGAATTGTGTGTTTGATTGACGAGTGTTTTGATTTGCTTTCGGATGATAATTACTGCGATCGCATTGAGGGTGCGCTGATGAAGTTGCTTGCAAAAGCTGGTGGTGCAGGTATTCATGTCCTATTGTACACACAGCGTCCTGACAAGAACGTCATTGACCCTTTGATTCGCTCAAACTTTCCTGCCAAGACCGCCTTTGTTACAACTCGTCCTGAAGATAGTTGTATTATCCTTGGGGACGATAAAGACAAGCGTGCAGTTTACTTGCTGGGATATGGGGATTTCTTGTACAAAACGACTGAGGTGGTGCGACTCCAGGCGTTGTATGTTGCTGATGATGAAGATCCTGAATACTTCAAGCAGTTGCTAATAGATGCCAAAAACCAAGATGACTCCTATACTGCATGGGAGTCTGGACTAGATTTCGATGAATTTGTCGCTAGTTTGTCTGGTGAGGGTAGTAGTCATGACAGAGGTAAATCTAAAGCCACTGCTGTTACTAAAACTAAGCAATTCAAGACTGATTTTGAAGGTAGTTTTAGTTTTAATGTACAGCTTGATGATTCAGCTAGAAACTCTATTTTGAATTTGCATCAAAAGGGTTATCAACTTGATGAGATTGTAAAAGCTGTTTTTAATTTATCGCGTCATGATGGTAGATCGTATAAAAAATTTAGAAACGTTGTTGAGGGGTTTTTAAATAGTTTGCAAGGAGGTGAGGGAGATGATATATGAATTAACAATGCCTTTACCACCTAGTATGAACGAAATCATTAATCAAGCACGTTCTGGTTGGCAAGCAAGTGCTGAACTTAAGAAGTATTGGACAAACTTAATCGGTAAATTCGTTCAGAATTGTGGATTTTGTTTGGATAGTGCTGTATGGGTTGAATTTCATTGGTATCTGAAAAACTTTGGACGAGATAGTGATAATGTTGCTGCTGCTGCCAAATTTATTATGGATGGTTTAGTGGCAGGACGAGCAATTCGTAACGATAACTTGACAGTTATCAAATCACCTGTCGTTCATTACTATCATCGCAGTAATGGTGATGACGGTGTGCTACTGCGATTATCACAATCACCTGATTTTTTATTAGATAATTTTATTGTTTCTAATCAATTTTCCAGAAATAGCTTAGAAAAACACAGTCAATCAGTTACATATTTAATGTCACTTTAGTTAAGATATACAGTTAATTTTCCGATAACAGTCATGTTACGTTTTCAAGATTACAGTTTGTTGATTGAGAAGATAAATGCAGGCAAGAATATTCACCTGTGGGGTAAGCAGGGTATTGGTAAGACTTTTACTGTTAGAAACTGCTTGCTCAAAGACATTAACCTAGAGTCCGTTTATCTTAACCTTGAATATCCTTTTAGCGTGGATAACTTATTTGACGTTATTCCTATTAGTCTAGGTTTGTACTATCAGCAGGATTGGCAAAATATTGTAAGTCAACTATCTGATGGGTTTCAGAAGTTACTAGTGATAGATAACTTTGATAGACTGCACTCTGTTAGTGAAACTTTAAGTTATGACTTATTCAAATTACAACAGTTAGCTGAACTAGACAATTTCTCTTTATTATTAATCTCTCGGATGCCGCTAAGATATTTCCATTTCCCAAGTTTTACTAAATGCTTTGAAGAATTGGAATTAAACGAAAATAATACTTGGACTTTTGGACAGTAAACATACGGGTTTTAAGCAGGTTCGATGCCTGCTACTGTTCCTGGGTAAGGCTTTATAAAGACGGCTGAACTCGAACATCAGGTGAGTGGTTTCAATATGCTGAGTGCCATTAATGCTGAAAGCAGTAGAGTAGTAAGTCTTTTTAGAGTAGTCTATGCCCTAATCCCCAATGCCGGGGTTGCCATTAGCAGCTAACGGTTAAAATCGCAAAAGGGGAAATTATGAAAGACAAATTCAAGACACAGGTTGTACATCGATTACAAGAAATAAATTCTTGTTTAGGAGTGGCTTCTCTACTAGCAATGCTTGCTTCAGTAGGATTGGTTTTACCGGCTTCAGTTGGGTTGACATTCTTGGCGGATGCCGGGGTGGGGGTAGAAAATAAGCCTGCTTACAAGGATATAACTGCTCTTGCAACTGCAACTGGTTTATTTGGTTTAGTTGGTACTGTTTCTGCTGTTGCTGTTGGTAGTTTGGTATTGAGTACAACCAATAAAGAGTTGGAAGAGGAGAAAAAAAATAGGTCTTCAAACCGGATAATTGCAATTAATTTCTATAATTCTGATGAATCACTTGATGAAGATGATTCAGAGGAAGAAGAGGAGGAAGAAAATGAATTATTTGGTTTGGACTATTGTGAAGAAGAAGATGAGAAAACTAATTCAGAAGGAGTTGAATATACTTGGCGGCGAAATGTCACTTACACCTATTATGTAACTCAAATCAAAGGTCATCCTACCTTACACGGATTACATCTTTGTCGTTTGAGTTCGCATTGCGGTACAAAGTCTGACTTCAAAGAAGAAATTGTTTCTGTTAAACTTGATGACTATCAAATTCAAAAACTGACTGTCCTTTTTGAAGCTAGCTATCCAGAAAGAGAAAACCTGGTAGGAAAGTATTTCCATTCACGTCAATTTTTACCAAAAGAAGCGTTGGAGGAATATTTTCGGCTTCATAATAGTTTTTACTGGGCAAAATCTAGCGGACAATTTAGAAATGCTTGTTTGGATTCCTGCAAGGGTTGTTCTTACCTTCATGGTGCTAACAGAGTAGTCTGTGGAATGCATCCTTTTGGGTGGGAAGGAACAGATTGTCCTGATAAAAAACTCTTAGACGGGATAGTGCTGCGTGAGTATGAAAACCCAGATATTATTGCTAGCCTTAATGAAGGTTTGGCTGATGTCGAAGTTTTTAAAATGGATGACTATATTGTTGTCAAAGATAGTTATTCTGGTCGTAGATTTCAGTTTGATTTTGATGGATTTAGGTTCTCTTGGTCAGATCAATTATCTGAATTATGTTCAGATGCTCATCTGCGCCGGTATGTCAATCACTTTAAATACCGAGAAATAGTTCATGAGGATTACAGTCACCTAGACAAAATTAGGGAATTGAATCAAGATTTGTATGGTGCCGATGTGCGCGTGGATAGAAATAGAATAGTTGTCCACAAGTGTTCTACTGGTGTTAACTATTTCTTTAAGTTTAACGGTCAACCAATTGACCCATACGACTGTGATTGCCCGCGCGAACTTCGGTATAATTACGACTTGGTTTCTCTTGTTAACTATTTACGTGGTAATAGACGCGAGATTTCTCCACCCAGAATTTCTCCTAATCTTTTCCATCCAATATCTCCACCTCAAGTGTCTGAAAATCTTGTTGACTTAATATAATTTCCCTTCTTCATAGATAGTTGGAAATTTGTAGATGTGGCACTCAGTACGGGGCGGTTTCGCCCCACTACTGGGTAGCTAATCTCTACAGAATCTACCCAATTAACTATTTGGAGAAACTGACATGACTGAACTAGTTAACTTTGCTTATGCTCTACTGTTTAATCTTTACCTGTTTGGAGTCATTTTTTCATTTATTTGCTGGCTTTTTCATACTCCTACTAGTGAAGTAGTAGGGACTTCCAAATCTTTTTTGGAAGAACTCATTCAAGAACCGACTGAAGATTTTTATTCAAATCTACAGTTAACTTTTCAAAAAGATACTCAACTAGATGACGAGAGAAACCTGCAAATGGATGAATTTACTCAAGAGAGGGAGTTATTTGATTCTCAAGAGATACCAACAGTAAATACTATTCAGGAAAAGCAGAAGTTAATGCAATTTAGCTTGAGGAAGTTACGTACTTTCTGTTCTAAAGCCTCTATTCATGGCTATTCTGTTTATGTGAATAGTGGTGAGAAAGAAAGGCTAGTTGACTACTTGCTAACTTTGTCTGTTAATTCTAGTCAAATTGTTGAATTTTTGTAGATTGCGTCCATTAGCACATGAGTTTGGTAACCCCGATAATTGTGGGTAAAATTCTGTCAGTTAATTCTTGATTGAGATATGAAATAAACCATTAGGCATTTGTAGTGTCAATCTTATCAGTCATAATTTTGTTAAAATCAATTGTACTTACCAATAGATAATTACCGAAATCAATTGGTGGTTGATAATTCCCCAATTATGAAATCTTGTCTCAATTCATCTGCAAAAAACCTTGATCAACTAGATTGACTTATGGTTCAAACTCTTCAGGCAGAAAATATTACTCTTGAGAAACTCATATCACTTTATGGATTAGAGTTAGTTGATTCTGAGGAATTTTTTCGTGAGTGGCAAGACGAATTACCAGAACTGACAGAGCAAGAAAAGCAGCTATTAGACCAAGTGAAAGCAGGTTACATCAATTTACGGAATTATCTGCCATTATTAGAAAACACGGTTAATACCATTGTTTTATCGCCACTGCTATTCATTGGCAAGTTCTATCTGCCTCCTTTTCACATCAAATTAGAGAAATCTGTCGAAATTGAAACTATTGATAAACTTTCCATTATTAAAGGACGAATTGACTTCTTACTTCTCAATCAGAAATTCTGGGTGACGCATTGTCCCCTAAAATTCTGCCAGCCTTATTACCACGCGTAAACGTGGGGGCTTCCAGATAAATCTTACCAAGGCTGGCAGAATTTTTACGTGTAAGACCCCGTGACAGTTATTGAGTCAAAACAGGTGGCTTATTCTGTAGAGGCAGGACTTGACCAGATTTTAGCGTATATGCTAGCCGTTCCCCAATCACAGGAAGAAGTTTTTGGCATGATTACATCTGGTGGCAGTTTTATATTCATTAAACTCGTCAAAGGCAATCCGCCTCGCTATGCCACTTCAGATATTTTTGATGTACGCAACAGAGGAAACGAATTATATAATGTCCTACGTATACTGAAGTGCATTAGTCAATTGGCTCGCAGCGAGCAATAAATTTGGAACAAGGTAGTTACCAAAACGGTATAGACCGTAACAAACCGTAGTAATACGGACTACCCCAGACCACTCCTTAAGCAAGAGTAGCCGTTATCTCTAAGCGTTAAAGTTCGTACCAAGGGATGTCGAATCAGCTATGGCAACGCGGCAGCAAGCTATCAGATTCCAGCCAGTCCCATGCTCACCCAACGTATCACACGCCAGTGATCTGCCCGAAAAACTCTTGATGCCACGGTAATGGTAATATCGAAAGTAAAGCAGTAATAATTCTCACCTGTACTTTCAAGCTAGTCGTTTCTAAAATCCATTTCGAGTACTGCTCATCTAAATTTTTATACCAAGAACATATCTGGGACAACAAACCAACATGAGATTTGTCATTCGTCAACAACGGTGTGACATCACATCCAACTGAATTAGCTTCTTCCCTTAAAGCACATGACTGGGATTCCAAATTATTCCTATCGCTATTATCAGTCTCTAATAGCGATAGGAATATTTTTAGCCACTGTTTCCAATTCCCACCAAATTCGCTCGCTAACTTAGAGATGTAACCCTGGCTAATACCGGAAACAGCCTCAACTGTTGATTGAGTAACTTTTTGTCCCGTCTCCCAAAGTTCCTTAACGGATTGCTTGATTTTCCACCAAGATTTTTCATCTAATGAACCAGCTTCAATGGTAATATCAGCAGCATTAACACACTCTACTTCCTGCTCTAGAAAGCTAAGGTCATAGTCAGCACAGAAGTAGAAGTAAAGTTGTTCTTGCGTTCGATTGTGCGCTCGTAAACGTCCTATACCCTGCTTAATCTCAGCTTGTGTTGCCCAATCTACAAAGCAATGAAACCCTTGCGAATCAGAAATTTCTTTGGAAGTCAAATTGTTTTTACGTAAAGTAAGATAAAGCGCTTCTAAAGAGCCGATATTTTGGTAGGGAATACCGAAACTCGCTAAGACAGTCACCTGTTGAAAATCATTTGAGCCTCGACTATCTCTGAACCATCCACCATCACCTTCTTCACAGAACTTCACAAAATCAATGAATTTTATATTAGGATGACGTACCAGTAACTCCTGGCGGAGTGCATTGACTCTGTTTTGGCAATGTGAACTGCGATTTTTAGAAACTTGTCCTAGTCCCGTTATTTGAACGATTTTTAGATTCTTGCTGATTGGTACTTCTTGTTCAATTGTTAAAATCTCTTCGGCTGAAATACCCATCCACCAAGATAAATACTCAACATCAGCTGTCGCATCTAAATAAATGTTCCATGCAGCACCTGATGCTATTAATGAGTATCTTTCATTACGAGTTGAAATCAGTAACTGACCTTGAGAAAGGCGCAAAGCACCAGGAATTCGTTGATCCCATACTTGCATAAAGGGTATAAACCAATACATAGAAAAATCTTGTTGAATTTTCTGTATTAGTTCAAAGTTCTTATTGTTAAAACGTTTTCGTAATGTCCCAGGCAAATCACTGAGGTTTACCGAATACTCCTTGGTTGTATTAAAAAGTGATTCCAAGTCGGGATCTAAAACCTCCATTGCTACAGCAATGATTTCATCCAAATTATCTGGTGGTTCACCAAGCATCTCCCGAACTGCAGCATCATTCCAGCCATAGTGAGGTTGTTTAACTTCCCCTGTCAGGCATTGGCGTAGTACCATCCACACTGACTGTAACTTTATATTAATTTCTGGATGATAAACAGTTAATTTTGCTATGACCTGGTCTAAGTCTTGAACGCTGGAGGCGATCGCACTAATAGGTTGCACTGTCCGCATTGCTTCATCCCAAATGATACCACAACTTGACCAGTCGAAGTTATCAGTATCGGGAGCACTATCAGGATGTGCGCGGATACGGTCGGACTTCAAAGTCTCTCGTCGTAAAAACCGATATCCAAACCCAGCACCCGTACTCGAACGACAAGCTTCGAGTAAATGGCAAGTAGTGCAAACAGGATTATCTACACCTGAGTAAATTGAGATATTCTTGTTCTGTAAGGCTGTAAAGACAGAACTGCGATGGCAGTTACCAGTTGTGTCAGGAATTTCTCTATTTTTGGGCCATCTGAGATATTGTTTTCCATTGGGTGTAGAGTCCCACACCATCCCGCCATTGCGAACGTCCAAATATTTATAATTGTGCTCGACAGTATCTGTGGTAACGTTTCTAGCATGAAGAGTAAAATACCATAGCTTGTCAACTCCTAAAGCGTCTGGAGTAGCAATTCCTACATCATGGCTTTTGAATGTTCCAGTGGGACTTTTGTCTAAGATATGTTTCCATCCAGCAGCGATCGCTTCAGAGTAAACTTGTAACCGTTGACCTTTCTTAAAGACAATTCTGGGTGGATGTTCAAAATCACCCCATCTGGGTAATTTTCCTGGTTTGTACTCAATTGTACTGGCATTTTCTTCCTTCTCCAAACTTTTCTTAACTGTTCGTTGTGCAGAATATGAGTTGCCAAAACCGTTTTTCGGTCGATAACGCTCTACCATCCGCCCGAACCAAAGCTTAAGTTTGTAGAGCATTCCCCACTCTTTGTTTACATCAGCAAGAGCTTTCTGGACTTCTTCTGAACACAGAGCAAAGAAATCTTCTGGTGTGATGGTTGTATCGTTCCAAACTACGACTACCTGATATCCACCTTTGCGACAGTATTCAATACCTGTGGCATACTGGCGAATGAAATCCAGGTTGTCTATGGAGTGTTCCAGGGGCTGTAACTCAATTACCTTGTCCTCTACTTGATGGAATGAATTCTGTTTGAGTAGCTTCCTGATTTGGTTATGGATATGGCAATGGTTAAAGTAAGCAGCAGTGGTAATCAGTTTAATTTCATTTTGACGACCAGCTGCGAGTAATTCGTCGATATCCGGGTGTTCTTTGGTTTCTAATTGTCCCCAATTACCCACAGTCAACCGATATCTCCATTTACAGCAGCGTTGTAGGGTTTGCTCCGATGCTTTAGCAATATGGGGATTGAGTAGTGTCCCTGCATCGGGCATAAGCCGAATTTCTTTAGGACGTAATCGTTTCAGGTAATCTTTCAGGGTTTTCTCACCGTAGTGAGCAGCACTTGCTGTACCGATGACAGCGACATCAGTTTGCCCAGAACGCCATAGGAAAGTAGCTGTCAATAGTGACTTGAGTGCTCCTTCGCAGAGAATTACTATTTTCACCTTTTTGGCATCGGGGTGTTTCCAGCAAAATAGCGGTAGTTCTCCATTTGGTAATTGTGGTCCGGTTCCCCCTTGGTTGTTACCACTTAGCCAGATGTATTTGGGGTTAGTACGTAAAGTGGCAATTTGAAAGCCAGTGATCTGAAAGTCGGGATCGAGGGCTGCTAGAGCTATCCCCTCTATTCCTAATAGTTTACTATCAGGAGATATACCGGGGAGGTCAGCGGTTATTCCAATTGGGGCATACAAACCTGGTTCCCAGGTTCTTAGCCAACCTAATACTTTTAACCAGTTAATTTCTTCAGTACTTAATTGTCTTCTTTGTTGGAGATGTGAGGAGTGTTGAGTACTCAGAGTTGTTACGGTTTTTTGTAACAGTAATCGGAACAGGTGATCATGTTCCTCTACACTTAACCGCTTTTTGACTTTACCATTGACTGAGTAGCGTTGCTGTCGAAATTTTAGCCCCAATTCTAGTGAGTAGTCACTGCCATCGTCCTTCACAAACAAACCGCCCATATCGTTACGCAGCAGCTTGATGAAACGATAGCCAGCTGGTGCATCCTGTTGGTTAAAACTCCGCAAGCACTCAATTAAGCCATTGGCATGGATGGCGCAGCCGTGATTGTTACCGCAGATGGGACAGGGATGGCGTTTGGAAGTGTACAGGCGTTTCATGGACTTTTGTTGTGTGGAGTTCGATGCTGCCACACCCGAAATTTGTATGCGTCCTTACAGTACCACCCTGGTTTTTTTTACTAAAAAACTACTAACCGATCAAAAATGATCAAAAATGATCAGGCAAGTACTAATAGCTGTAACCCTAATAAAATCAAGCATTTTAAAAATCTTTTGTCACGGTGAGGGGGTGTTAATGTCACGGCGAGGGGGTGTTAATGTCACGGCGAGGGGGTGTTAACAAAAAGAACAGGTTGCGCCTCACTGCGCTAACAGAACTCAGGAGTCAGAACTCAGAATGAACTTCTGTACGACTGGGGAGCCAGTACTGCAGGAGGGTCTCCCTCCGTAGGTATCTGGCATTGACTCGTCTTGGGGTTTAAATCCCCACCGTCTACAGGGCAGCCAGTACTTAATGAGGGGAGCCAGTGCGGTCTTGGGGTCTCACGCCACTTGCTTCAAGCCGGGAAACCCGTCCAACGCAGTGGCTCCCCAAGTAGAGCACAAGCGCGTTTTCCCGACCTACGGATCTGGCGTTGGCGACATAACTGTTGGGGTTCCAATCCCCAACGAAAGTGATTCTGTTAGCGGAGCGCTAGCCCGTTCTGCGTTCTGACAACTGAGTTCTTCTTCAATGTCATGGTGAGGGGGTGTTAATGTCACGGCGAGAAAATCAGCTGAACTTTTGTTATCTAGTGAGTTATCAAACAGGCGTTGGAAACAGTCCAGTTTTTGGACGTTGAGGCTTGCTCTGAGCAAGTATGAAGGTCAATCTAAGCTCTCCAAAAGAAAAACCTTATTTTCTGCCTCAGCTGACGACACAAAAACTGCCTGAAAAGTTTTGGGAGCATTTCCTACAAAATCAACTCCCTAGCTTTATTGCCCCTTCCATAATTTTTCGTAAGCGCAAGCGCACACTACGTGTTGAAAGCAGCGTGCTGCAGGCATACAAAGTAGCCTGTCTTGTGGACTTATGGTAGCCCAATCGCTTTTACTGTCAGCATCGATTGGTAAACAAAAACTACTAAAGCACAATTTTTCCATCCCCTAGGATTAGTGTTTCGACAAAAAAACAAAGCCCACAGTGCAATCTACAGGCTTTGTATTAAATACAACATTATATTTATGATATGCTGAGTATAGTTTTGAGTTTAAGAGCGTATTTTGGCTTAATCACCTGGTCTTTCAGCTTGTTCTCAATATCACGCACCCAACTTTGACTTTTACCCATAGCGTGGGCGAGTTCTGTCTGGCTCATCCGAATGGCTTTCCTTGTTTGCTGTACTATAGCCCCAGTTAGAGCTACTGATTGGTCAGTTTTATTCTGTAAGAACTCAGAGTCGGAGTCACCTTGATTAGCATTAAGCAACTTGTCAGATTTTCTGGCTTTACGCCTAGTAATCCTTTGACCTGTCTCAGCTTTATGGGTTGCTAATTCGTCCAAGTGTTCTTGTATAGTGGCTGGCAGTTTAAAAATTACCAATGCTGGAAACCAGTGATTCACAATGTAGTGGTCAGGGAGCCACTTTGACCCTAAAAGGCGCTGGTTCCTTTCCTTTGTGGGTATCTCAGCTAAATCGTCTGGCAAATTCCAAACAGGTCTTAGCCATTGAGGATAAGTTTTGTCATCAAACTCAATTTTGAAACCAGGGGTATCTCGTAAAACCAGTAGAGCGTTGTCTACGGATTCTTTCAATTTCCATCCATATCTACGGTCTGCAATTGCCCGTTCTATTTCTTCTGCGGGTAATACTTTACTCAATAAATTCTCGATTGTGTATACACCACTCTTGTGGGCGCGGCTATTCTGAATTATATACAAGCATAAGCTAGCCGCTAACTTCTGGCGATGTGGATCTATATTGAATATCTGCTTCGGTATAAGTCCGTACTGATACAACGATCTCCTCTCCCGCTCACCTTTAAGGTTAAGGAAGTTATAAGTCCAAAGACCTGGTTGCACCCGGATGACAACTTCACAAGGAGATTCCACCTCACCCTGTAGATTTAGCTGACCGTATTCCTGCACACTCACCACCCAAAGTAGACTACGCTCTTTAACGCACAGGTTTAATTCCCCTTCATACCAATGGATGACTGCACCAAGAGTCCCAACAACCAAGGCTAAATCAGTGATTGCTTTCAGTTTTTGTGATTTGGTCAGTTTTTTAGTTTTGTAAACTTGTAGTGTCTTAATTAACTCACTACCTTTGAGAACAAACGGCTCCTTCCAAGGTTCCGTCTGCATTGCTGCATAAGTTGCAAACACCGCATGGAGTCGTGCTGCCATCACACCGTATCGAGCGAGAATTTCATGTTCAGCTTGGTTGCAGATGTATTCCGGGTGATGCGATTGCTGGTTGAGGATGTAAAACTCAATGTAGCGCCCTTTTCCGAATGGTTTCTGAAAGTAAAAGCGACCATTACTGTACTCGTTCCAGTCAGGATGCTTGAGGTATGCGCTCGTTGCACTGATAATCGGTGCGCTAGTTGCGGTCATCTCATACTGCTTGTGAGTGAATAGCGGTGGTTTTGTTGGAGGTAGGTTTCTGGGTTTCCTGAACTGCTTGGAGGCAAAAGCCACCTGCGGTAAGTTTAACCCTGTAATTTCCACCTCGTAGGATGCAGATTGAGGGTTGGTATCCTTTTTATTATCCCCTATTGACATTAACCTTGTCCTGCTCTAAACGAATTGCCACTTTACCAACGTAAGTACCTTTACCTTCTTGCCAGTTCTGACAACCGCTTTAACGATGTCACCAGTTTGAAAACCGAAATGTATTTTCTCTTGGTAGGTTCTTTAACCTTGCCTAAGTTAGGCTCCTAAAAGGCGTCGGGTCAACTAGGGCTTTGATAGCGCCCCTACTGTATGCGGAGCATCAGTGGTGGGTTGTTGACAGTCCAAGCTTTCATACAAACTAGCCCCAATCAGGTTAGTAATCCAGGTAGTTGCATCCATGCCGACTGATGCTGCCGTTTCTTCTAGTCGGTTTTGCCACTCAAGCGGTAGTAAGACTTGGAACGTGCAGGTGGGGTTTTTCAATGGTGCTGGTGGTGAGGTTCTGTCTCTCCACTCTGGGCACTCTCGACCACGTTCATCCCCTGATTTGTATATCAGGTTGAGGATGCCGAACTTATTGCAGTAAATACTTTGGTTGTCTATCGACTCTAATCGATGTTGGCAGTTCCAACAGGACTGTGTTTTTACCTGCACTGTTGGTTGACTCTGCTCACACAGCATACGGATGGCTGTGGTAGTGCTGCGAGCTTTGCCTTTCTCTATCAACTGTGCGATCGCATTTTGCTCTGCAACGCTCATTTGAAGTAGCTTCTGGGCAGCATCGATACTCTTATTCAAAACTGACAGCAAAAACTGGACCCTCTTCTCGTTGCCTTCTTGAAGTAAAGAATCGATACGCTTAACGACCGAACGTCCTTTTGAGTAGGATCTTCCAGAAAGACCAATCCGTGAACCGATTGCATCACGCGAGTCTCCTGTTGAACATTCCGGAAAAGTTTCCGGAATGTTGGTCAAGTCTGTCCGCCTTCCTTGCCTTTGCTTTGCCTTATGTTTTTCTATTGATTCCCAAGCCATACCCTCTTTGATTCTCTGCTCTATGGTCTTCTTACGACTGGCATTTTCTAGCAGTAGTGCTTTGAGTAGGGCAATCTCGTCTGGAAACTGTCTGAAAACTACAGGGATACAATCTTTGCCCAGTATTTGACACACCTTCCAAGGTCTGTGATCTGAAACAATCACGTAATCTGGAGTTACAACAAGCGGCTCTACCCAGTTCCTTTCAGCTATAAGTTCCACCAAGTCTGATACATCTTCATTTGCACCATAAATCCTGAAGTAGTATGGATGAGGGGTTAAAAGATTGAGGGATACTTCTTGAATTTCAATTTGCTCACTAGTGGACATTGACTTCTAACTTCATTAATACTCTGTGTTTTATTTAACGTGTTTTATTTTACTATTTATTGTCAAGTGTCAATTTGTCAAGTAAAAAATTTGTTTTCAGGAAAAATTTGTGATATTTTTGTAGTAGATAGAGGTATGGAAGATGCAAGTAGGAGAGACATCAAGACAAAGGTTGGCTGAGTTACTCAAAGAACTGCGAGGTGAAAGAAGTCAACGCAGTTTTGCCAAGCTGCTTGGTGTCAGTAATCAGGCTGTACAGTATTGGGAGAAAGAGCGCACTTGGCCTGATGATAATAATCTGGAAAGGATTGCTGAACTGAAGGGATGGACCCTGTTGCAGCTACAAGTCTATCTAGAAGGAGAACAACAGAGATCAAGCGTTGCAGATGAAGATGTAAACCGTGTGAATGATGGTGAGCTTCAACAGCAATCGCGCTCTGTTCAGCAGCTTTTAGAAGAGGTGCGGATGCTGCCGTTTCAGGCTGCTGTTCAAGTGGCTAAGGTAGCGTTAGAGACGATGGAGATGATGGCTGCCAAGAGCTAAATTAAATAGCTAAAAACTTTGTTAAACTTACTTATACTTGTTTAGTATGAGTAAGTTTTTGATGTGGAAGGTAGGGGAGTTTGCAAAACTGCTTGGCGTTTCTACGTCTACACTACGGAGATGGGAAAGCGAGAATCGAGTAATACCAGAAAGAACTCTGGGAAATCAGCGGATTTACTAAGGAATTGCATTTAGCGCAAGTAAAGAACCTGAAAGAAGAAAGTGTTCCTGTAAATGCAATTATTTAGGGCTTGCTGAATAAATGTAAAACCTAGATGAATAAAGAGTGTCAGGGGAAAAAAGGTGAAGCAGGTGCAAGAAAAAAGGGTAAGATAGGTAAAAAGCCTTGCACCAGGATGCGTGAAAATGTATCGCAAAGCGCAAGAACAAGAAACACCCCCAGAAAACTTTGAACTACCCTTTGGGGGTCAACTAGCATCAGATAACCGCTGGGTAATCATGGCGAAAATGATACCGTGGTCAGAATTTGAAGCGGAATACGCAGCGATGTTTTCAGAAGAAATAGGGGCACCAGCTAAAACATTTAGGATAGCATTGGGAGCATTAATAATCAAAGAAAAATTAGGAATAAGGGAAGCGAGAAACAGTAGAGCAAATAAGGGAGAATCCTTATCTGCAATACTTTATAGGAATGTCAGTCTATAGTAAGAAAGCACCATTTGACGCTTCAATGCTAGTTCACTTTAGAGAAAGAATAGATATAAACGTAGTCAATAAAATCAATCAAGAAATAGTCAAACAGGCAAGGGAAACAAAAGAGGAGGTAGTCAAAGAAAAAAAGTCAGAAACCGAAGATTCAAAAAGTGAGCCGGAGCTTCCAAATCGGGGAAAGTTAATATTAGATGCCAGTTGTGCACCAGCAGATATAAGTTATCCTACCGATTTCGGATTATTAAATCAAGCCAGAAAGCAAACAGAAACAATTATAGATATTTTATATACCTCCCTGAAAGTCAAAAAAATAAAGAAACCAAGAACCTATAGGAAGATAGCAAGAAAGAATTATTTAGCAGTCGCAAAAAAAAGAAAACCAACCATTAAAGAAAGAAGGAAAGCTATCAAACGACAACTGCAATATATGAAAAGAAATTTCGCTCATATTCAGCAGTTGATAGATTTGGGTGCATCACTTGTAAATTTGAGCAACAGCCAATATAAGATATTGCTAGTAGTAGCAGAAATTTATCGTCAACAATTATGGCTATATGAAAATAAAAAACAGAGTATAGAAGACCGCATCGTCAGTTTAAGCCAACCACATATTCGTCCGATTGTCCGTGGAAAAGCAGGAAAAAATGTCGAGTTTGGGGCAAAATTTTCAGCCAGTTGCTATGAAGGCTATGTATTTTTGGAGCATATTAGCTGGGATAATTTTAACGAATCAAAAGATTTAAAATCACAAGTTGAAGCCTACAAAAGCTACACCGGATATTATCCTGAATCCGTTCATGTTGATCAAATTTATCGCACGAGAGAGAATCAAGCTTGGTGTAAAGAAAGAGGAATTAGAATTAGTGGACCCCCGTTGGGAAGACCACCCAAAAATGTCAGTCCACAAACAAAGAAACAAGCTTTAGAAGACGAAAGGATTCGTAATTGTATTGAGGGTAAGTTTGGACAAGGTAAACGAAGATTTAGCCTTGGTAGAGTCATGGCTAAACTTCCTCATACTTCTTTAACTTCTATTGCTATTTCTTTTTTAGTTATGAATCTTTCTACCCTGCTTGCACGGGTTTTTTGTGTCTTTTTATGCCTACTTTCAAAATCACGTCTTTTTTCACTGATTTGATTAGTGAAAATGATGCTTCGAGTCATTTTAGACAACAAAAGCTTATATTTGCTCTTGTCTGACTACTTGGTCAATTCTTCTGTTGCCTTTTCATGACTTTTTCAGCAAGCCCTATTTATTGTCGAGTCTCGTCCAGCTATTCGTCCTGCTGTCATATGGCGACGTACCAGCTTTGGCACGCAAACACAAGCTGGTAGTACTTTTTTTGCGCGAATGATGACTGTGGTTACTACCCTAAGGTACGAGCGTCGTAATGTTTTGGAGTTTATGACACAAGCTATTGCCTCCGCACGCGTTGGTCAAGATTCTTCTTCTTTACTTCCAAAGGTAATCAATGAGTGACGAGCAGCAAAAATCTAGCGGGAGTCAAGTAACTTCCGCAAGGAGGATAAGCAGTCCTGGGGGTGTTGACTATATTCTTCAATCTGCATGGGTTCATCTTGGTCAGCGATCGCCTTGAACAATATGCCTCAATCTACATGGGTTCATATTCATATAATATCTGGGTTTCACCGACTAATTAGGCAATGGGTATCGTCAAGGGCACTCCCCCCTGAACGGTTACCTTATTAGACATTTCCGAAAATTGCTAAGAATGAATATAGTTAGTTTAATAGTTTATTTATCATTACACTTTTTATAAAAATGACTTAATATTTGATATTTAAAAACAATTTTATATATCTATAAAGTATTATTTAATTTACATTTCATACTAAAGTTGGAAAGTAAATTAAATATTAATCTGTTTTCCTTTCTAGTTTGGATTGAGATACTGAGGGTAGTTTCTGAGCAAACTATCTTGACTTATGGCTGACGATTAGTATTTATATTCCGAATTTAGCAATTGGTTTTTACTACACGAGAAATTTTTCCATTTCCTTAATTCGAGTGTTGGAAGGAAGTGTTTTGTAAGAATTCAGAATCTAGAATCGGTGAATAAACAAAGCTTCCAGCTATTGGGGTGATGATTTCCACAAAATATCTATCGTTTCAATTCTTGATTTGACAAGCATTCTGACTCCTAAATTCTTACAGTTTGTGTAAGGACGGAAGTCTTGTGAAGTGATAGCATATTTCAATGCCAAAGCTTGAAATATGCCTGTCTCAATTAATTGTTAACTTTCAGAGAAGATTTTCTTTAAAGGCTTCTTAAATATGTCTCGTATTAATATTAAAAGGAATAAACCTATGTCTGATAATCATCAACAACATCAGGACAATCAACAACATCAAGATAATCAACAACAACAGGAGAAAGAGAAAACAAAGAGACTTGTAATTGTTACTGGTGATAAAGGTGGTGTTGGTAAGAGTACTTTTGCACGAGGTTTGCTTCAACTTTATATTGATAAAAATCTTTTTTGTATTGCTTATGATGCTGACCAGCGTAATAATCAATTACGCCGACATCATGAAAAATTCAACCTAGGCTTAGTCCGTTGTATTAATGTTTTTGAGAGAGGAAAAGCAGACCAATTATTAATGGATTTAGAAGCAGAAACTTTCCCATTAGTTTTACTTGATTTACCAGCTCAATCGGGCGGAGTTTTTGAATTATTTGTGAAAGAGTTATCTTTCTTTGAGACGCTGGCAGATGAACTTGGCTACAGAGTTACTATGGTATCGGTTATTAATCGACTTCGTGACTCTGTAAACATTTTAAAGGCTTTACATAGTTATTGTGACAACAAAGTTGATTATGTAGTTGTTAAAAACCTATTTTTTGGAGAACAAGAAAAATTTGGTCGTTATACTTCATCTCCTATTCGTAAAACCTTACTTGACCAAGGTTTAGTAGAAGTCTTAATGCCTGATTTAATTGATTATTGTTATGATTTTATTGATGAAAATGATTTAACTTTCAGGCAGGCTTCTTCTAAAGATTTTGGTTCTCTTATTGCTGTCAGGGCAAGAGTTAAGTCGTGGTTGGATGAGTTTGAAGAATATTTAAAGCCAGCTCATGACTTGCTGGGTTTTAATTGCGAAAAATTGCCGTCAGGATTTTCACATACTGTGAAAGAAGATGAAGGCGAGAAAGATGCCGTAGACGAGAAAGCTCAAGATGCTACATAAGCTATATGTTTAGAAGACGATTTATCATTACGATTGGTGATTCACGTGTTGGTAAGTCTACAGTTTCTAGATTGTTATTGGAATTATATAAGAAGCATGATTTAAATATTCGTGCTTTTTACCACGGTTACCGTCCTGGTGACTTGTCTAATAAGCTATCGGTCTATGACAAGTTAGGCTTTAATATTAGGCATTTAGGACTGAATAGAGGTGATTCTGACCTTTTATTAAACGAACTGGAGATGTTTTCAGAAATTGATTTGGCATTGACTGATATGCCAGGTCAGAATCTCTTGGATTTTTTTCGATTTGAGAAGGAAATATATTTTTTAGAGAATTTGAATTCCTTAGGCTATCGTGCTACTTTTATTCATCCTATTTCCAACCGCAGAGATTGTGTAGAATACTTGCAATCGCTCTATCATATTTTTGGGAATCGTGGAGATTATTTAGTAGTCAAAAATCAACATTTTAGTAATTTTTTTAAGTACTATGACGGAACTCACATCCAGGAAGATATTAATAACTTAGGGGGAGTAGAACTGATATTGCCTAAGCTTGAAGATTATATTTATCAAGACTTAGAAGATACAAATTTACCTTACAAGATGGCGATCACCACCGAGTCAGATATGCAAGTATTATATCGCTCGGTGGTATTTAATTGGATGGAGAATTTTCATGATACTGTTATGGATCACAAGGTTGCTCTAGTATATTTAGGCTTGAAAAGAGACTGTACTGAATTAACTCAGCAAGAAGCCAGTTTATCAAAAAAGAATTCAGAAGTCAGGAGCCAGGAGTCAGAATGATTCCTGTGCGACTGGTGAGACAGCACGGCGCAGTCCTTGTCTCCCGCTCTCGGGCGCGACTGCGTATCTCCTCCACCAGACGCTGAACGCTAACGTCGAAGACGTGCCGTGAGAGCGAAGCTGTGCCGAAGGCTCAGGCATACCCGAAGGGTGGATGAATAGGTGGGTTTAAGACCCGACTGGCACGCTCGTTAAGACGAAACCTAGTCATGGCAAGGTGTTGGGGGACTCGGGGTCCCCTCTGGGGATAGGGGTTCTTGTGGGTGGAGTAATTCTGAGTTCCTAGCTGACATTCTGATTCCTTTTCATTGACAATTTTATGACCGATACTAAAAATATTTCCATAGATGATATTTCTAATAAAGAGCAATTAGAGAAAGAGAAAGAGTATATAGAAGAGTTGATGGCCAAGTCGGGTATGAAGCCATCGGACCCTTTGTTTAAATTATGGGCACAGATTGGTACCACTCAATATGCGATTATGCAGCTACCTGCCAAGCTTGATACTGTGATAGGTGGCTGGACGCTCAAGGTTGATAACAAATTAAGTCATGCGGCTGAAGTGGCGATTATTCAGCAGCAGGCTGCAATAGCTAAAGCCGCTGAAGAGTTGGTAAGGAATACTCAAAAGTCTACTCCTCTCAAAAGTGAGAAAGGTATTCTTGTTAGGTTAGGTTTGTCTGATGTCAATAACTTTAATTTAGCGACTATTAGTTTTGTTTTTGGTTGCGTCCTGGCGTTAGGTGCAGCTATAGGGGCTTTGACTTTTAGTATGGCTATAGCATCGCAATCTGCTGCTAAATCTTCTGCTGTGACAAATTTTAAGCCTGAAGACGCTAAACTTTTAGAATGGGCTAAATCAAAAGAAGGACGTGATGCCCGACAGATTTATACCGATAATGCTGGCATTATTCAAACCTGTCGTCAGGGTAAGAACCCAGGTGGCTGTATAATTAACGCTAAGACTAAGAAATAGGTGATTACGCAGCAAAAAATTCGCGCTTCTTGTAATCGGGAACGAATTCTTTCGCTTCTTTGTAGACTTCTTCGGTTAAGTCTTCTGGGCAGAGTATTCCTAGTTTTAAAGCTTCACATACAGCTTTTCCTCTAGTGGGCCTATGTTTTTCGTCTTTTTCTGGTTTATCGAGCTTACTGATTATTCGGTGAGCGTGCGAACGTACAGTACTAATTTCCAGGCAGAGTTTGTTAGCCATTTCCTCATAGGTTAGTCCTTTGGCTAGTAATTTTAGGACTTCACACTCTCGTTTTGTTATCATATTTCCGGGAGTATCTTTAGTGTTAGGCTCCCACATTGCTTGTGCTACAATTGTGTGTATTGTGCTATCAATCCAAGATTCACCTTTGTAGGTGGTTATGACAGCTTCAATAATTTTACTTTCGACATTGTTTTTGTTGTAAAAAGAAGTTGCTCCTTTTTTAAATATTTCTTTGACTATCTTTTTCTCACAACTTCCTGTTGTCACAATGGTTTTAATTCTGTTTGAGTAGACTTTTCTGATTTCTTCAACTACTTGTACTCCACTGATGTCAGGTAGTCCAATATCCACAATGACCACGTCTGGCTCTGTATTTTGAATGACACTTAGAGCTTCTTTTCCGTATCCTGTTTCTCCACATACCTTAATTTTGTTGCTTTCTTCTAGTATAGTTTTTAAACCAAGTCTAAATATATTCTGGTCTTCTATTATGACAGTTTTGATAAGTTTCATGTTATAAAGTTTTTGGATAACACCGTGATAATCTTTCTAACATTACTTTCACGTTGATGCCTCAATTTGGTAATATTTATACATAATTAATAGCGATAAAATTAGTTTATTTATATTTATAAAAATATAAATAAATAGCTTAAGATTAAATTTTTGATTAAGTTGAATGGCTTGTTTTTTTTGGTAATATTTCTGTGGTAAAGGCTGGTGATATGGTGCTTTGATAGTTGGAGTAGTATTTGTATGTAACTGCTGTGCTGTGTAAGATATTAGTAATTGGCAGAAAGCGTAATCAGGTTGTTGCGAGTGTTGTTGATAGCTTGCATGAATCAAATTATTTGGTGGTTACTAAGTCTGCAATACCTGACAATCTCAAAGGTATTGACTTGATACTGGACGTTACTTTAAAGCCAATTAGTATCCGTTTGGAAGGTTTACCAGTTATTAAGGTGGTGCAATCAGCAGATGATTCATGCGTTCTGGATTTTGACGATTTTTTGGTGTATCCTTTTTCTTCGTCTGAGCTAATGAAGCGTGTGAATTTATGCTTGCACAAGCGAAGTGATTATCTTCGGAGGCTTCCTCAATATTTGGAGATGATATTTCACGACGTCTATCATCCTTTGAGGGCGGTTAACTTTGTTTTGGGTTTGACTAGAGTAGGTAAGTATGGCGATAGCCTTGAGCAGCTGCGTTCCGTGTTAGAGACCTCGTGCTCTACAATCACTTCCACTTTAGGTGTGCTTAGTGATTTGAAGAGTGAGTTGAATCAAGAGCCAGGAGGAAACATCGAATATATCAATATTGCTAGCTTGCTGCATTCCATCCATGCTCAGTTCTCTAATAGTGCGATCGCACAGAATATAAATTTCTCCCTTGTAATTGAGTCTGAAGTTGCTAATGTGTGCTTGTACGCAAATTATAGTCACCTATGGCGGATGGTTTGCAACTTGATTGTAAACGCTTTTCAGCATACTTCTGCTAGTGGCTCTGTCACCATCAAGCTTGATACTCAAGTAAGTGGTTTCCTCCGGTTGGTGGTTCAAGATACTGGCGTGGGTATCACCTCAACGCAGTTGAAGCAGTTGAATAATGATTTGGGGATAAGTGGGTGCATAGGACTTAGCGGTAGTTCATTTTCTTTGCCAAACTATTCCCTTGAGGAACGTTACTTAACGGGAACTTCTGCACTTAACAGCAAAAGCTGTACCCAAACGGATAGTCTAAGTGCAAAGCGCTTTCGTAAAGCACGGGAATTGGGCAGTTTAGCTGCTGAGGGAACATTTACTCTCAATGGTACTGGCTCTCATGTAGCTCGTACTGGCTTAGGCTTGCGTACAGTTAAGTATGTTGCGGATTGTTACCAAGCCAGTGTTAGCGTGTTTTCTCAGGTAGGAGAAGGTTCAACATTTGTCATAATCTTTAATTTAGAGGCAAATTTTCAATGTTATTCTCAGGAGAAACGCTTACTTGTAGATAATGCCGCTTCTTAAAATGGAAAAGCCTCAAAAAAAGAAAATCTGGTTGGATTATATTATCGATAGCATTGTGAATTTCTCCAATCTATTTGATATATCGTGGCTCTTTTTTTGCGGTTTTAGTCTTCAATCATTGATTTTTCTTAGCAATCTTTTTGTAGGTCAGTTCGCTGAGGCTGACTACTTTCGACTTGCTTATTGTATTGGCATGGCTGGAATTACTTTTCCTAAAAACAAGATACCGAATAAGTATCTTTTTCTTACTTGTGGATTCTTTTTCGGTATCTTGATAGGAATACTTTGATTAATTACTCAAGCTCATTATCAGAAGATTTTGTATTAGTCTGTTGTTGAGCTTGCTGCTTATTGCGGTAAAGTTGTTCATGATTAACGAGTAACTTAAACCGTTCAAATTCTTCTTGGGTAACGTTGTTGACTATGATACTATAAATAGGTTCATCATTATTTTTGGAAGCCAAGAGCGCTTCTTGATTTTCTGAATCTGAATTTCTATCAAGGGAGAGGGTATTTGAACTTTCTTCGATTTGGATATTGACTGTGTACTTTTCACCCTGATAAACTACCGATCCATTTCCCTGTTTTCCTTCATTACTTAAGATTTCTAATAATTTAGGAATCATTACTTGCTGTACATCAGAATTTTTGGCGATGATGACTTCTCTATTTTCTACTGCTAATTCACTCTTACTATTGTTATCATCATCTTTTTGATCCGAATTGAAACTTTGATTTTCTAAATCGGCGGTTATAGTTTGATTTTGGTGAAAGCTAAAATTTCTAAAATTGATTGCTTCTACACTTTGTTCTACACTTTCAATGTTAACTTGTGCTTGTGCTATTTTTTCTTCATGAGCAATTTTTGATTCTTGCCAAAGTGCTTCTTCGGCTTTTTTTTGTTCTTCTGGGGTAACTGAACCAATTTCTTGTGCTTTTTTAGCAACACTTTCATCAGTTATGCCTAATTGGGTCATTTTTTCTTGAATATTGGCATAATGCATTGCTTCTGTCATATTTATCATTTGATTTACCTTTATATAATTTCTATTTTTACACTTTCAAGTCTATTCTCAATTCGTGAATTCATAAACCTAAAGTCATTTACAATTTGTTCGTTAAGGTTATTGACTTGGGTTTTGCCATCTCGAATATATAGTAATATATTACTATCTTTATCTTTAATAAGATAGGTTTTCTCTTGTGCTTGTGTTGCTATTTGATAATTTTTATAATTTTCAGTTCTAACGCTCATTATACCGTTAACATCTTCTTTACCAAAGATTTGAACAACTCTTTGGACAAGGGTTGTCATTTCATCAATTTGCTGTAGTTCTTTGATGTCACGCGACATAGCTTGGAATGCATTTTCTAGACTGTAACTGCTTTCATTTATATATTCTTTAGTGACTTCTTGAATTCGAGCGATATATTTTTCATTTCTACCTAATTTGTGAGCAACTTGATACCAATTTTGAAGATTTTGAATAGTACTCTCTTTAATGTTATCGAGAGTTTTATCTATCGACTTTGTTTGGGTATTTGTAGATGTTTGTAATAATGCCTGTTGAACGTCTGTATTTAAATGTGAACTTTCAGTTTGATTTTTAACAGAAGTGGGCGGGGAGATATTCTTTGCGTTCAACTTTGGAGTGAAGCTTGTCTCTGTGTTTTTCCCTTGTGGTTCTGATTCTAATTTTTGGTTGGAGGTAAGCTGTATTGCTTCTGCTGTATAATTTTCTGCTTGTTGAGAATTTGAATTTTCTAGTGCTTTGGTATATCCTTGGATGAGTGCGCGGATGTAAGGTGATTCTAATCCCTTTCCTTCCCAAAAATTTTTCTCTCCACTTGATACAAGATAACTGCACTGTTTTAGCCATTGATCTCCTCCCCTTTTGGTTATGGCTTCGGCTAATTTGGGGTGTTGCTCAAACCGGGCTTGGAGGATTTCAGCCATCAGCTGTACCCTTGGTTCTTTTAGGGGCACTGTTTCCTTGTAGGCGTAGAAAGCTTGTTCGGCTGATAGAAAGGGTTGTGCTGCTGGCTTAGATTCAGTGTAACTTTCTAGTCCGTATGTTCCGGCAGGCATTTCCTTATTATTGCGGAATGAAACGGGGTAATCATTGGCTATAGTTCCAATCTGCTTGGATTTGACGGTTGTACTGGTAAGTACAGCCCCTAGTGGATCTGGACTACGGGAATTAAGGTTGATGCCGGGGGCAAATTGAGGCAGTTGTGTGGGTAAATTTTCTGTACTAGTGGTTTTGCCTATATCAATTTGTTCTGGCTTAGTATTAATTGGGAAAGCTTGGTTTTTGGTGCTTTTAGAAGTTTTCTGTTGTGTGACTGTATCGCTTGGTACTTCACTTGTTGTGGCTGTGTTTTCTGGGGTAGGTGCTATATTCTTTTCTACTACATTGGTATATGCCTCTGATAACGCTCGGATAGATGCTGATTCTTTACCCTTACCTTCCCATTGTTTATCTTGACTATTGGTAATGTTGGTGCAGTTCTCCAGCCATTTGGTTCCTCCACGTTTGGTAATTGTTTCAGCAAGGCGTGGGTGTTGTTCAAGTTTGGCTTGAAGGACTGTTACCATTAACTTGTACTCATCACAGAAAGATGGGTTTATTTGTTTCTGGTGGTTGAAAGCTTGCTCGGCTGACGTGTAGGGAACTCCTTCTGCTTTGGCTGTATGCGTTTCAGTGCCGTATTGTCCTGCTGGTGCAGTGGGGTTGTTACCTAGCGATACTGGATAATCATTCTGTAATTTGCCTTGCTCTTTGGCAAGCATCGTGGCGTTTGACAGTGCAGCGCCTAACCCGTCGCTGGAGTCGGGACTAATGTTAACTGTGGTTGTTGTAGGTTGTTTGGTGGGTACGAATGGAACAATCTTGCCGTTGACGTAATCCCCCAGAGGTTCCATAAATAAGCCATATATCCTACCCTTCTGTGCCTGAGTTTGGGTAAGTTCTTTGACTGAGTGTTTTTCCCAGTTCGCCCAGGCTTGTTGATAAGCTGGGTTTTGAATCATCTGGGGGGTGATTTCGTATTGCTTACCTACCCGGAAGGCTACTTGCTTGCCATTTTTACCAAGGGCTACCGCAATATCTCCTTCCTTGATGCCATAAGCTTTTTGGTAGTCCACACCCCTGGTGGTGTGTACTCTACTGTGTCCGCGCATGGCATCAATGGTTGTGTTGACTGGTAGTTTGGGGGGTTCACCATGTAGTAAGAGCGAGTAAACCATTGGCACTTTACCAGCAATCTTGATATCTTCTGGAATTTGGGGATTTTGAGCGCGCGCTGCGGTTTGATTTCCAATGGTGATAATTTCTTGGATGGAGGGTTGATTTGAAATAATAGTATTCTCATTAGAAGTACTATAGGCGATATGCGTAGCGTCAAGCCTCCGGCTTATCCCTCGCAAGGGCTCGGTTCTCGGAGGGAGGATCGCAGCAGTTGTACTCACAAGCGCATCTCCATTTCCTTGATTTTGGCTAGATGGATTATTTATGGGTAATTGCGGCTGCTGTGTGGTATCTGAAGTAATAAATTGTGCGGTGCTTATCTCGTGAGCAGTGGTAGATGCGAGTCTATACGCGGGGTTAGTGAGATGATGCTGCCAGCCTAATTCATACTTCTCGAACTGTTGGAGAAGTGTTTTTGCTTGTTTGTGAAGTGGTTTGAGGTTTTCACGCGGACGGTCAAAGTTTTCGAGAAACTTCCCGTTGCTGGTTTCAACGCGGACAGATTTGTACCCAGCGCTGGCTGCTTCAGTAAGTCCGTTTATTAGGCTTTGGTATTCGGCATGTTCAATATCCCCACTGTATGAAGTTTGAGAGGTGGTGGTTTCGAGTTTAGGCAGAACTTGGGTAAGTTGTATCTGCTGTTTATCTTTGGTAATGACCGCAGCGGCTATACCTTCAGATGTTGCCCGTGCTGCAACACTACCAATTGATACTACCACTTCGGGTAGTGCTTCAGGGGTTTGTTCACTCAAGAGTGCGAGCTGTGCTTTGCTTTCGAGTTCGTTATATATTTCCTGCCCATATTTTGCGATTTCGGTTTCCTTACGAGTATTAGCTTCATCAAGGAGGGATTGATTGCTTTGTTGGGCTGCTCTAGTTTTGAGTTCGAGAATATTAAAAATATTCTCGCTAACTGGAGATAAATAATTCTTGGTAGCTGCCTCTAAAACCGTGATTTCTTCGGCGACGGTTTCTGTGAAACTGAGCCATTCGTCCTGGTTATTTCGGTCTGGGATTTCTACGTTGATAATACAAGCTACCCACTCAACTTCTTGGTCATTGAACGTTGTAATGCTGGAGTCAAAATCGCCTAGTTTAGATAACTCAACTGCTTGAACAATCTTTTCTGTAGGTGGGTTAACTTCGACAACAGTTTTACTAATTGGTGAAACTGGTTTTGGAATTATATTTAACTCTTTATCGTTTGTACTATCTTCTTGAACTGGTTTTGCTGGTACTATTGGTAAAGGTATTTCCTCTTTACTAATTTCTTTAGAACAATTCGGAAGTGATTGAAGTGCCTGCTTGTATTGGCTTGGCTGTGGTGTAGAGTTGATTTCTAACAGGCTTCCTTCTTTTTCTACTTTTTGATTAAGCTCATTACTTAATTGTTCATATTGGTAAAATCCATCTATTTCACCAAGATTGATAGCTTCTCCTAATAGACGAGTCAGACCTTTTTCTAATTCACTACTGACTGTGTCTTTTTCGATTATGAATATAGCTACATTGCTAGTTTTCTCGATAATGTAGTTATTATTTGTGTCTTTATATTCTAACCAACTGTTGACAAGAATGGCATCTTGGGCTGGTACTACTAATCCAATACTTTCTTTAATGACTTGCGAGTTATCTTCTAAGGTATACTGTTGGTTAGGATGGCTAAAATATACAGTTTGTTCAGGAATAATGGGGGCAGGTAGTGGCGGAGTATCATTACTTTTGATACCACCAAATCTTTCTAGAAACTGTTCTTTTCTTTTGGGAGTAATTGTACTTTCATCAAGCATGAATACTGTCATGCCCTTTTTAGCTTCCAATCTGCTTTGTGATTTAGCAACCTGGTCGTATGTTATTCCTACTCTTTCTAAAAATTCTTTTGTCACCTCAGATTTTTTACTATCGACAGCTAACCCAACTAATCCTACTAATTTATCCTCCTCACTTTGGAATAGTATAGTAGGACGTTCGGTAATTTTATCGAATAACTGATTATTTTTTTGCTCTACTGGATTGGTCTTTTTTTGTTGGTCAACTAACTGGTAGCGCTTAACCCATGTTTCAGGATATTGTACTGATTCAGGGTCAATGGTTAGTTTGCAGGTGGTTTCGTTGCTTGTGAGAATAACAGGAATGGTTGTTTGTACTTTACTTTCATTAATTATGCCTGCATCTACTAATTGTTGTACTGTACTTTTCTTTTGACTGTACCTACTTCTGTTTCCAAATGCTTTTTCCGTATGTTGACCGATAATACCAAGAGATAAATTACCAATCTTGGCTGTATATACATCCTGTTTGTCGTAAGCTTTAACTGTTGCTGTTATTTCTTGTCCATGAAAATTTATATTTTTAAGCTTGTCGTTAATATCTATTCTTACTAAATTACCACTGGCTGTCTTTCCAATAGCGAAGGCATTTTCACCTGTAGCAATACTTGTGATTTCTAATTGTACTTTTTGACCACCTTGACCGGGTTTTTCTGCCAGCCATCCCTGTTCTATTCCTGCTATTACTGATTCTTTAGAAAGAGTACCTAATTTCTCTTCCTTGTAACCATTTTTAAAGGTAATAACATAATCTTCTCGTTCCAGTTTATCTTTGAGGATGATTAAATTTACTTCCTCACCATTAAAATTTTGGTCTTTACATTGAAACTTTTGTAATTCTTTAACCTGAAATTCTAAATTTATGCCTCCAGGTATATTTATTTTAGCTGTGGCTGTATACACTTCTCCTTTTTCAATAGTACCAGTTGCAGTTGTACCGATGGGGAGTTTACCATCAGTGGCGTTGATGTTGGCGAAGGTTTCATACTCTCCTGTTTCAGGATTCTTTACTTCAATGACATCTTTGATTACAGTATTACCTCTACTATCTTTCTGCTCGCTAATATTAAATCTAATTTCCTGGGGATTATTTTGATTTACCTGCTTGATTGTTTCACTTTTATGCTTATGTCCCGTCAGGGTAAAATTAGTAAATTGAAGTTTATCTACTTGCTGGATAATTTCTTGAGTAAAGCTAGCAAATACAAAATTTGATACTTTCTTTTGTCTTTCAACTTCTTGTTCAACCTCGTTTTGTTGGCTTTTAGAGTTAGAACCTTCACGAGTAGTTGATACTGCCCAAGTAGCAGCAGCCATTGCTAGCTTTTGTTCTAGGACGCGATGGCGATCGCGTCCCGCTTCGCTATCAGAAATCGAATTATAAAAGTCTTCGGCGATTTGGTAAGCCTTTTGGTACATCAACTTAATTTGCCCTTCACTTAATTCTGGCTGGAAGGATATCTTAGTTGATGTAATTTCTCTGTTGGGAACAATTCCTAGCTCTTGGAACGAGTTTTCTTGTTCCTTGGATACAGTTCCTAGTGTCTTAAACTTGGGTTTAGCGTTTTCAGTTTCATCATTAATTTGGGCGTAAACCCGATACTGATGAGGTTTATCTATCGAGCGTTTTTCAGGTGGAATTTCTGAGACTTTTAGGGTAATTTTATGTGCATTCCAGATAAGGGGATGGTCATATTTAAGGAGATTTGTAACATCGAGTTTTTGACCATTTCCAATATCAATACTTGCTGATGATCCCTTTTCTGTCTTTTTACGTTGGGTATAGCGTGTGGCGTTGTTAAACTCTTTATCAAATTCTCTCTTGGCGAGGGTGGCTTGCAAGCGTTGTTCATAGGTAAATTCTACTCCCTTAAAAAGGTTTGAAAACTGAGTTAGTTCGCGTGATTCTAATTGGGCTTTCTCAAAATATTGGTTAGTTTTACTAATGAGAATTTCAACAGGTGAGTAACCTGTCGGTTCGATAGTACTGTCAAAGTAAACATCCTTTTTCTTATCACGAATGTAGTTAACTTCCCGATGAAGAATCCGACTGTTGTTGCGGATAACATCCATTTCTGGTTTTTTAGCACTTTTGAACAGGTCAACTGCAATTTGGTTTTGGAACGCGGCTTCAGCAACCATTTCCCGATATATCCGGGTATTGATGTCCATTGCAAAGAGTGCGTTTTCTTGGGTGAGAGGTTCTTGCCGTAACGTTTGGACAAATTCTTCCATATAGCCGCGATACTTGTTGGAGATGTCTGGGCTGGTGTCACCGTGCGCTTGTGCGCTATTTTCTTGGTCAAATAACTTTTCGTAGTGTTTGGCTACCTGAATAACGTACTCTATTTGGTCTTTCTCGCTACCAAAGGTTTTGAGGATAGTAATTTCTGACTCCAGCGCCTCAATTGATGTCAGGTGATTGTTGATTACACCAACACTGATACCATCACTCATGTGGATGGCGATTTCCTCAAATTCGGGTTGAGTGCCATTTTCCCGATAAAACGATTGTTTTTTGAGTTTGACAGTTGGTTCGTAGGCGTTTTCAGGTACGTTACGCCAGATAGCTTCAGCTGTGAGGTTTGGGTATTTGCTAGCATGGTCGAATCCGATACAGTCGCCATCATAGTCGCGGGCTTGTCTTTCTTGCTCGGATTCTTGGGGTAAGATTTCTAGTTGGTATCCTTCATTATTTAGTTGCTTAATATACTCATTAAAATTGTTAGTGAATTCAATTTTATCTGTTGTTTCCAGCTTCCCAATATTTTGGTCAAGGTAGTTTTCAATACTCTCTAGTTGAATATTTTTTTCTTGGAGTTCGGGAAGGATGGATTTGATTTGACTGTTGAGGCGGTTGTAAATGCGCTCGGAGGTTTCATCCGAAACGGCGACAACACTTGCTAAAGGCTTGCCGTCAGGTCCAATGATATCATCAACTATTTTGTTGGTTGAGCTACACAGACCATTGGAGTTGAGGAAGGGGGAGCGGAAGTTAAGTACTTGTTCGCTATCTTGATAATGAGGAATGCAGACTTCACCATCTCGGAGGTCTTTGGATGGGATGACCATTGCCCGTTCAAAGGTGAGAGTTTTCCCAACCGAAATATCTTGCCATTCGCCTTGGACAAATCGGGCGAGTTCTCTTTGAATTTTTTCAGTTTCTAGGAGTTGTCCCCATCCTTCGAGATCAGTTTTAATGAGTTTGTAAATATTTGTATCGGTGGCAATTCGTTCTTGTAGTTTTTCAAATTCTTCAGCGACTTCCTGATCAACAGCTGCTTCTTCTTCTAGTTCAGCGGCTTGCTGTTCGAGGAAGGTTTTGCGTTTTTCGTATTTCTCGCAATAAAGTTGAGCTATCTTGCGGGGGTCATCCAGCGCTTTTTTGAGTTTTGCTGCTTCAAGTTCTACTGTTTCGGCAAAATCCTTTAACCCATTGGGAAAGGAAGCAATCATTTGAGATATAGCAGTTTTACCTAACTCAGATTGAGATTTTTCCCCTAACCAAATGTTTTGGCGGTACAGCCCTGGTTTAATTTGGGGTTTGGTCGGACCATTCGGGTTGTCTTTATCTGTTCCCTTAAAAGCAGATAGAGGGATGATTAAATCAATTTTTGGTTGGTTAGGGTTTTGATAATTAAGGATTTGGTCGAGATTAGCTGGACGTAGAATACCCTTTCCAAACCTGAACTTATCATCATTCCCATCTTTATCTGTCCATCCGAAGCGGTGTTGGATAACACGGTATTGGTCGCCTTTTTGGTGTCCGGTTAACTGTTGGTATAACTCTGTGGATATTTGTCCGTAGCAGTCTCCGGTGAGGCGATAAGCTTGGTCATTGTTGATGATTCCGCCATTTTTTCCTGTGCTGTCATCTACGATGAGAATATTTAATTCTGCGTTGATGGCATTTTTGCACGAGCCAAGGAATATTGACCCATATGCACCTCTATCCTTGTTGTCAGGGCATAACTTGCTTATGGTTTCCAGATATTCTTCTGGTCCATATAACAGTCGGCTTTTTGAAGATAGTAGTAGCTTGTGTCCTTCCGGGTGGTTTTTTAACTGGTCGGGGGTAGCTTTCTCGTCCATATGTCCGAACGAGAATTCTGCCTCTGGGAAAAAATGTTCTAGTAGGCTATTTTTTAACTCCTCTTTTAGTAAAGAGTCTGCATTGCTTGGATTGTTATCGTTATGAATCCACTGATTTAAACGAGTGTCGAAATGCTTTGCCTCAATAACCATCTGCCTACTTACGATAACCTTTCCCACTCGATTTTATTTTTAATCAATTAAATTTACATCCAACTAGAATTTGATAATTGTTACAAATGCTTTATTTAACGTGATATAATCCTGATATTTCATGACTGAAAAATTTGATTTATGTATTCGATGGAATATTTAGAAAATGTCTCATTTATAGAACTAGCTTTTATGCTAAATTCAGGTATATTACATGAATGGCTTATTCTAGACGAATGGTACAATGAAATAGGTTGCGCCTGGGCAGAATATCAAGCTTCTTGTAGTGAAGAGGGGTAGTGTAAACTACAATTCTACATCTTTTTTGTTTATAGATACTGACTGTTTCTGAGTAATTTTCTTCCAGTATTGTTTATCTTCATCTGTTGGGCTGGCAGCTAATACTGTGTTTTTTTCTAGATCGTATGATGCTACCTTTCTATTGTCTTGAAGAAATGAGATGCTTAATCTCTCATCTTTGATAGTAATTCTGTAACTTCTTCCCTCTACCTGTTTGGTTCCTCCAGGTATTAACTTTATTTTTCCTGTCTGATTTGCTAGTCGCCAGATTTTACCGACGGCAGGTAAGATACTTTCTGCCCAGTGTTTATCTTCTTCAGATGGTTGATTTTCTGCTGTATCAGTAGTCTGTAAGTTAGCTTGTACTAAGTTGAAAGATGTGGCGTCTTTTCCACCTATTTCTGGGCTATCTCGTTTAGTTGAATTTGTTTGTTTTACATTTGGTACTTTTACATCTAAAAGCTCTAATTGAGTGAATTTCTCAGTTGATGTGGTATCTAATGGTGCTGCTTTTACTTCTGTATTAGACTGACTTACCACGTTAGTGTCTTCTTCAACTTCGGTAAACTCGGCTTCTGGTACTTCCTCTTTCTCGCCATATTTGCTGCTATCGACTGATAGCCACTTCTTGCGTTTACCTTCCTTTAGCAATACTGGTATGACTACGTTTTCATCTGGCTGCTGGTTACCCTTATTGCCAAACGCGATCGCACTCTTGTTTTTATGAGAGTCAGAGTTGCTATCGTCACTATTATCGGTTGTGCTGCTTGTATTTTTTCCCTTGAGGAGTAGTTCTTGTCCTTGAGTACGTGCCCGTACTAGGGTATCATAGTCTGTCTCTGGGTTATATGACATTCCAAATTCAGTCTGGAGATTTTTCCAACTGTAAGGCTTGTATATCTGATACCCAGCAACTACCACAGAATTGTGAATATAACTAAACCCTAGTAACTCTTTCCCCTTTAGCTTTGGTAAGACTTGTACCCCGCTTTCCCCCAGGCGTTGGATAAAAGTCCCTACATCAGGTTTGTTCTCAACTGCTGCGGCTATCCCTTGCTTGATTATCTCTTTGGCTGAAGGTGTTTTGTGCTTACTGTTAACTTGTCTGATGCTTTTTGAGCGGTTTGAACTGACAGCAGCGGTAATCCCATACTCTTTATCTAGTTTATTAGCTATGGCTTGATTGCTAGTAGGAGTTATTTCTAACCCTAAGGCAGCCGCTATTTTCCTGGTTGTTTCTTGTGCCTTGAAGTAGTCGTGTGAATCTGAAACAGTTTTACCATCCAGGGTAATGCGTGAAGCTATTATGTGGACGTGTTCGTGATTGCGATCGCAGTGTCTCACCGCTACGTACTGACTTAGTGCTTCTCCTTCCTTGCAGTACCCCATTTCCTTTAAGTATTCTCCTACTACATACCCATATTGGCTGTCCCAGAGATGTTCGTGGTGTCCTTCCCTATGAGCAATTGCAATGATGTGATGAGCGCACGCTCTAGTTACTCCTTTATTGAGATACCTATTTGCAAGGAACTGCAAATTTAACTCTCCAGGGCTAGTTCCCATCATATTGGTATCGATAATTGCAGCATCATCTTTCTCTAATACATATTTTAGGGTGTCGAGGAAGCTACCCTTCTTGTAAATAACAGGTATCATATGCTGATAATTACTGCTTTATCTTGTGAACTGAAATCTTGTAGTGGCGCAGATTTCGCTAGCCTGTCAGAAGTCTCCCGTCTACTCGTATAGAAACCGTAGTTGTGGAGACAGGGCAATTTTCATGCACAATTTGACTATCTCGTTGCCATTACTTATTGATATTCTTCGATTCTATCTAACTAGTATAATGTAGCACTTGTAACTGTAATTCTCTACAAAAGCTACCGTGCAATGCTCACAAAGAGTGCGATACTTTCCCCGAAGGAGTCGTTCTGCGATGATCTTCTTCTCGCCCAAAGGGTAATCACATTTGCTGAAATCTCGACAATTAGTTTTATTTCAACTGATCGTTGGTTAATTCTGTGTGTAGCGTTCCTATACTCTATCGTTACTACCGGGTGTAAACATACCTTGTTCAACTAAATGTATCTGAGAGTGAGGTGGTTGGGAGCAACTGCGACTAGTTGTAGGTATAGCTGGAGTAGTCTCAGACCTAGTTGTAGTTTCCACATAGTTAGCTAGTTTGTTTGTACTGGGAATAGTATAAGTTGACTTGGGGATGGTTTAACTATGTCTGGGACTACTGCTAGATGACAATTGTTTCTCAGTGTTATAAATGTTATTATTATTGCATTTATAGTCTCGTTAAGTTACGTGTAAGTCACAGGCGTTCTTTATCCATTGGTAGTAGTTTCTTCTGATATGTTTATATTGAATGAGGCGGCAATTGTCTTATCCACGAGTGCGATCGCATCGTCTATGGTATCTAGAATCTGTTGATTGTTTGTTTCGCCCGCTAGATGTCGAAGCATCATCAGTTTGCTTTTAGCAGTACCTGCACTTATCCGAATGGTAATCACATCAGCAGGTGGTTTAGCCATTAGGGTTCGTCTCAACCCACAATCTCTGAGGTATTGGGCTGTACTGACATTACATAGTTGTGCCTTTGTCTCTATAGTTTGTTTCTCATCTGAGTTGAGAGCGATTTCTACTCGGTGGGTGCGCTTCATATAAGTTGATTTTTCTACTTAATCCTTTGTAACCTGCCCCTTCAAATAGGTGAAATATTCTCTCTATAAAGATTTGACGAATTTCTCACAAAAAGGTATTCATAGCCATGAGCTTTAACTAAAAACTCTAGGTAATTATTGTGAAATTCGGGTGGTCAAATGCTTTCTAGATGCTAGAACCCGCTAAACAGCGTTAAAGCTTCGGCTGGTCGCGCTTTTGATAAAACCTGTTGCCGTAATCAGTGTAGCTATCTTTAACAACGGTAAGCGGTTTAGTGACTTCACCGCGTAGATAGCGATTAAACAACACACGCTCTTAGTGGTTCTTTTTCAAACCCTAAGATGCGCCACCAGGTTTGGTAAGAGGTTAAGTCTTTGATTCTTGCGTCAACTACCTGGTTGATTTCGTCAGGAGTAAAACTTGTTCGGGAGTAAGACGCGGTGAGGTTTTCTCTTGCCCAGGCGATCGCTGTCTTAAATTCACGTTGTATACACTTATTTATCCATTCTCTATTCTGCGGTGCGCTACTAGGGAGGAATGAAAGCAAGTACCTGTAATAAACTTGCACATCTACTTCCCAACCGTGTTTTTCGTCAAACAATACAGAGTCATACCAATCGTCTGGCGCGGCATAACCCGATTTCTTCTGGAAGCAAAGGTCTATGTCTTGTGGTGGTGCTTCCTTATTGTACATATCGACAATCAGGTTTTTGAGGTAATGATAGTGCTTCTGATGATTTGAGATGACATCGCCGTTTTCCCAGCACCTGTGGGTGCGTATAACAGGACACTTATTAGCCTAGATTTGAAGAACTCATGGATTTGGGCGATCGCACGCTCTTGGTAATCTCTGAGCTTAAATTCTGGTTTAAATTCGGACAGGATTTCAGGGACTAAAACTTGAATCATGATATTATTTTCCTCAGTTTAAAAGTTTTTGGCTATAAAAATT